>JAUVWI010000094.1 GCA_030604195.1 Spirochaetales bacterium
AGCAAAAAAAAGGTTCCTGATGCATGAATATTCGCTCCAGACATAGTTGCGGGACAGCCTGTTGTTACATCCGTTTTAGTTCCCTGCTATATAAAGAGTCTGATGAGCTAAGTCAATAGGCTATATATATATTCCATAGTCCACAGATTGAGTAAGGCCAAAGTCTTTCTCCATTCCTGCGGTTCCGTATATGAGTTTATCGAGGATTTTATCGAGATCGGGGTTGATATTTTAAACCCGGTTCAGACTTCGGCGCTGAATATGGAACCGGAGCGGTTGAAGCGTGAGTTCGGCTCCAGGATTACTTTCTGGGGAGGGGGAGTGGATGTCCAGCATATTCTGTCCAGGGCAACCCCTGAGCAGGTTAGACGCAATGTCCGTTTTCATATTGAAGCCCTAAACCACCAGGGAGGGTATATTTTCGCCCCGGTGCATAACATTCAGGCCGATGTGCCGGTGGAGAACATAGCTGCCATGTATGAGGAGTCTCTGCGTTATCGCTGTCTGTGAGGGGCCTACGGGCATTTCACCCTCCCCTGCGGGGACTTCGCATGCTGGGACTTTGCACTCCCCTGCGGGGACTACGCCTACGGGCACTCCGCATGCTGGGACTACGCACCCTGCGGGCATTTCACCTTGACTTAAGCATTAAGAAGTTCATATAGTACGCATACTATGAAAAAGATCCTGATTACCTCAGCCCTGCCATATGTGAATAATGTTCCCCACCTGGGAAATCTGATCCAGGTGCTCTCGGCAGATGTTTTTGCCCGTTACTGCCGCTTAAGGGAGGTTGAAACCCTGTATATCTGCGGTACTGACGAGTATGGCACAGCTACTGAAACCAGGGCCCTGGAAGAGGGCATCACTCCCCAGGAGCTCTGTGACCGTTACTATAAAGTTCATACCGATATCTATAAATGGTTCAATATCTCCTTTGATAAGTGGGGACGTACTTCCACACCTGAGCATACCGAGATAACCCAGCATATTTTCTCAAAACTTGAGGAAAAAGGGTATATAAATGAAAAGACCATTGAGCAAACCTACTGTGAAAGCTGCGAGCGTTTTCTTGCTGACCGCTTTGTAAGAGGCCGCTGCCCCCACTGTGATTACCCTGAAGCCAGGGGTGATCAATGTGAAAATTGCGGTAAATTACTCGACCCTACGGAACTGGTGGAGCCTGCCTGTGGGATTTGCGGGAAGCCCCCTGTTGTGCGTAAATCCGATCACCTGTACATAGATCTTCCCGCCATACTTCCCAAACTGCAGGATTGGATGGCCGTGGCCTCTAAAGATGGTTTCTGGGCAAAAAATGCGGTGCACATGACACAGGCCTGGATTCGCGACGGCCTGGATGAAAAGGGCATTACCAGGGACTTGAAGTGGGGAATCCCGGTGCCAAAAGATGGCTACAGGAATAAAGTTTTCTACGTCTGGTTCGATGCGTGCATCGGTTATATCTCTATCACTGCCACCCTGACCAGGGAGTGGGAAAAGTGGTGGCGAAACCCGGAGGAGGTAGAGCTCTATCAGTTTATCGGCAAAGATAATATTCCCTTTCATACGGTTATCTTTCCCTCTGCGCTCCTGGGAAGCGGCGAGAAATGGACCATGCTCAATCATATCTCATCCACCGAATATCTAAACTATGAAAGCGGCAAATTTTCCAAGAGCAAGGGTATAGGCGTTTTTGGCAGCGATGCTCTGGAAAGCGGTATTCCGGCGGATGTCTGGCGTTTTTACCTGTTCTATAACCGTCCTGAAAAATCCGATGCCCTTTTTACCTGGAAGGATTTCCAGGAGAAGGTAAACAGTGAGCTAATCGGAAACCTGGCCAACCTGGTTAACCGCACCCTTAGCTTTGTAATGCGTTACTTTGACGGCAAGCTGCCGCAGGCGACAGGCGGTGAAAGCGGCAGCTCAAAAAAGGACAGCGAGCTTTTCCAGCAGCAGGTAAAGAAACAGGAAAGCGAGATTACCGAAGCTTTTGACAGAGTACGGCTGCGCGAGGCTTTCCACAAGATCTTTCTGCTTTCTGCTCTGGGAAATAAGCGTTTTCAGGAGGAGGAGCCCTGGAAGAAGGTAAAGGAAAATCCGGAAAGCCTGGCAGCTTTGTTGAATGACCTGGTATATCTGGTTCGTGATCTGGCCATACTTAGCCATCCCTTTATTCCTGAAACATCACGGCGGATTGTTTCCTTCTTTGGTTTTCAGGGGTTGGGAGCTTCACCTGGCCTTACATGGGCTCAACTTGGCAGCAGGACAGGTATTGAGGAAATATCCCGGCCGGAGCTTCTTTTTAAGCGTCTGGAGAATAAAGAGATGGAAGCTTTCCGGGAACGGTTTTCCGGATCTCAGGCAGACCGGGCTTTAGAGGCGGCAAAGCAGCAGGGGCTCGGAGCCGCAGAGCGATTTACTTCCAGGGTCGATCTGCGGGTAGGGCGGATTATTGAGGTGGAGAAACACCCAAAGGCCGATAAACTCTATATCGAGAAGGTTGATATAGGCGGTGAGCAGCGCCAGATTGTATCCGGTCTGGTTGAATATTACAGTGAAGAGGAACTTAAAGGGCGTAATGTAATTATTGTGGCCAATTTGAAAGGGGCCAGGCTGCGCGGGGTAGAGAGCCAGGGAATGCTGTTGGCTGCTGAAGTTGACAAAGCAGTAGAGGTTCTTTTTGTGGATAATGGTAATCCGGGTGACCGGGTTGTACTTTCTCCCGGGATGACAGAGCCGCAGGAATCGGACCATGGCGGCGAACAGATGGCCAGGCCGGAAATCGATATAGATGAGTTTTTCAGTATTCCAATTGAAGTGCATGATTTTAAGGTAATGGTGGAGGAGCGCCCTTTGATCTGCTCCGGGAAGGTAATACTTGCGAAAAAAACCAAAGAGGGCCGGGTAAGGTAGCATAAACTTTAATAATCGGCGGGGGACTAAAAGGAGAGATAGTTGGGTGGAGTTTTGATTGAACCGGTAGCCCTCTCTGAGCTGGATGAAAATAAGCTTTTGCTGCAGAGTGGTTTCTGGGGAAGTTTTAAGGCTGAGTTTGGCTGGCAGGCCTTAGCTCTGCGGTACAGCCCTCAGGAAGAGGAACTGCGCCTGCTCATACTGTGCCGCCGGCTGGCTTTGGGACTCAACCTGGCCTATATTCCCCACGGCCCTTATACCAGGGAACCGGAAGAGGGCAGGGAAGATTATCTTGCCTGGATGGGCAGAGCTCTGCTGCCCCTTCTGCCGAAGGGGACAGTATTTGTCCGTTTCGATCTGCCCTGGGGAAAAGTTGGGGAGGGGATTCAGCCGCCGCCGCTGCTTACAAACCCATATTTCCGCAAAGCGCCTATGGACATCCAGCCGCCTAATACGGTGATAATCGACATTTCCAGATCTGAAGAAGAACTGCTGGCCTCGATGAAATCCAAGACCCGCTATAATATCCGCCTGGCCATTAAAAAGGGGGTAGAGGTTTCTGAAGGCTCCTATGCTGACTTTGATCCCTGGTATACTCTCTACCAGGAAACTGCAAGGAGAGACCGTATTACCCTGCACTCAAGGGATTATTACAGCCGGCTTTTACGAAAGGCAGCGGAGTATGGAAAAGGTGCACCGGAAATTAAACTCTTTTTGGCCTGTCATGAAGGCGATCTGTTGGCCGGTATTATTGTGGCCATTAAGGGAGACTCAGCCTGGTATCTGTATGGGGCCTCTTCGACCCGGAAGCGCAACCTGATGGCCAATTACGCACTGCAGTGGCGGGCCATGCAGTGGGCCCGGGAAAGGGGGTGCCGTACGTACGACCTTTTTGGCATTCCGCCGGAGAATGATCCCAGCCATCCCATGTATGGACTCTATCGCTTTAAAACCGGTTTTGGCGGCGAAATTCTGAACCGTTACGGCTGTTACGATTTTATTTATAAACCGGCGGCTTATGTGCTTTATCGGACGGCGGAGGCTGGCCGGCGCCTCTATTATAAAAAGATCAGGAGCAGATTGTTTTCAGTATAATGAAAAATAGTCTTGACTATATTTCAATAGGCTGAATATAATAACAATATGCACAATAGAGATATGTACCGGACTATCTGGGCCGAGTTAATCGGGCAAAAATCGATGGTCTTTCTTTCAGGTCCCCGCCAGTCCGGAAAGACAACCCTGGCAAGGATGATTGCCGGGAGCTATATAAACAGCCTTTATTTTAATTGGGATATTCCAGATCAGAGAAAGGATCTTATAAAAAATCCCTACTTTTTTGAAAGGGTCAGGCGCAGGGACAGTACAGTACCCCTGATCATTTTCGATGAGATCCATAAGTTTTCGGATTGGAAAAATTATCTTAAGGGCATCTATGATAAATTCAGCCAGGACTATCAGTTTTTAGTTTCCGGAAGCGGACGACTCGATATATATCAGCACGGGGGCGATTCACTGGCAGGCCGTTATCTGTTATTTCATCTATGGCCCTTTACATTAGCTGAGCTGACAGGTAAAAGAACAACAATACGAGAATTTTTAGACAATCCTTTAATGACGACATCCAATGATAGGGCTGCGACACTGTGGAAAAGGTTGTCTATAGTAAGTGGTTTCCCCGATCCATATCTGACAAACAGTATAGAAAGCTATAATCGATGGTCAACTAATTATTCACGCCAACTCATCAGGGAGGATATCCGTGATCTTTCAGGGGTAAAATCAATCTATGAGATGGAAACTTTATACCATCTTATACCGGAGAAAATTGGCAGTCCCCTATCTATTCCATCTCTGGCAAGGGATTTAAAGGTTGCCTATAACACAGTTGACAGTTGGCTCAAACTTTTTGAGAGATTCTATCTTTCCTTTAGCATAGCGCCATGGACTTCAAAGATTACCAGAGCTATACAGAAGGAAAAAAAAATCTACCTCTGGGATGCACCGCGGATAAGCAATGAAGCTTACCGCTTTGAAAATATGGTTGGTCTGGAACTCTACAGGGCTGTTTCTCTATGGAATGATATGGGATATGGCAGATTTTCCCTGCACTTCATACGTGATAAGGAAAAGCGGGAAGTTGATTTTCTTGTTGCCAATGGCAGAAAGCCCTTTTTTCTGGTAGAGACCAAGCTTGCGCAAACTTCTCTATCGGAAAATCTTATCCGGTTCCAGCAAATTCTGGATATACCTGCAATTCAGCTTGTGAATAGTGGTGAATCATATCAGCTTATCAAGAGAGGAAATAATAAAGTCTTGATTGCTCCAGCCTGCAGGTGGCTGCCTCTGCTTCCGTAAAGCGGAGTGCAGATGTCAGCGTCTCAGCTTTCTTAAGCGCGTAGAAAACCAACAATCAGTATTACAGAGGCTATCAGCGCCAGCAGGCTGAAGCAGCAGAATTGCCATAAACAGGAAGATCCTGCCCTCCGCTCCGGCCGGCAGCGAAAGCAGGAAGGGAGGGATGGTTGAGGGGAAAAGCGAGGCTCCCTTTAAAATAAGGAACAGTGCGGTCCAGGAGATCCCTAAAAACATTCCTGCTGCGGCGGCAAGAAGTGTTCTGCCTGAATTCAGATTACCGAATCGCAGCAGTTGATAAAGCCGGAGCACAGGATGCTTTATGGCCCATAATGTGAAACTCTTGGGCCTTAAGGCGCTCCATGATCATTTCAAAGCTTTTAAAATAGCCGTTCTCTGCGCTTGCTGCCGGGTTCCAAGTCCTGGGGCCAGAGCTTTCCCGTGGTAAGGCTGAATTTGTAGTTGCATTTAGCGCAATTAACGGCTACCTTTTTACCACGGGGAAAGTAGTCGGGAACACGGATAATGCCGGTAAAAGCGCAGGAAGGGCAGCGAAATTTCATATTCCTATACTCTATTATGCTATGATAGCTCAAAAGCTTGTTATTTTAACAAGAAATATTAAAGTCCAGCGCCCGAATATATTGAGTTGGACTTCTGCCATAAGAACTTCGGTTGCGGATGTAATCTGCGATGGGAAATGCTTTTTGTCAAATATCCGAATTTGTCCTGAGGCAACAGCTTTCTGGGCAGCAGCAGAGAAAGGGCGATCCGGACAGATATTACAGGGGGGATAAATGGAAGAGAGAATCGGCAAAGGACTGATTAGAATCGGGGCCATGACCGAAGAGCAGGTAGAAGATGTTCTGGCGAGGCAGAAGGATGGTACTAACAGGTTGTTCGGAGAGATAGCTATTGAACTGGGCTATGTTGATGATGAGGCAATTAAGAGGTATTTAGATAGCAAATAGCTTTTCTACCTACCTGACCGGCCTGCCCGGTCTTTCTGAACTCCAATCCGTATATTATAGTAGATATTACTAATGACTGATAATTACTTCTACAACCTGCTTGGTGTGGAGCCCGGGGCTACGCCTGAACAGGTAAAACATGCCTTCCACAACCTGGCGCGTGAGAACCATCCTGATTTCTTTCCGGAGGAAAAAAAACCGCTTCAGGAAGCGCGCATGATGGCCTTAAACGAGGCCTATGATTATCTGCTTAACAGAGAGGATCAGGGGTTTGCCCTGCAGGTCGAAAGCAGGGTCACCCATTCCGACAGATCAGCTTTTAAAAGCAACGCTTCCTCCGTCGGCTTTCACAAGGACCCATCCTATGCCTATTATAAACAGGGTTTCGTTAACTATTCCCGGGCCTTGAATGGCATCATGAGTGTCCATGATATTATGGGCAAAAAAAAGATAAAAAGGCTTGACCAGGGTAAGAGTGAGATGGCGGAGCGGTTTATCAGCAGCCTGACCCTGCTGCGCTTGGCCCATGGCTATTTTTCCAGGGTAGTGGCTGAATATAGGGACAGTATGTGGCAGCGGGATGCTGATATCAAGCTGAAGAAAATTGAACGATTTACCCGGCTATACCGCCGGATTTTAACCAATATGCGCTGACCGCGCCGGACACAGGGCCAGACACAGCACCGGGCTGGAAAATGTCGGGCATGGCAAAGCTCCTTATAACCTGACACTCATTTTCTTCCTGAGCCGTATCACAGTCTCGAGTATCGCTGTGATTTTGTCGTCACTTACCTGATGATCCATATTAATGCAGCAGATGCCGGTTAGCCAGGGGTTGGCAGAGTCAAGGACCAGTGCAGTAATAATTTTATCAATTTCCTCGACACTTTGCCCGATGATCTCCACCGGGCTCAGTCTGATATTGAGGAAGGTCGCGGGCAGGTGTTCACGCAGTACTTTCAGATCTCCTCCCCAACCCACATCTAGAAAGTCAAGGTGCGGAATTTTCTGGAAAGCTTCAGCATAACGGTGTGGATCTGAACCGCAGTAGTGAATGCCAAAGGGTCGCCTGCTGCTCCATTCAAGGTCAAAACCAAGTAAAAAGCGTTCATAGTCCTGAACTGAGATCATGGTATGCGAACATTGAGAATGGAGAAAAATAGATGGTGATACGTTACGCACGTTCCGGTTTACTGAAATAGAGGAGCTTCCGGTTTCCTGTTTGATGGTTCCGGTGAACTGCCTGATTACTTCAGCGATATCACGGAAGAAGCGGCCGGCTATCTCCGGTTGATCGTATAGATCCAGGTAGATCTGCTCGCCCCGCAGATCCAGGGCAATATTTAAAATACCACTCCAGTTAACATCGCCGCTCAGGTAACCATATTTTGTTTTCAGGCTCTGACGTAGGTCATCGAAGAGCCTGTACGCAGAACTCCTGGTGATATCACGCGGATTAATCTCAGGCTTTTCCAGGTTGGCGCAGAGAACCTGGGGAGCAGAATCAGCAGAGTACTTCACCGTGCAGCCAAGCATCTCAGAGATCAGGAACCCGCTGGCCAGGTGAACAGCGCCGATCTCAGGAGTCTCTTCCGGCTCCCGATTTCCCAGTCCGAACCGGCCCCAGCGCCCATATAGCACCGTCTCCATCTGTTTTTCCACTTCCACCCGTCTTAGAGGGTTGAAGAAAAAATCCCGGTCAAAGGTGATTCCCTCGTGCTGAAACCACCAGGAGGGATGGAGCACAATATCAACCGGTAGAACCTGGTTTTGAAATAAAGTGTTTTTTTGATACATTCGAATACCTGGTATATTAAAATACCACTCAACAACTGCGGATAATGGTGACAGCTGTCTAATCAGCCCTTTATTGATCCTTCCATCAACCCTTTAATGAAGTACCTCTGGAAAACCACATATAAGCTGAAGGGAATGATAATTGAGAGTATCATCACCGCAGACATCGGGCCCAGCGCCCAGGCCTGCTCTTCTTCATTGATCTTCATAATCCCGATAGACAGAGTGGTGGCGCTGCGTTTGGTGGTGAGTATCAGGGCGAAGAGGAATTCCCCCCAGCAGCTGAGAAAGGTAATGATTCCGGCTGCGACCAGCCCCCCTACGGCCAGGGGAAGAAATATTTTCCTATAGATCATGAAGCGGCTGCAGCCGTCAATTATAGCCGATTCCTCCAGTTCGGTTGGGATTTTCAGGAAGGTACTGTAGATTATAAACAGGGGGATGGGCATGTAAACCGCTGAATATGGCAGGATCAGCCCGATATTGGTGTTCTTTATTTTCATTGCGGTTTCCATCATGAAAATAGGAATGACAGTGATGATGAGCGGGATGGAAATGATGAAGGAGGTGAAGAAAATAATAAATTTCTTGCCGTAGAAATCGATTCTGGCCAGGCCGTAACCGGCAAGGGAGCCAAGGAAAAGAATCAGTAATACCGAACCACTGGTTACAGTAACACTATTCCGCATGAAGTTGAAGAAATCCCTGGATAACTTGGTGAAGACATGGTTATAGTGGTCAAGTGTAAGGTTTTGTGGTATCAAAGTTACCGGCACTTTATATATTTCAAGATCGGGCTTCAAAGAAGTGAATATAGTCTGAATCAAGGGAACCATGAAGAGAATCAGCATCAGGAATATAAGGGAACTAAAAATCCCGTTTAGAACTGTTTTTTTTCGTAACATCACCTCAAGACCTCTCAGTTTTATTGATTAGAAAATTAATTGCAAAGAGCACAATGATAATCAGGGACATTAGGTAGCCCATAGCTGATGCAATGCCCATATCGTAATAGATAAATGCCGATTTCCAGGTTGCTACATAGAGAGTAAGAGTCGCTTTTGCCGGGCCGCCGGCGTTTGCCGCTGTATTGGCTCCGGTCATGGCCACTACCTGGGCAAAGAGCTTGATCGATGTAACTATGGAAAGTATTCCGACCACCAGGTAGGTTTCCTTCAGATTGGGCAGAATGATCCTGGTAATTCTCTGCCAGAGGCTGGCGCCATCAATAACGGCCGCTTCAATTACAGATACGGGAATGGCCTGGATGCCTGAGAGAAAGAGAAGCCCGATGAATCCTATCCGCCACCATATGGTAACCGCCATAATCACATTCATGGCAGTCGCCGGATTGTTCATCCAGTCCTTTGCCAGGGCGGGTAATTTCAGATAGTGCTTAAACAATGAGTTAACCATTCCCCATTGAGGATTTAATAAGAAGAGAAACATAAAACATGACATGGAGATGGGAATAACCATAGGTATAAAGAGTACAAATTTGGAGACCCTGCCGGCAACCATATCTATTCGGGAAAAGAGCATTCCAACCATAAATCCAAGAACGAAGACCAGGGGGATGTAGAAAGCGGCAAAGTAGAAGGTATTCCTAAGAGCCTTTAGAAATGATTCGTCCTTAAGGATCTTGATAAAATTATTAAAGCCGACAAATACGGGCTTACTGTCATAGACAAAGTTATATTCTTGAAACGCCAGAATAAAGGTGTGAATGATCGGGTAGATCATGAAGAGGAAGAGAAAGATAAAGGCCGGAAAAACGAAAGACCAGCCTTCAATATTGTTGCGAATAATAATCGCCCTGCTTCGTTTCATAATTCTTACTCCCGGTCTTTGTACTGGATACAATCCTCCCCTTAAGTGGGGAGGATTGTATAGAATAGTAATGGATCAGATATTACTTTACAAGACTGAGGTCCAGCTCTGCGGCGAGTTTTCTAAGCTTGGCTGCTGCCTCTTCAGCCGTGATATCTGTTGAGACCAGTTCCTGCTCAATCTCCCAGATATAGCCGTTAAGCTTGGCGCCTTCCACCCAGGGGTGGTCACCCACGGTTTTCGGATTAGCCAGCCATTGCTGTATCTGGCTGAAGTCAGCGCTCAAACCGGCATAGTTTCGAGTCATACTAGGCAGTTTTCCGTATTTTTCGGCGCCAAAGCTGGCAAACTCTTTTCCCAGTGCCTGTTCTCTCATAAAGGCAAAAACCGCGTCTTTGACTTTTGTATCCTTGGGGATGAAGGCGTTATGGGCGTAGATGTAGGTACCGTTTTTCTCCATACCGGGGAATGGCAGCAGGATGGCATCATCTCCCAGTGTAGGTTTCGCTTCAATGGCCCTTGAGGCGGCCTCAAATATTATGGCCATGGTCCCGGCTTTCAGACCGGACCTGCCGGCGTTTGTATCGGTAATAGTACCCTTTGTGCCGTAGCCGTCCATAGTGACCCGTTTGATGAATCTGAAGATGTCAACCAGCTGTGACGATTCCAGGTTGGGAGAGCCGTCAGCATTATAAGCCTTGCCTCCGAGAGAGTTTATAGCGCAGAAGAGCTGCTGATCACCGAAATTGGTGAAGTTCCAGGAGAAACCGTAAACGTCTTTGACATCCCCGCTTCCCTTAGTAGTCTTTTTGGCGAACTCATATAGCTCATCCAGGCTCCCCGGTTTAGCCGGAGAACTTTTAGTTCCCAGTCCTGCATCTACCATTAATTTTCGGTTGGCTTCAAGAGCCATACCCTCGACCATGAAGGGCAGGGCATAATAATCATTACCTCGCTTGGGGAGCTCCACAGAGTGAGTTAAGAATTTATCTCGGGAAAACTCCCCTGTATAGAAGTCATTCCAGGGTAAAAGCAGGTCTTTGAAGGCGAGTTTTGCCACCTGGACCGCTGCCCCGCCAAAAGAGAGGTCGACAGCGATATCCCCGGCCGACCAGTTGAGCATATAGTTGTTCAGTGATGTGTCGGGATTAGCGGTGACCTCCATGGTGATGTTGGGGTGGTCAGCCATGAACTTATCCGCCGAAGCCTGTACGGGAAACTTTTTCAGTATCCAGCCTGATGCTTCGACTCTCACCGTCATCTTGTCCTCGGTCCAGTCCAGTGCCTTTTCCTCCGGCTGAGCGCCGCAAAAGGCGGAGTAGCCTACCAGTAGAAAGAGACCAACCATTAAAACTAAGTACTTTTTCATAAGTACCTCCTTATAGAATATTAAGTTGCCTTATCCGGTAAACAAATTGAATACCGGGGCAACATCAGAATACCCTAATTATATTATATTACCTTTGATATTGCATCTTTTTTCTTGGCATATGTGTTTTAATTTATTGATGGTTTTTCCTGTAATGCGAGGGAGTAACTCCCTCTATCTTTTTAAAAAGGGTACTGAAATAATTTGAATCCTGATATCCAACCTCAAAGGCTATATTGGTGATGGTCAGTTCTGAGTGCAGCAGCAGCTCCCTGGCTTTCTGCAATCTAATGCTGGTGATATAATCGGTAAAAGAATAGCCACTCTCCTTTTTAAACAGATGTTTAAAATATGAGGGGCTTATAAAGACTTGGCCGGCTACATCACGGGCTGAAAGTGGTGCCTGATAGTTATTTTCAATAAAGACCCTGGCTTTGTTTACAATGCTTTTGGATCTATCCTGGTGGGCTTCGGTTACAATGTCCGTAATATTATTGAATACAGCCTCGAGCCTTTTCCCAAGGCTCTTGATGTTCCTCGTATTATTGATATAGGTAAAGCAATCCCTGCTCAGTGTGAATAGCTTTTCCTCATCTCCGCCACCGAGGATCGCGGAATCAACGAATGAACCGATGAGTTCATATACCCTGCTTTTCATGATATTCAATTCGCAGCGGGAGAAGACATTCAGTTGATTGAAAAACTCAGGTAGAATTTTCATGCCGCATTCATTATCGCCCAATCGAACAGCCTGCAGGAGTTCGGCTTTATCTGTGAAGGGGTAGCTGATCCTGACGTCAGTCTGCTGTACATTATTGCCGTGGCTATGCTCGGCATACTCCTGGGCGTTCAGCGCTTCATGGTAGGAACGCCATATCTGGTCCAGCTTTTCATAGCTGCTGCCGATGCCTATGGTTACTGTCGTACTGGTCTTAAGGGACACCTCCTGCCTGATCTGTTCAGACAAATCGATCAGAAAACCGGGCTTTTCCTGTAGCTTTTGCAGAGCAGAAACACAAATCCCAATTCTGCTGCTGCCCAAAGGCATGAGCAGATAATCCGCCTGGTCCAGCAACTGGCTCAGCACTTTTAAAGAAATTTCAGCAACCTTCTGGTGAACGTCTATTCTTTTTGAGGTATCCGGCTCCTCACTGCTGATTTTAACCACCAGAAAAGTGTCCAACCGGTTTTTTTTGCCTATTAGCTTAAGCATATTGTTGATCTCATTTTCCGATGTGGAGCTTAATATAATGTTCTGGATAAGATCCTCCTTCAGAAAGGAAACAACCTTTTCCATCCTGGTACGGATCTCCCTGATGTCCAGGATCACTCCATATCCCAGCAAGGTGATGCTGAGAAGGGAGATGGCGTAATATATCCACCACTGTTTTACTATGGCTCCCACAATAAGGGAGAATCCGAAAATCAATATGCCCAGGTTGTAGAAAATGTGCTTTTTTTCCAGCTCTTTACCTTTAGCAACTGCTTTTCCCAGAATAAATATTCTGTAACCCGCACTGGAAAGCAGGCAAAGTCCCATGAAAATATTTATTGAATTAGTGACTTCCCTGCCAAAGAATGGTGGCTGAAATGACAGGGTCAGATTGTCATGAGCTGACAGATTGCCGAGTTTGAATAAGACGTAAGAATCCTGTGTTCCCAGAATGTTGAAAACACCGTAGATAATACCCAATAGAATTCCGCCGCCAATAGTGAAGGCTGCCAGATGTTTTGCCTTTTCGGTTTTATGGGTTAAAAGAAGCACCATTGGCACTGTCACTGAACAGAAGAGCAGCAGCCGCAGGTTGTTGATAATCAATGGTGCGGGATGGGCTCCAAGCAGTATCTGCAAGGGACGGGAGATGAGGAACAGACCAAAGGACAGGAGGAATATAGCGAATTTCCTGGAGGTTTCAGATTCGTCGTGTTTTATCAGGATGAAGTAGATAAAAAAAATAAAACAGAGCAGGCCGGCAATACTGGGGGCGAGCAGGTTTCCTAATAATTTAATAGCCTATTGACTTAGCTCATCAGACTCTTTATATAGCAGGGAACTAAAACGGATGTAACAACAGGCTGTCCCGCAACTATGTCTGGAGCGAATATTCATGCATCAGGAACCTTTTTTTTGCT
>JAUVWI010000026.1 GCA_030604195.1 Spirochaetales bacterium
AAGCAAAAAAAAGGTTCCTGATGCATGAATATTCGCTCCAGACATAGTTGCGGGACAGCCTGTTGTTACATCCGTTTTAGTTCCCTGCTATATAAAGAGTCTGATGAGCTAAGTCAATAGGCTAATTAATTAAAATTATATTTGAAATATGTGAGGGAAAAATGAGTGAGAATGTTGCGGAAGTAAAAAAGCTTTTAATATCTGACCTGTGGAAAATGAAGAGTGAGGCAAAAAAGATTACCATGATAACCGCCTACTCCTATCCGCAGGGGCTGATAGTGGATGAAGCGGGAATTGACATTATCCTGGTGGGCGATTCCCTGGGTATGGTGGAGCTGGGTTACCGGGATACGGTGCCGGTTACCATGGATGAAATGCTCAGCCATACAAAGGCGGTAGTCCGGGCGGTGAAGAGGGCCCATATAGTTGGTGATATGCCCTTTATGTCTTACAATATTTCCATTGAACAGGCGGTGACCAATGCCGGTATTCTCTACAAGGATGGCGGCGCGGATTCGGTAAAACTGGAAGGTGGGCAGGAAATGGCCGACAAGGTAGCGGCCATTCATAAAGCAGGAATCCCTGTTTTCGGTCATATCGGTCTGACCCCGCAGACAGCCGCCATGCTGGGGGGCTTCAAGGTACAGGGGAAATCAATAGATGATGCCAGGAAGGTAGTTGACGATGCCTTGGCCCTGGAAGCTGCGGGAGCTTTCGCAATTATTCTCGAGGCCATACCACAGCAGCTCGCAGAGGTTATTACTGAAAGAGTAAGCATACCCACAGTAGGCATAGGCGGAGGTGTAAAGTGCGACGGCCAGGTTCTGGTGCTGCATGATATGGTCGGTCTTTTTAAACGCTTTACCCCGAAATTTGTAAAGGTCTATCTCGATTCCTACAGCGCTCAGGTTGGCGCGGTAAAAGAGTATATTGATGATGTACAGCAGGGGAGCTTTCCCGGGGATGAACACTCTTTTAATATGCGAAAAGAGTCGGTCGAGGAATTGAAAAAGGTATTGGACCGGCAATAGATAATAAGGAGCATCAATGTGGCAAGAGGAAAACCAGAAATTGATCAGGAAAGGTGTAAAGGCTGTGTGCTTTGCATTGAAGCCTGTCCGGAAAAGATACTGAAGATGTCGGATACCTTTAACAGGCAGGGACAGAGATATGCTCTTTGTTTTGAGACGGATAGCTGTACTGCCTGCACCTTCTGCGCCGTCATCTGTCCGGAGAGCGCCATAAAAATATGGCGTTATACCCAGGTGAAAAGGGGGAAAAATGGCTGAAACCGTATTAATGAAGGGGAATGAAGCGCTGGCAGAGTCGGCCATTATTGCCGGCTGCCGTCATTACTTTGCTTATCCCATAACCCCGCAGAATGAAATTCCAGCTTATATGGCGCGCAGGATGCCCCAGATTGGCGGTACCTTTATCCAGGCAGAGAGTGAAATTGCAGCCATTAACATGGTCTTCGGCGCTTCAGCTGCCGGGGCCAGGGCTATGACCTCATCATCTTCTCCTGGTATAAGCCTGAAGCAGGAGGGGATATCCTATCTTTCCGGCGCCGGACTGCCTGCAGTGGTGGTCAATATTATGCGCGGCGGGCCGGGGCTGGGCAATATCACCGGTTCCCAGGCTGATTATTTTCAGGCTACCAGGGGAGGCGGCCACGGCGACTACCGGATGATTGTGCTGGCCCCGTCTTCGGTTCAGGAAATGGCCAATCTGACTATCGAGGCCTTTGACCTGGCTGATGAGTACCGGATTGTGGTAATGATACTGGGAGATGGTTTTTTAGGCCAGATATCTGAGCCCCTAAACCTGCCGGATCCTTCGGAAAAGAGCTTTGATAAATCCTCATGGGCTTTGACCGGTGCGGCGGGGCGCGAGCCTCACATTATAATGTCTTTGAGATTGTCACCTGAAGAGGCTTTGGAGAAGGTAAACCTGGCGCTTCAGGAAAAGTACAGGGTGATTACAGAGCGGGAGAAACGTTTTGAAACTTACCATGGCGATAATGCCGACTATCTGCTGGTGGGCTTCGGCACCTCGGCCAGGATTTGTAAGGGAGCGGTGAACGTTCTGCGCCGACAGGGTGTAAAAGCCGGTCTTTTCCGGCCTATTTCTCTCTGGCCTTTTCCCCATGAAGAGCTGAAAGCAGCCTCAAAGCGGGTAAAGAAACTTCTGGTGGTGGAGATGAATTCAGGGCAGATGCTGGAGGATGTAAGGCTGGCCCTTTATGCTTCTGAAGATGCGGCGAGCAGCCCGAGCAGCGCCAGGATCGATTTCTACGGCAAAATGGGAGGTACGGTGCCTCAAATAGAAGAGATTATAGAGAGGGTGGTTAGCTATGAAAAGTGAAGAGGTTATGGATATGGAAGAAAAACTGGTTTACAGCCGTCCGGAGGCTCTGGTGGATCGCCCCATGCATTACTGTCCCGGCTGCGGCCACGGCATAGTGCATAAACTCTTAGCCCAGCTTATCGATGAACTGGAAATACAGGAAAAGTGTATTCTCATAGCGCCGGTAGGATGTTCGGTGCTGGCCTATTTCTATATCAAGGTTGATGGCTGTGAGGCGGCCCATGGAAGGGCGCCGGCCGTGGCCACCGGTCTTAAGCGGGTCAATCCTGATAAGGTGATCATTGCCTATCAGGGGGATGGCGATCTACTGGCAATAGGCACTGCAGAGAGTGTGCACGCTGCCAACCGGGGAGAGAAGATATCAGTAATTTTTATCAATAATGCTATCTACGGAATGACAGGCGGCCAGATGGCGCCTACATCTTTAGAGGCACAAAAAACGGCTACCTCGCCCTATGGCCGTGATCCGGCTGATGTGGGTCAGCCCATCAGGGCCTGTGAAATGCTTAATACCCTGGAAGCGCCGGTATTTATTGAGCGCTGCGCGGTTAATAATGTAAAGAATATCATCAAGACAAAAAGGGCAATCAAAAAGGTCTTGATGAACCAGGTCTCGGGCAAGGGTTATTCCTTTGTGGAGATCCTTTCCATGTGCCCCACCGGTTGGGGGGTCACCCCGCAGCAGGGTGCGAACTGGGTGGAAGAGGCTATGATTCCCTATTACCCGCTGGGTAATTTACGGGACAGGTAAGGGAGGAGAGAGTATGCACGAAGGAATTATTATCGCCGGATTCGGCGGACAGGGAATTATACTTGCCGGGAAGATGATCTGCATTGCGGCTATGCATGAGGGTAAACATGTATCCCATATTCCCTCTTACGGGGCTGAGATGCGGGGAGGAACTGCAAACTGTTCGGTTGTGGTTTCCGATGAGGAGATCGCTTCTCCTTTAGTTCCCAGTCCCTCAATATGTATTGTGATGAATAAACCCTCGCTTTTAAAGTTTGAGGGCCGCCTGCAGGAGGGCGGACTCCTTGTCTACAATTCCACGCTGATCGATCTGGAACCGTCACGCAGCGATATCGAGGTGGTTCCGGTTGCGGCAAATGACCTGGCTCTGCAAGCGGGCAATATTAAATCGGCGAATATGGTTGTTTTGGGGCTGCTGCTGAAATTGAAGCCGGAGATTGCCAGGTTGGATTCAGTTATTGGCGCCCTGGATAAGGCGGTTTCAGCGCGTAATAAAGCGCTTAACGATATTAATAAAGAGGCTTTGAAGCTGGGCTATTCTTGACTTAAGGTTGATCGAGGTTGATCGGGATTGCGAGGTTGCGAGGTTGCGAGGCAACCGGCACAACCGGGGCACAGCCTCAATTATCAGGTTCAGTCCCGGATTCACCATCACTCTCGAGATGATCAAAGGAATATTGAACCTTCTGAAAGGGCTTGCGAAATTCCGTTACCTCCTCGCCCACATATTTGCCGTCCACCAGGCATTTCTTGAAGAAAGAGGCAATCACTTCCATTTCCCCTTCCTTCATGCCCACCCTGGTCATCTCTAAAACCCCCAGGCGTATTCCTGCCGGGCTGGTAACCTTTGAAAGGGGTTCAAAGGGAAGCAGGTTCATATTCAGGATGATATTGTTATCTGTGAGGTGCCTGGCTACCTCATCACCGCCGCCGAAATCGGCAACATCAACGGCCAGTTGGTGGCTCTCGGTGAAACCCAGCTCTGCAGCCTGTACTTTGAAACCCAGATCATGCAGCTTCTGCCCCAGATATTTGGCATTGGCAATAGTCTGGCGGGCATATTCCTGTCCGAATTCCATCATTTCATAGGTGGAAATAGCCAGAGAGACCAGGGTATCAAGATGATGGTTGGATGATGAGCCGGGAAAAGCGCCTTTATCGATCTTTCGCCATTCCTTATCGCCGGCATTGCTTAGAACGATTCCCCTCTGGGAGCCGAAAAAGGTTTTATGGGTGGAGCCGGTCATTATGAATGCGCCTTCTTCCAGGGGGTCCTGGAATGTTTTGCCGGCGATCAATCCCAGCACATGGGCCGCGTCGTAGAGCAGGATGATTCCCCTTTCCTTGCAGAAGCTGCTGAGCTCCTTAACCGGTTCCGGGAACAGGAAGAGACTCTTACCCAGGATCATTACCTTTGGGGCAAAGACCCCGGCCAGCTCCAGAGTCCGCTCCACATCTATATGGTAGCCGTCAGGAGTCAGGGGGAAGTTGATAATATTGGAAGTATATTTACCCACCGATCCGGCGCGGTGGTGGCTTATATGTCCGCCTCCCGGCGTGGAGTTAACCATTACCACATTCCCGGGGTTGATGTACTGGCTGAATATCGCGTCATTGGAGAGGGTGCCGCTTATGGGACGGACATCGACCTGGCGGCAGCGGAAGAGTGATTTCATCCTTTTTTTCAATCTGGCTTCGATTTCATCGATGATCTCAGTTCCCTGGTAGTATCTTTCACCCGGATGGCCTTCAGCGTAACGGTGGACAAAGTCAGACCCCATTACCTCCCTGGCCCGGTTGCTGAGCACATTCTCACTGGCTATTAAGTTGATGGTGGCAGAGCGCCAGGCATTCTGCTTTCTTACAAGGTTCTCAATTCTGGTTACATTTCTCTCATACATTGTTGACTATCCCATTTTGCTTGTTAAAAGTGATTTTTATTTCTATTAATGCTTGAAACTTCTCTGGCCGGTAAAGACCATGGCCACACCCGCTTCATTGCAGGCCTCTATACTTTCAAAATCCCTCTCTGAGCCGCCCGGCTGAATAACCGCGCTTACCCCCTCTTTAATACCTACTTCCACACCATCTTTGAAGGGGAAGAAGGCATCGGATATCATGCAGCTTCCCTTAAGGCCGCCCCTTTCCTTTTTTACCCGCTCATCAATCCCGGCAAGCAGTGAGGGATCCGTAATCCGGGTGTAGGGCTGCTGATAATCCTGGAAGGCTATGCGGTCAGCCGTTTTCTTATAGGCTTTATCCCGAGCTATCTCGGCCACACCCACCCGGTCCTGCTCGCCGGTGCCAATGCCCACGGTAACGCCGTTTTTTACATAAATAACCGAGTTGCTGGTTACCCCGGATTCAACCAGCCAGCCGAAAATCAGGTCTTCATATTCACTGTCAGTGGGCAGCCTCTTTATGCGGTATTCCCTGTCTTTGTAGATAGCGCTGGCTGTTATCAGATCCTCTTTCTGAGGGGTTTGGGGCACATAGGACCACTGTACTATCAGGCCGCCGTCCATAAGAGATTTGAAGTCAACCACTCTTTCGCCTATAAAGCTCTGCAGCCGCTCGATATTTGCTATGCGCATTATTCTTAGGTTTTTTTTCTTTGCGAAAATATCGAGCACACCCTCTCCATATTCGGGAGCCGCCACAACCTCGGAATACTGTTGGCAGATAAGCTCTGCGGTTTCCTTATCAACCTCGCGGTTCAGGGTAATGGCGCCGCCGAACGCGGCTATTCTATCCGCCATGTTGGCCCGGTAATAGGATTCGCTCAAAGAAGAGCCTTTGGCCACGCCGCAGGGATTGTTGTGTTTGACAATTACAGTGCAGGGAGTATCTTGAAAATAGCGCAAAATGTTCAGGGCGTTATCTACATCGGTAATATTGGTCTTTCCGGGATGTTTGCCCGATTGCAGCAGTTCCACATCCGAAGCCAGGTATCTTCCCGGTTTTATTGAGGTGACTTCACCAAGATAAAGGTTGCCGTTTACCAGGCGGTAGAGGGCCGCCTCCTGTCCCGGGTTTTCCCCGTAGCGTAAGCCCTTTTCAATACCGTCAAGGCGCCAGGCAGCTTTCTCAAAAGTCAGGCTCTGCTTGCCATCCGGACCTGAAAAAGTGATCTCCATGGTTGGGGGAAAGTTGTCAGCCATGAGGGTTTTGTAACTGGATTTTAAATTTACTGGTTTCACCGGATGAGCTCCTGATTAATTATTTTATAGCAGCTCTCAACCTGCTGATAATCCTGCCTGGCAAGGTAGGCTGCAATTGCCCGGTCGTAGCCGGCGGTCAATTCAAAGGCTTTCCGGGCCAGGGTGAACCTGGTCTTCAGAGTCAGGAAACCGCCGGAGCTTTTCAGTTCCGAGATAATGTTGCTGTAATCCGCCGGGTCGGTCAGCGCTGCAACACGCAGGAAATTCTTGGCTGAGGCTCTGATCATTGTAGGCCCTCCGATATCGATATTGCCCCTGGCCATTTCCGCGGTAGTTGCCGGCCGGCTGATTACCTCTATAAATGGGTAGAGGTTGGCAATTACCATATCCAACTCCACGGCCTGGCATCTGTCCAGGTCCTCTTTATGGTCCTGGTTATAGGTCTCGCTGAGCAGCCCGAGGTAGATCTTGAAATCAAGGGTCTTGACCAGTCCCCCCTGCATTTCCGGCTGGCCCGTATAATCGGCGACTTTAATGAGGTTGGCTTCAAAGCGGGTTCCCAGGAAACTTTTAAGCCTGGTGTAAGTGCCCCCGGTCGAATAGAATTTGATCTCCGGATTAATATCTGTTAAAGCAGGGATTATGGCGTTTAGTCCGCTTTTGTCATACACACTCACCAGGACTCGCTCAATTTTAACCTGATCGTCTATTTGATTTACTATATTGAGCGCCATTTATCCCCTCCATGCGGCTATTATTTAAGAGAACAGGTTATTATAATAAGGTTCAATAATCAAGAGGCAGGAGAATGATTACAGAGTACGAAGAACTGCTTGACTGGATTTACTCCTTTGTCAACCTGGAGGCCAAACGCACCAGGAAGCTGGCTCAAGAAGAGATGAAACTGGCTAAGATCAGCCATCTGTTGAAATCGCTGGGCAACCCGCAGCAGGGTCAGCGGATAATACACATAGCCGGTTCCAAGGGAAAGGGGAGCGTGGCTTTTTTGCTGGATGTTTTGTTAAGGGGTAAGGGGTTTAAAACAGGTCTCTACACCTCGCCCCATCTGCTGGAGGTGCGCGAGAGGATAAGGAGCAATAATTCATTTATCGGGGCTGAGGAATTTAACGCCGGGGTTCTGCGCATCAAGTCTATAGTTGATAAGATAGAGGATCAGTCCCTGGAGCCGACCTTTTTTGATATTTTTACGGCGCTGGCCTTTGATTTTTTCAATAGAGAAAAAATGGATATCTGGCTGGTGGAAACCGGCCTGGGCGGCAGATTGGATTCCACCAATGTGGTTAAGCCCCTGGTAAGTGTAATAACCTCGATCTCTAAAGAACATACCGAGATATTGGGTAAAAGGTACAGGGATATCGCCAGAGAAAAGGGGGGTATTATTAAAGAAAACACCCCGGTGGTGCTCACAGCAAACCGGAAAGTTGTTGTTGAGGTAATTCAAGGAATAGCTGCGAAGAAGAATGCTCCCCTTTATTACCTGCCTGATTTTTATCGGTATAAGTCCCTGGGTTATGCCCGCAGCAGCAATGGAGATATCAAGCAGCGGATAAAGATCAATGAATATATGTTGCACACCTCTCTGCTCGGAGATTACCAGGCGGAAAATATTGCCCTCTCTTTTTTAACCCTGAAGGTTATGAAAGAAAAACAGTTTCGCGGATTTTCACTAAACCTAAGGGTTGACCCGGAGAGTGATTTGGCTGCCCTGGAGAACCTGACCTTTAAGGGCAGGTTCAGCCACTATATAAGGGAGGGGGTGGATATCTTTGTTGACGGCGCCCATAACGCAGAAGCCGCAGCATTACTGGCAAAGAGCCTGATCAATCTGCAGGGGAGCTCCATAGCAGCTGATCAGGATATTGTCGGGGTCATCGGCATATTAAAGTATAAGGATTACCGGGGCATCTTAAAACCCATTGTGCCCCTGCTCCATTATGTCTATTTTATTGAGCCTGATAATTGGCGGGAGTGCCAGGTTGAGAATTACCTTGAAATATTTAAGAGCCTTAACAGCAGGAATATCGGCTTTACTATTCTGAAGGCGGATTCACTGGACAGCCGCTGGCTTAAAGGGGTTATGGAGGATTGTAGAGCGCGCAGCACGCGGTCCTTCTGCCTTGTTGCTTCCGGTTCCCTCTATACTGCGGCTTCAATATTGAAGTGCCTGGAAGAGGAAGCTTGAGGGGGTTTCAGAGATGATTTTTGCCAAAGCGAGCTTAAAGCGAGGCTAACACACCGCCGTCAACATAGATAATCTGCCCGCTGACAAAGCTTGAGGCTGCAGAAGCCAGGAATATTGCCGTGCCTGCCAGCTCATCAACATTACCCCAGCGGCCTGCTGGTGTTCGTTTTTTGAGCCAGCTGTCAAATTCAGGATTATCAGCCAGGGGTTGAGTCAATTCAGTGATAAAATATCCCGGTCCGATACCGTTAACCTGTATATTATGGCCGGCCCACTCCACGGCCATGGCCCTGGTCAGCATCTTTAAGCCGCCCTTGGCTGCCGTGTAGGGGCCGGTGGTGTTTCGGCCCAGCTCACTCATCAGGGAGCAGGTATTGATTATCTTGCCGCTGCGCCGGGAAATCATTCCCTTTACCACAACCTTGCTGACCAGCCAGGCGCTGGTCAGGTTGATATCAATAACTTCATGCCAGGTTGATTCTTCAAAGTCCTCTAATGGCCCTCTTAAGTTGTTGCCTACATTATTTACCAGAATATCGATGGGCCCGATACTCGTTTCGATTTCTCTGACCTGCCTTTCAATCTGCTTACTTTGCAGCACATCAAATACGAATCCGTGGGCAGCCAACCCCTGCCCGGTTAATTCCGAGACGGCTGAAGCAAGCCTCTCCCGGGTACGGCCATTTAATGCTACAGTAGCGCCGGCCCGGGCCAGACCCCGGGCAATGGCAAAACCGAGCCCCATGCTGGAACCGGTTATCAGCGCAACTCTACCCTTTAAATCAAATAAAGAATTTTCCAAAATAGTCTCCCTTTAAAAATTATTCAGCACTCGTGTCAATCAGCACTCTCATTACCTCTTTTCCGCTTTTGGCCTTGGCAAAGGCATCTACTCCCCTTTCCAGGGGGAAGGGTGTAGACAATAGTTTACGGAAATCGAGGCCGGAATTTGACATAATATTGATAGCTCTTTCAAAGTCATAGGGCGCATAGACGCGGACACCTTTTACAATAAGCTCCTTGAAGGTCAGGGAGACAATATCGCAGGGAACTAAATCCTTGGGCATTGCTATCATTACAACTTCACCTCGCACCCGGCAGATTTGTGTTGCCGTAACAAAGGTGGAGGCGCCGCCGGCGGCTTCAAAGACAATATCCGCTCCCCGCCCGGATGTTAATTCCATTATCTCTTCAACTGTATTTCCCCTGTCTACATCAATTACCTGGAATCCATATTCCCCGGCAAGCTTAATACGATAAGGTTCACGCTCACAAAGCAGTATTTTATCTGCTCCGGAATTCTTAAGCACCAGGGCGGTCAGCAAACCTATTGGTCCGGCGCCCAGCACACATACGCTGTCACCGGTTTTGAGGCTGGATAAACGAACTGCGTGCACTGCAACAGCCAGCGGCTCGATCAAGGCTGCAGTTTGATAGTCAATTGAATCCGGCACCTTATAGAGTCTGTCTATTGCTACAGTTACGTACTGAGCAAAAGCCCCATTCCTGTCAATTCCATAGAGTTTCAGATTCTGGCATACATAAGCAAAACCCGATTTACAGGCAATACATTCACCACAGGAGATCAACGGTTCCGCTGTTACCCTGTCGCCCACCATGAATCCTTCATTTTTATTTGAATTTATACTGACTATATTGCCGGCAAACTCATGGCCCATTATGAGCGGCGCCTTTGCCCTGGGATGTTTACCGGCCAGTATTGAAAGGTCTGTACCGCAAATCCCTGCGGCCTTCACCCGGATAAGGACTTCACCAGCCGCAGGTACCGGCCGGCCATACTCCTTGAATTCGATATTTTTTTTTCCTGTAAATACTAATGCTTTCATTCTATACTCTTCCTTATGAATCTATAACGATTTTGCAGACCTCTTCAGGATGTCTGTCCCAGAGATCAAAGGCTTTATCTATTTCACCAAGTGTAAACCGGTGAGTAATTAAAACTCCGGGATCCAGCTTAACCTTATCTATAATAACAGCGACCTCTTCCATCTCACTTCTTAAGGCATTACGCGAACCTCTGATATCCAATTCCCTGGCAACGAAATATTTCGTTTCATAAGTTACAGGCTCTTTGCAATATCCTATATAGACAACCCGTCCGGAAAAATCAACGACATCGATGGCTTGCGTAAAGGTTTGGGGTAATCCGACTGCCTCGATTACCACACCGGGCCACCTGCCCCGGGTGAGCTCCTGAATTATCTCCTTAAGATCATTATCCTTTGAGTTAATTACCATACTCGCCCCGACAGATTTCGCTTTCTCAAGCTTATTGTCGCTGATATCAGCAGCAATAACGGTTGCCCCTTTATAGCTTGCGGCAAGAATAGCGCCGAGGCCTATAACACCGCAGCCTATTACCAGGACAAGATCGCTGCCTGTAACTGCAGCCCTGTTGCAACCATGCAGGCCCACACTTAACGGCTCGATAAGGGCAATTTTATCCGGATCTCTAATTTCCGGTAATAGAATATTTTCAGATGGAACAATAATATATTCAACTGCTGCGCCCTCTCGCTGGTTACCCATGGTTTGGTTGTTTCGACAGGTATTCGGTCTTCCTGTGGTGCATGGGTAACAATTCCCACAAGCGGTATATGGAGAAATGGAGACAACAGCGCCTCTTTCCACCTTTCCTTTCACCTGGCTGCCTGTACTTACAACCTCTCCTGCTATTTCATGGCCGGGTATCCTTGGATACCGGACTAAAGGATTCAAACCGCGGTAAGTGTTTAAGTCGCTGCCGCATAACCCGAGAACCTTAACCTTAACCAGCACATCTGCCGGACCCAATTCAGGCCGCGGAATATCGATTATTTCAACTTTTCGTGGGGCAATTATCCTTGCTGCTTTCAAAATATAATTTCCTTGCTGATATTAATTATAAGCTAATGTCTTTTGCTCATTGTTGGCGGTCAATCAGCCTTTAACTGAACCGGAGGTCAACCCCTGAACAATATAGCGCTGGAAAAAGATTACAAAAATAAAAGCAGGTATACAGGCTATTACCGCGCCTGCTCCCATCTGGTTCCAGGAAATAAACATATCTGCGATGAAATCAGAAGCTCCTACGGATAAATTCTTTGAACGTGATGTAGGGGCCAGGATAAGGTTGTAAAGAAATTCATTCCAGGTGCCCAGGAAGGTAATAATAGAGCTTGCCGCTATACCGGGCAGGGCCAGGGGCAGAGCAATTCTGAAGAAAGTCTGAAACCTTGAACTGCCGTCAATTCTTGCCGCTTCATCAAGCTCTTTTGGAATTGTGTCGAAAAAACCAATATTGATCCAGATAGAAAATGGCAGCCACATGTAAGTGCCTATAATTATCTGCGCAAGAAGAGTATCGTATAATCTCAGCCAGCCTATCATCATAAAGAAGGGAACAATCAGAGATATGGGCGGGAATACACGAATTCCCAGAAATGTATAGCGAAGAAGCTTGTTAAATCTGAATTTGTATCTTGAAAATCCATAGGCAGCGATAGTTCCAAAGGTTATGCAGGATAAAGTAGCCCCAATAGAAATAACTATAGTGTTATATGTATATCTTAAGTAAGGGCGCGTTTCAAAAATAGAAATATAATTATCAAAGGTCGGCTTTCTGGGAAAGTATGTCGGTTTCGGTGTATAAATTTCTTCATCAGCCTTTATGCTGGTTATTACCATCCAGTATATCGGGAATAAACTGAACAAAAAGTAGACAGTCAGTACGATAATGGCCAGAGATTTATTTTTATTTCTTAATTTTACCATAAAAACTCCATATATTTGCTTAGATATCATTAACCCTGATCAATGAAACGAACATTGACACCATAAGCATGGACATGACCACCATAATGACGGATAAAGATGCGGCATATCCCAGTTTCAAGCCAATGAATGCCTTGTCATAAACATAAGTCACCAGCATCTGTGTTGACTCGCCGGGACCTCCCCTGGTTAGGGTGAAGACAATATCTATAGTTCTGAAGGCAAATATCGAGGAGATCATAACTGAAGTTAAAACCGAGGGTTTAAGCATTGGAAAGGTGATCTTGTGAAAGCTATTCCAGGAGTTTGCCCCATCTATTGAAGCCGCTTCGTAGAGTTCGGGTGATATAGATTGTAACCCCGCCAGCAAGATAACCATGATAAATGGGATTACCGTCCAGGCATGTACCTGGGAAAGCACAAGCATTGTAACAGTGGGTAGAGAAAGCCAGGGAACGGGATTCGTTATTAAACTCATCTTCAAGAGAAGATCATTGATAACACCATTGGTATCGTTAAGGATCCATTTCCACATAAGAGAGGCAATGACCGGTGGTATGGCCCAGGCCCACAGGGCAATTGTTCTCAAGAATCCCTTGAATCTATTAATCGTATTCAGGCTTAAGGCCACCAGCAACCCGGTGAGAAAAGCAGATCCGATACCAAAGAAAACATATTCAAGTGAATGCAGGAAATAGAGCCAGAACTGAGGGTCTGCAAAGAGAATCTCTTTATAATTATTCAAACCCGTCCATACGAGATTTGCAGAAGAGAAATCGTGCAGGCTCAGGTAAATCACATAACCGATGGGGAAAATTACCAGAAGTACCAGAAGAGACAAAGCCGGAACAATTAATAAGAAACCGAAAGTATTATCCTTAACCATTTACTTTAAACCCTCTTATAAAAACAGGGTGGAGGTGTTAACTCCACCCTGTCAACTATGATATTTAGTAACCCAGTATCTTGTCAATTTTCTTCTGGGCGTCGTCCATGGCCTCCTGGGAGGATTTCTTGCCAATCAGTGCCTTCTGCAGCTCTTCGATGACCGCTTTATAAACCTCACCCTGTCCATGGTACAGGTCTACAACAGTATCTTCAATTTTTGCCAGCACATTGCTGTAGCCGACGAGTTTTGACTCAGGATGTTCATAAGCCTTTTTGAGGAAAACCTCATTATTTTCAATGGCAAATTCATTTACCTGTCCCCGCAAGGAGCGATAGATATCCATGAAAATCAGGCTGGCGGTCTTGTTTTTTGAATATACTGATATTGCCCAGCCATTCCAGTGTTGAATATGGGTCATTGGACCGCCCCTGGTTGCGGCGGGCTGAAGCGCCACAGCAAAATCATCTCCAATAGCGGATGTTACACAACGGGCATAGAGGTAGGTCGGGTCAATTACCATGGCAACATTGCCGGATAAGAAGAAATCAGCTACATCGCCGTGCTGATAAGCGGTAACACCCTGGGGCACAACTTTATCAACATTGCGCATTGCAACCAATCTTTCAACAACCCGGACAGCTTCAGGAGTATTAAATTTAACCTTGCCATTCACGTTGTCAGGGTTAGAACCAAGCAACAATGCCTGAGCTTTTATGAGCTGAGCTCCGTCTAAAATACCACCGCCCTTATAAGCATAACCCCACTGATCGATTTTGCCGTCACCATCTTTATCGATTGTCAGCTTTTTGATCATCTCATCCATCTCAGCCCAGGTTTGCGGTGGATGATCATAGCCAGCTGCTTTCAACATACTGGGCCGGTAATAGAGAAGATCAATAATCCTGCCAACCTGGGGAGTGCTGTAGTTGTGTCCATCAAGGATAGTTTCCTTCAACCCGGAGTGATATTCCGCCATGGTTGCATCATCCCAGAGGAAATCCACATTCAACAGCCAGCCCTTGTTTACAAAAGCTGCATAATTTGTCTCGTCAAGGGGCACAATATCCACAGCATCGGACTTGGCTAAAAACAGGGGCTGTAATTTCGGCATCATCTGTTCATCCGGAGTACCAACAAATTCAACCGCTACACCTGTGGTCCGGGAAAACATGGCTCCATTAAGCAGAGTCGCCGGGTCCCAGGATAGGTCCCCCCAGTTGTAAATAATGATCTTTTTGGAACCTTCCGCCTCAATTGTTTCTTTTGCGCCTTCAGGAAGGACATACTTTTCACTAATTACCCTGGGTTGATTCGGTGACCATTTTACCTTTGAGGCGTCATAGGATGTACTGACTTTAACCTCTGCTCCTGCTGCTTCTTTCTGGCCGCCGCCAAAAAGAGGCAGTAAAGCAATAAACAGAACTAAGACAAGAACCATCAGTTTTTTGTTCATTGTCTAACCCCCTTAAACATGAGTTTTTTATATAGTAGTCAACGACTACTTATTTGCCGCTTAACAGCAAATATTTACTTACTATTCGTTACCTGCCAGTAATTTCACCAGGTATTTCTTAACACGATCAAGGTGAGCATGCATTTCAGCTTTAGCCTTGCTTGCATCTCTATTAGAAAGTGCAGAGATAATACGGTTGTGTTCATCAACAGTTTCAACCAGATCATTTTTATGGTAATCAAAAAAGATTCGGCTTCCTTGCACATGTGTATTTTCACGTTCAAGAACCTTCAGAAGACGCCGGTTTCCGGAAATAAGCGCTATCTCTTTATGAAAGCGGGCATCTGCACTCAGGTATGATAGATAGATAGAGTCCCAATTTTCTGCGGAAATCAGTTTCTCCATTTCTCCGGTTGAACCCTGCAGTTTTTCAATATCCTGATCAGTAATACGCTTAACCGCTAATTCTATTGCGTAACATTCAAGAATAATACGTATATCAAAAGATTCTGCAATGTCTTTGCTGCTTGGATTGGTCACAAAGGTACCCGATTGAGGAATTATTTCAACCAGTTTTTCATGTTCCAAACGGTGTAATGCAAGTCTTAAAGGCATTCTGCTTATACCCAGTTGGGCCTCGATAAATGCAAGGTCCAAACGCTGGCCGGGAAAAAAAGCCTTGCTTATTATTTTCTCAAATAATATTTGATATGCGGTTTCACTTTTTTTCTGCGCTTTTATGCGCGAAAATTTAATATTATCCATCTTATATCTATGATCTTAGATTTAACACAAAAAAAGTAGCCTGTCAAGAACTTTTTAATCAGTGCCATTTGTGCTGTAGGGGTTTTTAACCCGATTTAACGAGGTCTACCCCTATTTGACTACGGCTGACGGAATATTGGGGCTTTTGGGGTTTACAGTGATCGATTGTCCAGACGGAGAAATAACAAGGTCCATGTCCTCCATTGGCACCGCTCCCAGCAGCACCGAGTCGCCGATAACGAGCGCACCTGTGAAACAGGTGCGGTTTTCAAAGCGAATCTGAATTGGCCCGGCATAAGGCACTACATGTACCTTCTCGTCCGCTGTAGTAACTTCCCGTTTCTCTATTTCATGGAGTTCGAGCTGGACAGCAACGTGCTCCGGAATACAAATGGTCATTGCGCCTGTATCAACCAGCGCTTTTACTGCGATCGCTCTCAAATTGGATTTTACAGGATTTAGTAATTCTATATCAGCATAGATTAAGCCCATGGCAACCTCCATAGTCATCATCCGAAACAATACTATCATCTGGAATTCTTCATTACAAGTCATGAATGGAGAATACAGCATTTCCTGATAAAACTTACATTTTAAACTTAGGTTTTAAGCTTACGTTTTAAACTTAAGTTCCAGATTCATGTTTTGAACTTTGTCCATATAGCCTCTGCCTGTTCTTTGCTGTGAACCACCGGCAGGAGCGCCAATGCCTCCCTGTTCAGCTTGCGGTGGATAAAGTCAATGTCTTCTCTGGTCATGTCGCCCCAGATGATTAGTGGTTTCCTGGATAATATTTTCTTGTAATGGGGATAGAGATCCTCCGCCCGGGGACCACCGACATCGATGTGCAGCTCAATAGCGCTCAAATTAGTATTGATGAGTTGGTCCAGCGGCATGAAATCAGCGGGGTGCAGATGGATAATCGTGGAGTCGAAATGATCGATCAGTCTGCAGAGATAGGGATAGATAAAACGCTCAAACAAAGCAGGCGAGAGCATGGCAGCAGAATCCTCCTGCAGCCAGACTCCTTTGCCGGGCATCCAGAGATTATAATAGAAAGAACCCACGCCGCCGTGAAATTGAGGGATAACCTTCAGCTGTGCCTCGGCAAAGCCTATCCAGATTGTGGTCAATTTCTCCAGCACGCGGTGAACCTCCTGTGGAGCATCCATCATTCTATAGATGAACTGCGGACTACCAAAAAGAGCAGCTAAAATATCGGAAAAGCCGCGCATTAGAGTTGGGGCTAACGGAAAGCGTCCATTGCTTTGCCGGTTCAAAAAGGTTAAAAATTCCTGTGCCTTTTGGACCCAGGGATTGTCCCCTGAGAACTCCTGGATGTCTTCTGCCGTGCGGAAGCACACGGGTGGAAGACTGCGTGATGATCCTGTTTCGTAGTCTGAGAATACCCGGCAGCCGGCCATAGCTTCCATCCAGGGCACGCCCCAGAAAGCTGCGCCGCTCCAAATAAACTCCCCGCAGTAATCTTCATAGAGGCTATAGAGTCTTTCGTACTGGTCTATGAACATCTCTACATTCAAGTCCTCCGCCTTATACAAACCGGCAGGCAGGTGGCCCGCTGTGCAATAGCGCTTCAGTGGATAGTAGGTATCCATGAAGAAGCCGAGCAGCGGACCTTTGCTGTTGGACATTGTATAGAACATTTTGTGGCGTTCGATTCGTTCGAGGATAGATATTCTTTGCATCAGGAATACTTCCGGTTCTGCGGCGCCTGGTTGATCAGATCAATGGCCTGTACATCTTGTTTCATTGCCTGATATCTTGAACAAGCTTCTTTGTACTCGTACTCAAGAAAATAGTATCGATGCTGCAGGCAATGAAGTTGAATCCTTCCTCACACAATGCCTGCACTGCCCGGGCTTTTGGCTGCACTTCATGGATACCCAGGGCTTTGCCGGCCTGCAAAACCGCCTTTTTAACCTTTAACCGGGCTTCCCTCATTTTAGGATGGTCGAACTGGGCAACTATGCCCATAGACCCTGAGAGATCGTAAGGGCCCAAGAACACTCCATCCAGGCCGTCAACCGAGATAATGTTTTCTATTTCCTCTACTGCTTTGAAGTGCTCAATCTGGGCAATCACAACAATCTCTCTGTTTATGGATTCAAAGTAATCATCAAAATTATTTCCATAATCACTGGCCCGGCCCAAAGAAATCCCGCGGATGCCTTCCGGTGGATATTTGGCCGCTTTGACAGCACGCTCGGCCTCCTCCCCGGAATTGACCAGGGGAACGATAATGCCGCCTGCCCCACAATCCAGCACGCGCTTGATTGCCACCGGGTTATTATCTTCAACGCGCACAAATACCTCCGGGCCGTAAGCGCGTATACCTGCCAGCAGGATCTGAAGCTGGCGATAATCGATATCCGTATGCTCCATATCCACAGTAATCCAGTCGAAACCCGCCTGAGCCATGATTTCAGCAACAGCCAGATGACCCATCATAATCCAGGAGCCAAGGCACAGTTCACCCTTTCTTATTTTCTGTTTTACTTTACTTTGAACCTTCACTTTTCTATCCTTTCATTCCTGTCAGGGCCACGCCCTCGATTATTTTTTTCTGAAAGATCACGAACAGGATGATTACCGGCGTCACTACCAATGTGGTCATGGACATGACCAGGCCGTAATCCATGAAGCGCTCGAAATCGATAAATGTGGCCAGCATAACGGTCAGGGTTTTTCTGGAATCTTCAGTAAGCATAATCAACGGCCAGAACAGATCATTCCAGGTCAACAAAAACTTGAGAATTCCTAAAGCGGCGCAGCCGGTGGCCACTACCGGGAAGATTATTCGGATTAATATTAAAAGCTCCGAGGCGCCGTCAATGCGAGCCGCGGAAATCAGGTCATCGGGAATGCCCAGGCAGTACTGCCGCATTAGAAAGATACCGAAATTGCTGATTGAAAAGGGTATGATCACCCCCCAGAGGGTGTTCACCGCACGAACCTGGGTTGCGACTATATAGAGAGGAATGGCAATGGTGAAAGGCGGAATCATCAAGCCGCTCAGGATCAGGATGAAAACCAAATTCAGCCCTATTACCCTGAATTTTGCGAGCCCATAGCCTACCATGGTTGAGAAAAAAATTGTAATAACAGTGGTCATGCCCGCTATAAAGAGACTGTTGTACAGGTTGTGGAAATAGGGGACACTGCCGAACACTCTCTTAAAGTGGTCCAGGGTGGGGTTGCCGGGCAGAAATAGCGGTGGCCTGCGGATGATATCAGTATTTGGCTTGAATGCTGTGCTTATCATCCAATAGAAGGGAAATAGAATGATCAGGCCGATAATGAGCAAAATGGTATAAATGATGATCCTGTTGATTGTGCGTTTTGTTCTGTAGCTCATGGTATTAATAACTCACCCGGGTGCGGCTCTCAAAGAAGCGCATTTGCATAATTGTTATAACCAGAATGATAATCAGAAGGATTATCACATTAGCGCTCGCTTTTCCGAAACTCAAAAATAGAAAGGCGTACTGGTAAACTCTGAAACCCACAGTTGTAGTGGCAATGCCGGGGCCGCCGCCGGTCATAACAAAAATCTCGCTGAAAACCTGAAGATTGCGGATGGTGTTGTTAATAATAACAAACCATAACGATGGAGCGATTAAAGGAAGGGTAATCCGGAAGAACTTATGTACCGGATTCGCACCGTCTATATCCGCAGCTTCGTAAAGCTCAGCCGGAATGGATAGAAGTCCGGCTAAAAATATCACTATATTGTAGCCCAGGGTTTGCCAGATGTTCATTGCTGCTATGCTTGGCAGGGCCATTTTGAGGTCGCGTAGCCAGTTGAACTGTGGCAGCCCAACCTTGCTCAATATCAGGTTCAAAACACCCAGGTAGGGTTCGTACATCCAGGTAAAGACCACGCCAATGGCAATGACGCCGGAAACACTGGGTATAAAGTAGAGCGCCCGAAAAAATCCCCTGCCTTTAACGATTGAATTCAGCACCGTAGCCAGCAGCAGGGATATAATCGTTCCTGCCGGTATGGTCATGAACACGTACATAAAAGTGTTTTTCAATGATCCCCAGAAAATTCTGTCCCTGAAGATATCCAGATAGTTACCGAAGCCATTGAATACCCAGGGGTTATTGGCTCCACGGATCAGGTAAAAGGACTGTGCCAGGGCTCTAATTGTCGGGTAGAAGGTAAAAAGGAGATAGGAAATCAGCCCCGGCAATACAAAGAAATAGCCCCATCGCAAAATGGGATTTCGTATATCGTGCAAGAAGCGTTGTCGAATGTTTTTTACCATCAGTTCTCTCTTTTAATAGAGAGGGCAGGCGCAAAACGCCCGCCCTCTCTTTAGCTTTTCGCTTTTTCTACATACCGATCTCTTTGAGCCGTTTCCTTCCGTATGCGGCCATGTCCTTCATCAACTCTGAAGCATTGGCCTTCTCATTGGTCAGCAGCTCTACCGCAATCTCGCCAAGCTTGGCCTCCAGTTCAGCCTGAAGTGTATTGGGATCGAGATACACGTTGCGTACAATGGGTCTTTCCTTGGTCATGGTCTGGAAGACCTTATAGTAGGGCAGCTCCTTGAAGAAGGGATCGTCCTGAGCTGTTTTCAGCCTGGACATGCCGCCATTGTTTTTAGATATGCGCAGCTCGTTCTTATCATTGACCATGTACATGTTGAAGTCCCAGGCTACATCGGGATTCTTGGAGTCTGACATGACCCCGTTTATAGCCAGCCAGGGCATGGCGCCGGTTTTATACCGGCCTATGGGCGATTTTCCACTGGCAAGGGGCGCAATGCCGTACTCGGCGTCCGGGGCGTTATCCTTGAGCCAGCCGGCGAAGAAGGATTCCCGGTTGGTCATGGCTGCCAGACCCAGACCGAAGGCTTCTATAGGTTTAGGTAGAGTGGTGTTTGTAACCTTATACTTAAACACCAGATCGTGGAAAAACTGAGCGCCGTCTATCCAGCCCTGATTGTCAAAGATAACATCAGTATAGCTCTCGTTGTAGTAGAAATTCTTGCTGGTATCCACGAACGCGGCAACATACTTGCTGAATTTGTCGCCTATACCCTGGTGTCCTCCGGCATAGCGTAGGGAAACACCAGCCTGGCTCATACGGTTGCCCTCCCATTTGGTAAGCTTCTCTGCCGCATTAATGAAATCAGGCAGGAACTCGGGTGGATTTTCCGGATCCAGCCCGGCCTCGCGGTAGAGATCTTTCCTGTAGTACAGCATCTGGCCCGCATCAATCTCACATCCGCACCAGCCGTAATAGGAGTCTTTGACCCTGGCAAGGCTTAATGAGTAGGGGGTAAAGAACTCTTCCATGTACTTGATCGCCCAGCCCGGTGCAGGCCGGAATGTTTTGGCCATCAAGCCGACCTGGGCCTCCACCCAGCCGATATCGGGTGCAGTGTGAGACTCAAAAGCGGCGCTCCATATTGCTCTCTGCTGAGCATTGGGAATCTCGCGCACAGAGATGCTGACATTCGGATGAATAACTGAATACTCAGCCGCGATGTCTTGAGCGAGCTGATGGAAACCCGGGCGTGTTCCCAGGACGTGCCAGTAGGAAAGCTTTATCTTTTCAGCCGGAAAGCTGAAGCTCGGATTGTACTTCTCTATCGGCGTCTTCTCCATCGCTGCTACTGCCGGCGCTGGAGCCGCTTCTTCCTTTTCCTGGGCGCCGCCTGAAAACATGGGCATTGCAGCCAGAAGCAGGATCATCAAAGCAGTTAAACCTTTTTTCCCAGTGCAGATTACATCCGTGACCGAAGTTCTTAAGGTAGAAGTCCAACTTAATATATTCGGGCACTGGACTTGATCATTTCTTGCTTTTAAGGAGCAAGATTTCAAAGATAATAGCATATAAACCTCCCTTGGTTTTTTTGCTAGAGCTTAAGCAGATGAGATATGTTGCTCTAGCTTATTTATAATAAGTGCTTGATAAATCTATTATATCTGGTATATCATAAATGTCAAATGTTTTTTAATCATTACAGGAAATAATTTTGGGGTTATTGTAGACGGTATGAACGCAAAGGAACGATTTACAGCAATTTGTAATCATCAGACTCCTGACCGGGTTCCCATAGACTACCTTGCCGGCCGGGCTATAGATAAAAAGTTACGTTCTTACCTTGGCGTTGACTCTGAGGAAGAGCTCCTGGATAAATTGTGCTGTGATTTCTATTATCTTTCTGTTCGTGATATCAGTCAAAACGAAAGCTCACTGAAAATTTATCAGGGACCCGAGTTGGATATAACTGAGACTGAGCGAACCTGTCCCTTCGGCATCCGTTATCTGCGGGCACAGTACGATTGGAAATTTGGCGCCGATGAAGCAATCGGCGGCGCGTTATATAACGCTGAATCCGTTAAGGATATATTGAACCATTCCTGGCCTAAACCGGAATGGTTTGAGGTGGAAGCCCTGGCTGAAGAATGCGGCCGTAATAAAGAGAGGGTCATTATCAGCGGTTTCTGGACTGCAATCATGGGCAACGCTTATCGGCTGCTCGGTTTCGAGAAGTTTCTTATGAGTATGGCTTTAAAACCTGAGATGATCAGAACATTGATCAGGCGAATATCCGATTTTTATATGGCCCTGAATGATCGTCTTTTCAGCGCCCTGAAGGGAAAGATCGATATTTTTTTCTTCGGAAATGATTTTGGCTCTCAAAATGGCCTGCTTTTTAGTGAGGAGATGTGGCTGGACTTTTTTTTTGAAGAGTATATTCGTATTATTGCACTGGCCCACAGCTACGGGCTGAAAGTAATGGTTCACTCCTGCGGATCCATCATCTCCATTTTAAAGCACCTGATCAAGGCCGGTGCGGATATTATAGATCCGGTACAGATCACTGCAAAAGGAATGGCGCCGGAAGGGCTTAAGCAGGATTTCGGAAAGGAACTGGTCTTTCACGGAGCTATAGACACGCAGAAACTGTTGCCGTCAGCCACAACAGAAAGGGTCTATGAGCAGACCCTTGATATGATAAGGATACTCGGCGCGAGGGGAGGCTACATTGTCGCTCCGTGTAATAACCTTCAGGACGATACCCCGGTTAAGAACATTGAAGCCATGTACCGGGCGGCCCGGAATTATCTTTGTTGAACAGATTTATTGCGAGTCATGCGAGTCATACGAGCCATGCGAAGCAGCCAGGCCTGAGGAGACAAAATTGAGCTTAAAAAAGATCAAACTTGATTGGGAAGGCTTTATTAAAAACCTTCGCCGGGAAGGAACACCTGAGCGTGTATTCTTTTTCGAGCATGGTGTGGATGAGGCTATCCAGCAGGCCATACAGGAAAAGTACGGGATATGGGACCATCTAAACCCTGATGCCACTGACTATAACTATAGGAAATCGGTAGCGACTCACCGTTTCCTGGGGCTGGAGCTAATGCGTGTTTTCCCGCCTAATGCCCGGATGGTTGGCGCTGTTGCGAATGATGACTGGGAGAACGAAGGCGAAGGGGCAATCAGTTCCTGGCAGGATTTCGAAGCCTATCCGTGGCCTGATCCTGATAATGCTGATTTCTCAGTCCTTGAATATTATGAAAAAAATCTATCCCAGGACATGCGCACTTTTGCGGTTCTCGACCTGTGGGAAGTTGTACGTCCTCTTTTCGGCTTTGAGAGTTTCTGCTTCAAACTCTATGAAGACCAGGCGCTCATCGAAGCGGTAACCAGGAAGGTTGCCGAGTTTAACCTGGCGGTAATAAGGGCTTACTGTGACTTCGACTGCCATGCAGTATTATATCTATCTGATGACCTTGGCTTTAAATCCTCAACCATGCTGGCGCCGGACACCATACGCCGGCTTTTTATGCCCTGGCATAAGGCAATGGCCGACTTAGCCCACAAAAAAGGAAAATATGTATTCTTTCATTCATGCGGCCAAATGTATGAATTAATGGATGACTATATTGACTTTGTCGGCATAGATGCCAAACACTCCTTCGAAGAGGTCGTTCTCCCTGTAACAGAGGTGAAAAAACTCTATGGTAACAGATTGTCGCTTTTGGGAGGCGTGGATGTTGATCTACTAGCCCGTTCAGATGAAAAAACTATTCGGGCAAAAACCCGTGAAATTCTTGACAACTGTGTGCCCGGTGGAGGATATTTCCTGGGCGCCGGCAACTGGGTAACCAACTATATACCTCTTGAAAATTATATAACGATGGTTGATGAGGGGAGAAATTGGCATGGGTCTCAGAAAACTTGAATTCAAAATAGTAATATACAAATGAGGTAGAATTATGACAATTTTACAAACCGAGTATCAGAAAATCTATGAAGCTGTAAGGAATGCTATTATTGCAGGGGAATACTCGCCCGGAGAGAAGCTGCCGCAAAGGAAGCTGGCTGAAAGATTCAATGGAACTACTATTACCATAAGAGAGGTATTAAGGACTCTCGAGAAAGACAGATTGATTGTAATGATTCCTAAATGGGGGGCGATTGTAGAAGAAATCACTGCAGAAAAAATCTATGGAAAATATACTGTGCGTGAAGCGCTTGAAGTAATGGCTGCAAGGTTAGCCTGTCAGAGAATAGATAATGAGGAAAAAAAGAAGCTTATCAGGCTTGCCAAAGAGAGTGATAAAGATCTTCTGGGTGATGATTTGAGCCCATTAGAGAAGGCTAACCTTCATTATACCCTGCATGAGGAAATTGTGAACACGACAGGCTGTAATGAATTGATTGAAGCGATAAACCAGGAAAACTTGTATCTGATCCTGCTTCGAAATGCATATAATGTAAATTGGAAAAGCAACAAACCCAACTGGCACAGTCTGCTTGTGAAGGCCATCATCTCCGGAGATACGGATTTCGCGGAAAAAACCATGAAAGAACATGTAAGGGTGGGTTATCGTATGGAGATGGAGGCATTCAATAACTCAAAGCATAACAAAAAATGAAAAGGCTTTTAATGTGGTTGTTATGGCCTGTGATAAAGCAGGGGGGGAAGAATTGAAAGAACCGGTTGTGATCACGGAAAAGGAGTACAGAAAAGGGGAGCGTCTCTTTTCTGAATATGCTGACTCCATTCAATGGATACCCTGTCAGGCGTATGAGAAGGCAGTAACCCGGAGTATTGAAGCTTCCGGCGCCAGGATAGTTGTTTTAGGCGTTGAGCGGTATAGCGCCAGTCTTTATCCGGCCCTGGCGCGAAATTCAGGTGCAGGTCCCGGACTAATTGCCCGGCACGGCGTGGGCTTTGACGGGATAAATTTGGATCTCTGCCGGAAACATAATATTTTCCTGACCATAACCCCGGGAAGCCTGGATCGATCTGTAGCGGAGTATGTAATGGCTTTGCTGCTGAGCACGGCAAGAAATATTCCGGCTCTGGATAACCGAATGCACAACAACCAGTTCAATCCGAAAACAGGTTTTGAGCTTTTCAACAAGGTATTAGGGATTGCCGGCTTTGGCAATATTGGCAAGAAGGTGGCCCTGATTGCCTCCAGAGGCTTTGGCATGCAGATTAGCGCCTATGACTCCCTGTCGTTAACCGAACAGGCAGATAGAGAAAGGATGCCGGCAGCTGCTTTCTTATCCAATTACGGGGTTCATGAATATTTTACCGATTTTGATTCCTTCATTAAGAAGGTCAACATACTGACCATCCATCTGCCGGTTAATCAAAGCACCCGGCATTATTTCAATGCAGGGCGCATTGGGAAAATGAATCCGGATAGCATTTTGATCAACACGGGCCGGGGTGCACTCGTGGATGAGAAAGCACTCTATATAGCTCTCTCTTCCCGGCGGCTGAAAGCCGCAGCTATTGATGTTTTCGATCATGAGCCCTATGAGCCTGTTTCCCCTGAATATGACCTGAGGAAGCTTGCCAATATTACTTTAACCCCGCATGTGGCCTCGGATACCTTTGAAGCAAATGAAAGCATGCAAAGACAGGTTATGGATAATATTCACCTTTTCCTGGAAGACAAATATGAAGCGATGACCCGGATGGCGTAAGGGTCGATTTTTCCTTTCAATAAGAAAAATATGACAGTTTATCTTACCTTTCATAAGTAAAATCTATGAACACATATCGTTTTCCTGAAGCAGCAGATTCAAATTTCCCGTAATAGATAATTGGAGGGTAACAACTGTGAACTATATAGACATAAATAGCACTGAATATCCATATCTATTGAAACAGATTAAAGATCCTCCTGGCAAGCTCTATTACAGAGGGAATTTGGATATGGAAATTTTTAATGAAACTCTTAGTGTTGTTGGTACGCGAAGGATGACAAGATATGGTGAAATAATTACCGACAGCCTTGTTTCAGCAATTGCAGGAGCAGGAGTAACTATTGTATCAGGCTTCATGTATGGGATTGATGCCTTGGCCCATAATGCAGCCTTGAAAGCTAAAGGACGAACAATTGCTGTTATGCCCTGTGGTATTGAGAAAATTCATCCAGAATATCAGGCTGATTTACATGAAAGGATACTTAGCAATAATGGTCTTATTGTTTCTGAGCACCCCGGAGACACGCCTCCTGCCCTATGGACCTATCCCAGACGTAACAGAATTATTGCCGGATTATCATCAATATTGCTTGTAGTTGAAGCAGGGGTTAAGAGTGGAGCGCTGATTACAGCAAAGATCGCAAAAAACTATAGCAAGAAAATATTTGCAGTCCCAGGTCCACTTACAAGTAGTGTTTCCATGGGGACTGCTCTTTTAATTAAACAGGGCGCTTCAATATTGACTGATGCAGATGATCTTCTATTTGAATTTGGCAAATTATCGACTGTAGAACTTTATACAAATATAAAACAACAGGCACTAAATAGATTACAAAAAAAGATAATTGATGTTTTATCACAGGAACCCCTGGGAATTGATGAAATTACAAGATTGACAGAAAGACCCACTTCTGATGTTGGTGCTGATCTTACTATACTCACTCTAAAAAAACTTCTTACCTTAAAGGATGGAAAATACTACTTAATTAAAGGAGCACCAAATGTTATTTAAGGTTACCTCTGTTTCATTCTCGGGATTAACTACTATCAGAATAGATGTAGAGGTTAACATTGCCGACAAAGGGTTGCCTACCTTTGATATTGTTGGACTTCCTGATAAAGCAGTAGCTGAAAGCAGGGAAAGAGTTAGAACTGCATTGATAAACTCAGATCTAAAATTCCCACTTCGAAGAATAACTGTCAATCTGGCGCCTGGTGATATTCCGAAATATGGTGCTTTTTATGATCTCCCCATTGCTGTCGGGATCCTATCTGAAATTAAGGGTTTTAATATTCCGGAAAACAGCATTTTTTTTGGAGAACTATCTCTTGATGGTTCCCTGCGTCATACAAAAGGAGCTCTGTTAGCTGCTCTCTTTGCAAAAGAGAATAATCTGGACAGTATCTTTGTACCGGAACAATCGGCAAATGAAGCATCTGTTGTAAAAGGAATTGATGTTTATCCCGTCAAAGATCTAAATCAGATAATTCAATATTTCAACTCAAAAATAGAGATAGAACCAACAGTATATCAATTACCATTACCGGAAAACCGGGAAGCAGTTGATTTTGATATGTCTGAAGTAATGGGGCAGGAACAGGCAAAACGTGCACTGGAAATTGCAGTAGCTGGGGGACACAATGTACTGATGATAGGTTCTCCAGGATCAGGAAAAACAATGCTGGCAAGAGCACTTCCCGGTATTATGCCCCTCTTAAACGAAGAAGAATCCCTGGAAGTTACAAAAATATATTCCAGTGCAGGGAATATACCGCCCGGTGGATCATTAATATTTACCAGACCTTTTAGATCACCACATCATATTATCTCCCAGGCTGGTCTTGTAGGCGGAGGAACCCATCCACAACCAGGAGAAATAAGTCTTGCACACAGGGGCGTACTGTTTCTGGATGAGTTCAATGAGTTCCCACGAACTGTAATAGAGGCTTTGAGACAACCCATTGAGGATGGGAAACTGACTATTTCCAGAAGCCTTGAGAGAGTCACATATCCATCCAGATTTATGCTTGTTGCAGCTGCAAACCCCTGCCCCTGCGGATATTTAAATGATGAAACAAAGAAGTGCAACTGTACAAAAAGGGAGATTATTCGCTACCGTAAAAAGCTGTCAGGGCCAATTCTGGATCGAATAGACCTCCACGTGGATGTACCTGTTGTTGATATAAAAAAACTTGCCGGCGGCTTTAACAATTTAAACAGGAATGAGCCTTCCCATGATATAAGAAACAGAATAACAAATGCCAGAGCTATTCAGCACCAACGCTTTGCGGGCGAATTAATCCATACTAATTCTGAAATGAAAAATAAACTTATTAGAAAATACGTAACTCTGGATCAAAATTCAAATTCAATGTTACTGGATGCAGCCAGAGTTTTTCAGCTCTCCGCCAGGTCTTATCTAAAAATAATTAAACTTGCAAGAACAATTGCGGATCTTGAACAGGCAGGAGATGTAAAAGAAAAGCACCTCGCAGAAGCCCTGCAATACAGGCCTGGGATTATTGAATGAATGAGCATGACCAGATAGAAAGCTCCGGAAAAAAAATAGAGTTAGGAGAAAAGGGTGAAGATATTGCTGCTAACTTTTTAGAAGATTCAGGGTATCATATTCTAAAACGTAATTACAGAATTGGTCATTCTGATATTGATATTCTGGCACAGGATAAAGAGACACTTGTTTTTGTCGAAGTCCGGACGAAATCCAGAGAGGAGAGAGGTATGCCGGAAGATACTCTGACAGCAAAAAAACTAAAACGTATGAAAAACACAGCAGAACTTTACATCGCCTTTAATCATTATGAAGGTCTTGCCAGACTGGACGCTGTCTGCATTATTATTGATGAGTCGGACAGGATAAAGCAACTTGAACATTACGTGGGAGTTGGCTGAATTGGTAGCTATTATTTTTCATTACTAACTACTTAGTCTTGTAACTGATAACTGAATCAAACAGAGCAAATACTGTCTTCTTTCGGGAACTCAACAGTTCGAGCTCTGCTAAGGTCCGACAACAGATGAAAAACGGATAAGAATTTAATGCAGATTATCCTCTTCCATCGCTTCAGATATAAGCTTGACAACAGTATTTTTATATATACAATAATTTCAATATAGCAACCCGCTATGATGATTATCAGCTAAGTTTTCATAAAATCTGTACAAAAAGATTTGTAAAGACTTATTTATCAAAAGGAGAGGATATAATAAAATGGCTGAAATCAAACCTGAAATATTAAAAGAAATCAATACCCTAAAAGAGAAATTAAAAGAAAAAATTGATATTACCAAAATATTTATATATGGTTCTTATGCAAAAGGCATTTTTCAGACAGATAGTGATATTGATATATGTATTATCGCAAGGGATATAAAGAATAATTTTGAAGCTACCCTTACCGCATCATCAACATCTGCATTAATTGATCCAAAGATTGAACCAATTGTTATTGCAGAAGATGAATTTGAATCAGGTAATTTTGGGATCATTAAGGAAATAAAGAATACAGGTGTTTTGGTTTAGAGCGATAGAATAACTACTACCGATAGCAGCGCGATCCATCAGTGCTTGACTTCGGTGAATATATTATATACGTTTATATAGAATATATACAATCGGAGGTTTGGTAATGGCATTAAGTATACGCAATAAAAAAGCGGAAACATTGGCCCGAAGACTCTCCGCGGAATGCGGCCGGACTATCACGCATGTAATTATTGAAGCATTGGAAGAAAAGCTGGAACGAATAAACGGCAGAAAGATGGTAGACACCACCTTTGAAAGCATCATGGAAATTTCTTCAAGATGCCGTAATCTGCCTGATATTGATATGCGAACTGCAGATGAGATTCTGGAATATAATGAACAGGGGATCATTAGCAGTGGTTATTGACACTTCAGCAGTGCTGGCCATTTTACTGGGAGAAGCGGAAGCTCCGCAGTTTGCAAAGGCAATTGCTGCTGACCATAAAAGGCTTATGAGCGCCTTTTCTTCGCTGGAAACAGGAATTGTGATAGAGGCAAGGAAGGGGCCGGCGGGCGCACGGGAATGGGATGTTTTATTACACCAGGCGGCTATTGATATAATTCCCTTTACATCAGATCAATGCACTCTGGCCCGAGAGGCATGGAGAAGGTATGGCAAGGGGAAACATACTGCTGCTTTAAATATCGGCGACTGCTGTTCTTATGCCCTGTCGAGGTTTTCAGATGAACCGTTGCTCTTCAAAGGAAATGATTTTGATAAAACTGATATAAAAACCCTCTCTTTTTAGCTAAGAAGGAAGCCTTTAGAGGGATTTTATGGCTGCTCCATACCCTTGCCTTACTGTTGCAGGAATCTGCCTGCATGTTTAAGATAAAAATACTGGAGGTTAAACTATGAAATATCGTGATCTGGGTCGCACGGGAATGAAAGTCTCTGAGATCAGCTTCGGCGGCTGGGCTATAGGCGGTGGTTGGGGCAGGGTGGACGATAATGAATCGCTTGGCGCCCTGCACCGGGCGATTGATCTGGGAGTGAATTTTATTGATACCGCAGATGTATATGGTATGGGGCGTAGTGAAAAATTAATCGGGCGGCTGTGCAAGGAGCGTTCGGAGAATATCTATGTGGCTACCAAAGCGGGGCGCCGCCTCAATCCCCATGTGGCGGCCAGATACACAATTGAGAACATTGCCGGTTTTGTAGAAGAGAGTCTGGAAAACCTGCAGGTAGAGGCCCTTGATCTGCTTCAGCTTCATTGCCCCCCGACAGAGGTATATTATCGCCCGGAACTCTTTGCCGGACTCGATCGATTGGTTCAGGATGGTAAGCTGAAAAATTACGGGGTCAGTGTGGAAAAGGTAGAAGAGGCGTTAAAAGCCATTGAGTACCCGGGGGTAAAGACCGTTCAGATAATTTTTAACATATTCCGGCACCGGCCTGCGGAACTCTTCTTTCAGCAAGCCAGGCAAAGGAAGATTGGTATCTTAACCCGGGTGCCTCTTGCCAGCGGCCTGCTTACCGGAAAACTTGACAGGGACAGTACATTCGAGAAGGATGACCATCGAAACTATAATCGGAATGGCCAGGCCTTTGACCGGGGTGAGACATTTTCAGGGGTTGATTTTGACAGAGGGCTTAAGGCGGTTGAAGAAATAAGAAAGATCCTCCCGGAGGGGATGACCATGGCTCAATTTGCGCTGCGCTGGATCCTTTCTTTCGATGCTGTCTCATGTGCTATTCCGGGCAGCAAGCGACCTTCGCAGGCGGAGGATAATGTTGCAGCCTCCGATCTGCAGGCGCTCAATTCAGAGCAGCTAAAGAGGATCGAAGAGATCTATGAAGAGTACATTAAAACCAATGTACATCAGTGCTGGTAATCTGTAGTCAAAAAGGGACTGAGCTCAGCGAGTTTTACCGGTCTATTCTGCTCCAGAGATTTTTTGGCGGCCTGGCCCATAACAACGGGAACGCGCCCGTCTATGCCGGTGACAGCAGGGATTTCATCATCTAAAATGCAGCGGATGAACTCCCTGGTCTCAAGAATAAATGCTTCGCGGTAGCGTTCCACAAAAAAGAAGAGGGGTAGTTCTCCCTGCACCCCTGCACCGGTTGTCAGCCTGGTTCTATTCTGCAGCTCATTTTCAACCCTTGCCATTCCACCCGATCCGAACAGCTCAACCCTCTGATCATAGCCATAGCCTGACCTGCGGCAGCAGTCGATAGTGCCAATTATGCCATTCCTGAATTTCAGGGTAACCACAGCGGTATCGACATCGCCGGCCTTACCGATTTCCGGATCAACCATAGCTCCCGCAGCGGTGTAGATTTCCTCTACTTCACTGCCAACGAGATACCGCGCCATGTCGAAATCGTGAATCATCATGTCCAGGAAAAGGCCGCCGGATACCTTGATATAGGAAATGGGAGGCGGCTCAGGGTCCCTGCTGGTTATGCGGAGGATATACAGATCACCTAGAGTTCCCTCCCGGAACAGGGCGCGAACCTTTATGAAATTCGGATCGTAGCGGCGTTGAAAGCCGATCTGAAGCTTTACGCCTGCGCTGTCTACCTTCTGTAAAGCCTTATCGATCCTGGAGAGGTTATAATCAATAGGTTTTTCGCAGAAGATATGCTTGCCTGCTTCTGCAGCATCTTCAATGATCCGGGAGTGGGTATCGGTGCTGGAACAGATCAAAACAGCCTCTATATCCGGGTTATCCAGAATTGTACGGTAATCCTTTGCAGCAGTACCAATATCATAGTCGGCCGCGCACTTCTCGGCTCTCTTTAGATCGACATCTGTTATGGCTGCAAGCCGGGTATCAGGAATATGATAGGCCAGGTTTTCAGCATGAACACGGCCGATTCTGCCCGCGCCAATAACACCCACATTCACTTTTGGTCTCATATTTTCTTTCCAACGGGCATTATTTTATGGAACCAAGGGACAACCCGCGTACCAGGTACTTCTGCAGAAAAATGGCCAGAATTATTATCGGAATCGTTCCCAGGGCAGCAGTGGCCGAAACTTCTCCCCACATCAAGCCGTGGGCCTCCCGCATTCCTGCAATAGCCACCGGTATGGTAATAGCCTTGCTGCGGGTAAGAATCAAGGCAAACATGAAGTCATTCCAGGACCAGATAAAACAGAAGAGGGAAGTAACCACCAATCCCGGAGCGATCAGCGGCAGGGTGACAATCCGTATTACGCCCAGTTGGGTGCAGCCGTCGATCATGGCCGCCTCCTCCAGTTCCCTGGGAACCTCTTGAATAAAGCCCTTGATCATCCACACGGCAAAGGGCACGGTGATAATCAGATGGGGAATAATGACTGCCGTTTGGGTATCAATCAGCCGCAGGGTACGCATCATCAAAAAGTAAGGAACAATAGCCACTACAGGCGGAAAGAATTTAAGCGATAAGATCCAGAAGGGCAGGGATTTACCGCCAATTCCGTACCGTGCGAATGCGTAACCACTGGTCGCGCCGGCCATAATCGCTATGAGGGTTGCAAAAAATGCCACTACCAGGCTATTGAAAAACTCAGGGATTGACTCCCGAAAGGTGAACTGCCAGTATTGAAGGGTCGGTTGGGCTGTGTAGAAGTTGGGAGGGTAATTCATCAACTCATCACGGGGCTGTACTGATGTCAGGAGCAGCCAGTAAATAGGAAAAAGGGTGCCGATAACTATAAGAATCATAACTAAAGATATAATGGATTTTCTGATAATCTCTTTATTTCGCTTTTTCAATTTCTCCTCCTTCATTCTGCATAAGCTTGACGAAGAATGTGACCAGTATGGAAAGAGGGATCATTATAAACCAGGCCGCGGCCGCTGCCTGCCCGATATCCCAATACCTGAAGCCCAGAAGATAGGTGTACAGGCTCAAGGTCGTTGTTCTGCTTCCCGGACCACCCATGGTTAATACATACATTATGTCAAAGGTCTGCAGTACCTCCAGGGTGCGCATCACTACCACCAGGGTGATAATCGGTTTAAGCATTGGCAGGGTGAGCTTGGTAAAGATTTGCCAGGTATTAGCCCCGTCAACCTGGGCGCTCTGGTAGGGTTCCTGGGGCAGGGAGAGCAGCCCGGCCAGGAGAGTAGCCATGACAAAGGGGGTCCACCTCCATATCCTTAATATAAGGATGGTAATCAGGGCCAAATCAGGTGAGGCGTGCCACTGCAGCCCCTCCATTCCCAGGAGATTCAAGAAATAATTGATAGGACCGGATCGCACCTCAAAGATTAATCGACCCATATACCCGACAACCACCGGCATTACCATCATGGGTATCAGCAGAATCGGCTGCAAGATCCCCCTGAAAAAAGGGAGTTGAAGAAGGAGCAAGGCCAGCACCAGGCCCAGGCTCAGTTCCAAGAGAAGTTCAGTTACAATCATAGTGACGGTAACCGATAATGCATTCAGGAAATCAGGGTTTTTAAACAGGTTGATCCAGTTTCCTATGCCGATAAAGGGATGCTCCGGAATACGGATATCGTAGGCTCGTACACTGACGCTAAGTGAAAAAATCATGGGGAAAATCACAATTGAGGCCAGTACAATTACGGTTGGCAGTACCAGTAGTAATGCTCTCTTTCTGACAGTCATTTAAAGTTCCTCCAAATTCTGTATAGTCACCTACGGTCAGGCTTGCACTCAAAGTTAGGGTGGTTTGGGGGTTAATAGAAAAAAAAGTCCCCACCGGCACTATTCCGGTGAGGACCTGAAATAATTACTGCCAGATCTTGGCGTAGAATCCCTTCTGTTTATCCACTCCGAACTTCTCGTTCAGCTCATTCCAGCGTTTAGCAACTGCATCAAGAGCTGCCCCGGCATTTGGGAAGTCTCCGGCCAGGTACTTGGATACATTCAAGTCGAGCACATCGTTGTACTCAAAGGCCCCGGGGATTTTCAACATGGGATATCCCTGCTCCAGGGCTTTCATTTCCAGCTCGAGGTAGTTTTCAATGCCGGGAACTTTTTGCCGCCACTCCTTGGAGTTGAAGTGGGAATACCTTGAGGGATCCCAGCCGATCTGAGGATCCATGATGTAACCCAAATTTACCGGGCCGGGCCCGAACATGTGCTTTAGTACAGCATAGGCAGCATCCTGATTCTTGCTTTCCTTTACCACAGAGGCCACCCAGGCGGAATCAACTATGGTATACTTATAAACCTTGTCGCCCACCTTGACTCCGGGAGTTCCTGAAATTCCCAGAACTGCTTTAGGCGGGTTCTCTACCGGCAGCGGCGGCACTGTGTTGAAGCCGCGCCCCTCATCTGTCCAGTGGATCCACATACCTACCGTGCCGTCCTTCATAGCCGCAGCGTAGAGCTCATCCCATTCCCATGAAAGGACTCCAGGCGGGGAATATTTCATTAGCTCCTTCATGTTCTCCAGAGCAGCGACCGCACCGGAGGAGTTGATTTTTGGTTTCATAGTGTTGGCATCAAAATAGTGGGGATTGGGTGCGCTGAAGGGAACATAGCGGAAAAGATACCAGTAATATACCCTACCGCGCTTGGCCTGGTCAGAATAGCCGTAAAAGTCCTTGGTCAGTGTGCGGCCGGCCAGTTTCTCTCCCTTCTTCCTGGTAAAGAACTGAGCCAGATCAACTACCTGCTTCCATGTGTCAGGGGGATCGGGCAGATCATAGCCGTATTTGGCCTTAAAAGCACTCTTCTCTCCCGCATCCTCAAACAGGTCTTTCCGGTAATAGAACAGGAAGGTGTCCCCATCCAGGGTTACCGATACCTTTTTCCCGCCCCACAGGTTCTGGGCCTTGTTAAAGGCCGGCAGAAGATCGGCAAAGCCGATTGCATCATTGTCCTTGGCCACATAATCGTCCAGGGGAAGGATATAGGGCTCATAATCGCCTATCCAGGCCGAATTGTATTGTACAATATCATAGGCTCCGGTTCTTTGAGTCAGTTCCAATACCACCCTTGAGTAAATCTCATCGGCTGTGATCTCGATCACATTCAAATTCAGACCGTACTTCTCTTTGAGCACGGGCGCTTCGTTATACCAGGGGGTGGCATGGTGCCCTGAGTGAGCGACCACAGAAACCGTGACCCCTTCGAATAGCTTCCCTTCTTTTGCCGGCGCAGCTTCTTTCTCACCACCGGCGTAAGCCAGGAAAGAAGAGAGCAGCAAAATACACATCATCATAATAATGAGTTTTTTCATATTTACCTCCATACATTATTTTTTAAAAACCCTTCACTTTTAAATTTCTTGTCCAGGCCTTATGGTCTCCAGGCCTTATGGTATTTTTAATTGCATGTCTCACCTCCTTTTCTAAAATTTTTCAATCCTCCGGATTCAATCCTCCGGATTCAATCCTCCGGATTGAGAATCACCTTGATGCCTTTACCCTCTTTCAGCAGTTTCAGTCCTTCATGAACCCTGGATATAGGCAGGCGATGTGAAACGATCTTTTCCAACGGCAGCACACCGCTCTCCATGATTGCCGGGAGTTTATTGAAACTGAATTTTCCGATAAAGGCACCGAAGATTCTTATCTCCTTCCGTACTATCTCCGCCACCGGTATAGCCGGCCTGGCAAGCTCGTCGTGGCCGAACTGCATAATTTTGCCGCCGCTGTGCACCAGCCTGATTGCCTGGGGCAGAAGGGGGCCGACAGCTTCAACCACAATGTCAGCTCCTCCGCCTGTCTCTCTCTCCACTATGGCTGTGAGATCGTGCTGATTGGGGTCCACAACCAGGCTTGCGCCGCACTCTTCAGCCACTCCCCTTCGATATGCCGAGATCTCTGATACGATAATTTTTGCTGCGCCGCAGGCTTTGAAAAAAGAGGTGAACAGCAAGCCAATGGGCCCGGCTCCCAGCACAACCACTGTGTCTCCGGGCTGTACCTTTAGTTTTTGCGCAGCACTGAACACACAGGCCAGGGGTTCGGCCAGGGCGGCTATATGGGGGGGCACTTTGGGGTCGATTCTGTAAAGAGAGTGAGCAGGCACTGTTACAAAGCTGGTCATAGCGCCGTCAGAGAAAATGCCGATAGTAGCGCAATGTCCCGGCTCTGCCGATGTATAGAGGGGAATGCAGCGATCCGGATGTCCGCTCCTGCACTCCATGCACAGCCCGCACCCTGGATGCGGGTCTACCAGGACCCTGTCGCCTGGTTTGAACTCAACAACTCCATGGTCTACTTCGACAATTTCCCCGGTAAATTCATGGCCCAAAACAATACCTTCGGTGGCTGGATGGGCCGGCGGATCCTGGAGAATATGTAAATCGGTGCCACAAATGCCCACACCGGAGACCTTCAGCAGGACATTACGATCTTTTGTAATCCGTGGCCTGGCTCTCTCTTTTAGAACAAGGCGGCCCTTACCCTCAAAAACAGCGGCTAACATCCAATCCCCCTTTAGTATGACGAAACCAACTTTTTAGCTACATTTTGTCTTGAAAGTGCATGCAAAAAACTATAAGATATTATGCAAATTGCTGTCAAGCAGTTTTTTGAAACTTTCTTAAGGATCAGCGCTTATGCCCATGACCATGCAGGAAATTGCCCGAAAATTGAATATAAGTGTTTCCACTGTTTCCAGGGCCCTCTCCGGACAACATGACAAGGTTTCCGAAGATACAAAAAATGCAATTCTGACCCTGGCCAGGAAACACGGCGTTCAACGGCGCAGAACAGTGGGTAAAAATGTTGCCTTTGTTATTGACCGGGAGCTGTTTAACGACTGCAGCAACTTCTACAGCAGCCTTATTTCCGGAATCGAGACAGAGCTGATTAAAAACCGCTATTACTTTCAATTCAATTCGGTAGACAGAAAAAACATTAATCTGAACGATATGAACCTGAACTTTTCAGATATTATCGGGGTAATTTTTGTGGGGTTCTATCACGATGATCTGGTGCTGGATCTGAAAAACAAGAGCATTCCCATTGTGCTGCTGGATTACCATCTACCTACAGAGGAAATCGACAGCGTTCTCATTGACAATACTGATGGTGTGCTCAAGGCCTGCAAATATCTATCGGAGCTTGGCCATAGCCGTATTGCCTATATTTCAGGTGATAAGAGCTTGATTACGACTCAAGAACGTTTGTTCGGTTACCGGCGGGCTAAGGAGCTTTTTAGCCTTTTAGATGACCCGGCGCTACTTGCTGAGTGCAAGGGGAGAATCGATCAGGCTCATGAAGCAATGAATAGAATTCTCGACAGCAAAACCAGGCCTACAGCCGTAGTGACTCACAACGACATATTTGCAATAGGCACTGTGGATGCCATAAAACAGAGGGGGTTAACGGTGCCTGAAGATATCAGCGTTATCGGTTTTGATGATATCGCTATGGCCCGGCAAATGGTGCCCTCCCTGACCACGGTACATGTTCCAAAACACACTATGGGTATAATGGCTGTGCGCCGGTTATTACATATTACCGAAGGCAAGGTGTATCCTAATAAGAAAATCGTTCTGCCTACAGAGCTGAAAATACGTAATTCAACAGCGCCCCCGAAAGAGTAATTACTGCCGGAAGGAGTAAAATATGACATCCCGCGAAAGAGTCAGAATCACCTTAAAACACCAAAAACCGGACAGGGTTCCCCTGGATATTGGCGGTACCCAGGTTACCGGTATTCAAGCGCTTCTTTACAACAAACTGAGAGAGGCGCTTGGTGTGGGAAAGGGCGGGCTGGTCAAGGTTTATGAGCCATTTCAGATGCTGGCCGAGGTAGAGGAGGAAATCAGAAGGGCCCTAGCTATCGATATTGCGGGCATCAGTTTTCCGCAGACTATGTTCGGATACAAAAACGAAAACTGGAAACCCTTTACCATGTTCGACGGAACAGAAGTGCTTGTTTCCGGTTTTATGGAATATGATGTCTTGCCCAACGGGGACATTGTTCAGTATCCTCAGGGGTGTCGCTCGGCTCCGCCTTCGGCAAAAATGCCCAGGGATGGTTTCTACTTCGATAATATTGTGCGCCAGCAACCGATTGAAGAGGAGTCACTGGATCCCGGGGCATGGGTAAATCAGACCTACAGCCTGTACAGTGAGGAAGATCTTAAGTTTCTGGAAGAAACCACCAGGCGCTATTATGAAAATACGGAATATTCCCTGGTTGGCAATTTCTGGGGCGCCGGATTTGGGGATATCGCCTTTGTTCCCGGCCCAAATATAATCCGGCCCATTGGTATTCGCGATCCGGAAGAATGGTATATCTCCTTTATCAGCAGAAAGCAATATATTCAGGACATCTTCAGCATCCAGCATGAGTTGCAGATGAAAAACCTGAAGATGTATAGAGAAGCTGTGGGCGACAGGCTGGACGTGATTGTTATGGGTGGTACGGATTTTGGATGCCAGCATGGACCCTTTTTCGCCCCGCAGACATACAGGGAAATGTTCAAGCCCTATCACAAAATAATGAATGACTGGGTTCATGCGCATACAGAATGGAAAACCTTTTACCACACCTGCGGCGCGATTGCGGAGTTTTTGGATGATTTCGCTGAAGCAGGAATGGATATTCTAAACCCGGTCCAGATCTCGGCCGCCGGAATGGATCCGGCTTTTCTTAAAAATAACTACGGGGATAAATTTGTTTTCTGGGGCGGCGGCATAAATACCCAGAAGACCCTGCCCTTCGGCACACCTGAAGAAGTGAGGCAGGAAGTTAAAAGCAATATTAATATTTTCAGTAAAGGGGGTGGATTCGTATTTGCCTCAGTCCATAATATCCAGGCCACAGTCCCTCTTGAAAATCTGCTGGCTCTATTCCGGTCTTTCAGAGAATTTCGTTAAGTCCGGCTGTGATGCTTCTATAAATCCAATTTAAAAAGAGTAAGCCTGTGAAAAGTCTATCAATACGAAAAAACAGATGCAAGTTCAATATTGAGTCCGGAGCCCCCTGAACGTTTTTTTCACCGATTATGTTGAATCTTTCCCTGGAAATATAGAGAATATCCGGCTGAAGGACATTCTCATTATCAAGACAAACATCATACGGAGCATAGAATACTCTTCCAGTTTTTTTCTCCCTGACGAATCTTTCCAGTTCATACTCAATATTCTTTGATACCCATTGATGATAGGTTACAGGAGACGGTGTCATTATCAATTCTCCTTCGATAAGCTCGTATCTTTTATCATCCGGTGTTTTAAGATAGTCGTTATAGGTAAGCTTCGTTTTTGGGGCCACTGGAGTTATCATAGAATCACCTGATAATAAAATTACCATTCTGCTTATCAGGAGTCAAGCAGAGACTGCTGATATCGTTATATCGAAATTTACCTGCCGAAAACGGGATAGCTTGCCCCAGGGTCATATTCCCCGCTCCGTCTCTCACCCCCTATGCTGGGGATCTCGAGCACCTGCCCGGGAAAGATCAAATGGGGGTTATCGAGATACTTGAGTTTCGACTTATTGGCCTCGTATAGGAGCTTCCATTTGTTGCGGTCATTGTAGATAAATGGATAGCCGGCGATCTTGTTCAGGCAGTCCCTCGCTTCCGGAATAAGACGGACTTTATAGTATTTTGGCAAGAGGGCTTCCGATTTTGCCTCTGCCAGAAGGGTGAGCACTTCTTTAGAAAGCTCAATACTATCTTCGTACTGATCCTCGGTAAAGCTCTTTTCAGCCCCCTCTAAACCTGCCAGCGCCTGTTCATAAGCCTGCTGATACTCCGGATTTATTCCGGCTGACTGGAAATAGGCAACCCGGCTGCGTGCTTTTTTGAGCCAGCTATTTGCCTGGTACCAGAGTATTTTTTGGGCAATATAGGCATTGGACCTGGCAATATAGATTTTGGCTTCTTCCGAGTATTCATAAGCCTTGTCGTAGTCCCCGGCGGTATGGGCATCTTTGGCAAGTTGCTGCAGTTCTATAGCTTTTTTATAATCGGGATTATCCAGCAGTGATTGGGCAAAAAGGCTCTGCCCAAAGGCCAGAAGACTAAGGATTGAAAATATAACAAATATACCTCTGTTCATGGCTTACTCCCTTTTTAAAACAGTATGATCTGAAAAGGCGGCAGTAAAAGCTTACTGGCCTGCCTGCAGCTCTTCATCTCCGGCCCTGGCCTGCTCCTCAAAGTCTTTTATGCTCTCTTCGGAGGAATTCATAGCCTGTTCCGCCCTCTCCTTTTTCTCTTTGGTTTTTTCATAGAGATCCAGGAAGAGCAATTTTGCTTCATCGAATAGGGCTACTGCCTGCTCATACTCGCCCTTGTTTTGCGCTGCCAGGGCCTGCTCATACCTTGTCCTGGCCGCCGTATAATCTTCTTTCATGGCTACCTGGGCTTTGATATCCTCGGCCCGCTTCACTGTAGCTTCTGTTTCTTCCTGCTTTTTTCCTGTAAGCAGCGGAAAACCTTTTGCCATTACCGCTTCATAGCCGGCAATGGCCTGATCCAGGGCTTTCTTAGAACTGGCGTTGTCTGTTTTATATGTCGCCTCTCCATCTTTCAGCTTCTGCTCGGCCTGGCTGTATTCATCCGGTGCATAATCTGCCAGGCTGTATTTGTCTGCCTGGGCCTTCAGTTTATTGGCCCGGGTGTACTCTGTTTCGGGAAGAGCTACCTTTGCATCCTCCTCTACTTCCGGGGCTGTGGCGCAGGAGCTGAAAATCAGGAGTATGGCAAATATTATTGCTGAATATTTCATCTGGTTTACCTCCGCATGTGTATTGTCGGGGTTTATTCGATAGAATTATAATAGATAAGTTAAAGATTTTCAAGGTTTATTTTAATATATCTATTATATATATTTGTATTAGAAAAATATCAGGGATCTGGTAATAAGATGGTCATTTTATCAGAACCGCAGCCAATATGATCTTTCCTGTAATCTTGACACACACACCCATTTGTGTATAGTATTGTGTAGGAGGATGATTGTGCCCACAAATTTAGCTATTGAAGATAATCTGATTATTGAAGCCCAAAAATTAGGAAAGCATAGAACCAAGAAAGATACAGTCAATGAAGCGTTAAGAGAGTATATCCAGCGGAGAAAGCAGTTGGATATCATCCGGATGTTTGGCAGGATAGATTATGATAAGAACTATAACTACAAATCCGGTAGAACTCGAAAGCGACCGAAAGCGAGCGGAAGCGAACCAAAGTGAATGTGTTAGTCGATACCTCTATATGGTCTTTGGCTTTCAGGCGAAAAAAGCTGAATCACAATGAGAAGGTTTTAACAGGGGAGCTTACTCACCTTATTGAAGAAGTAAGAGCTTTTATTATTGGACCTATTCGCCAAGAAATTCTGTCTGGAATATCAAATAGCAGCCAATATGATCTTTTGAAAAAACAGTTGAAGGCTTTTGATGATGTACCTATTACAATGGAAGATTATGAAACAGCGGCAGAATTCCATAATATTTGCAGACAAAACGGCGTGCAAGGCTCACATATTGATTATTTAATCTGTGCTGTTGCTTACAGCCATGGTATGTCAATCTTTACTACGGACAGAGATTTTATGATGTTTTCAGAGCATCTTGAAATTGAATTGCATAGGCCACGGACTGTAACTTAATTTTGCCAAACTGCGACACAATAATGCTGAATGCTGTAAGAGCAGATTCTTTTTTTATATTTTTGATGATGGATGATGGTTGGATGGTTGGATGATGGATGAAAATAGAATTTTTATCCGGTAAATATAAAATCAGGGACTGGCAGAGAGATGATGCAGAATCTGTTGCCAGGTATGCCAACAACCGCAAAATCTGGATCAACCTGCGTGATATTTTTCCCCATCCCTACACAATAGCAAATGCCGAAGCCTTTCTTTCAATAGTAATGGAAGATGACCCCAAAACGGTATTTGCCATAACAAATGAAGTGGAGGCAATCGGCAGTATCGGCTTAGTGCTTGGCAAAGATGTGCATCGTTTTACCACTGAACTGGGGTATTGGCTGGCTGAACCATTCTGGGGCAAGGGTATTATGACTGAAGCGGTGAAAGGGATAACTGAGTATGCCTTCAGAAGCTTCGGTTTGAAGCGGGTATATGCTGAACCCTATACGACGAACCTAGCTTCAGCGCGGGTGCTGGAAAAGGCAGGATTCAAATATGAGGGTCTTCTGCGGGCCAGCGCTTTCAAGAACGGCCGGCTTGTTGATCAATTGCTATATGCGCGGGTAAAAGTATAATAAGCGGGATATCAAATCATAATCGTTATCCGCTATAGCGTATTAATACAAAAACAAATCGGGGGATTTCGAGGAATACTGGGATTGTCACATCGCGCAGGACCAGGAGCGTCTCTACCCAAAAGCCCGCTGGGAACCCGCCGTTACCGTCGTCCTAAAGTAGCCACATGCAAAAAGTTGTGCTATAATTTATTGACCGAACAGCCTTATAATTAATACAATATTGTTAGGTTTGGAGTTTGCATTATGACCAGCGATAGATTACTGACTAAAATAAAGTCTTGCCTGAAGCGTGTATACAGAGATCGTCTCTG
>JAUVWI010000111.1 GCA_030604195.1 Spirochaetales bacterium
AAGCAAAAAAAAGGTTCCTGATGCATGAATATTCGCTCCAGACATAGTTGCGGGACAGCCTGTTGTTACATCCGTTTTAGTTCCCTGCTATATAAAGAGTCTGATGAGCTAAGTCAATAGGCTAAATTATTAAATGCCGCCTCCGGCTCAAGGGATGCTTTGCATATCACTCAACAGAATTACAGTTGTAAGCTTGAAGAAGCGGATTTGTATATATTACAACTGGAAAAGAAGCATCTGGAAAAGTATTTTCAGGATACACTCCATCATGACTTGGTAATTGAAGTGGTTCTTGATCTAGGGAAAAAATGGGGAGCATATCTTTTCCTCTGCTTTAATAATAAATCTAAACCGGATAAAGCTATTGAAGAACAATTAGATTCCAGGATTTCAGATTTTATCCTGCAAGGTGGAATAAAAAACGCCTTTTATGCTGCGGCAAAACAGCACCTGACTGTAGATAAAATCCTTCCCTTTTTAAGCTCTCTTCATTACCAGAAGATGGCTTTAGTCTGTTTCGACGGAATGGGATACGCGGAATGGAAAATATTGCAAAATTTTCTATTAGGTAAAGGATTTCAGTTTAAAGAATCTCCTCAATTCACACTGATCCCTACTATTACCTCAATATCCAGAAGCGCTATCTTCAGCGGCGAATATATAGCCGGATTCAGTAAGACACAGGATGATAAAAGAAACTTCAAGAGGTTCTGGGAAGATCGTCAGAAATATATGGCCTTTTTTCGTGAAGGAGAGTTAACAGGAAAGGCACAGTTGACCGGTATTGACCGGGTTGGAATGATATACAATCTTTTTGATGATATCGCCCATGGAATGAAGTTTACAGCAAAGAGCCGATCCAGGGCTTTGTACTTTGATGCCATTCAAAAATATTTATCTGAGGCAAATATTGAAAAAGAGCTGGCTATGTTAATAGAGAATGGTTTTAAAATATACTTCTGCTCCGATCATGGATGCGTATTATCAGAAGGAAATGGGAAGAAAATTGATAAATACCTGATTGATAAAGCCAGTAAGCGGGCAACCATTGTTAAAAAAAGTATTCTCAATGATTTTATAGAAGAGCAGAAATACCAGATCCCATTTATTGATGATAAAATCGCCATTATTGCGCATAACAGGACAATTTTTACAAACAGAAACAGGGTTGAGCTTTCTCATGGCGGAATAACACTTGAAGAATTAGTTGTGCCCTTTGTAGAGGTTTCAAATTGATTGGATTTGACAGACCGGTAAAACCGGAATGGATCTATGAAACATTGAAGATTATAAAGGTGGGAGAAAAATTATCTGTTTACAATGAGCCGTTTGAGGACATTGCCAAAGAATTAATTGGTAAAGAAGGAAAAAGAAAAGTAAGGACTGTGATTTTCAGAAGTTTCATTTATTCCATGCAGAACAGTAAAACGACAATTAAAGATAGCTATTTTATTAGATGGGTGAAAGAATCCCCTCTTGACGAAATAAAACCTCTTTTGCTTCTGAAACTTCTGATGGATTATGATATCTGCCGGTTTATTATCAGGAAGATTTCGTTAAGCGTACAACCGGACGGAACCTTTTCCACAGAGATATTGAGGCAAAAAATGGTCCGGGAATATGGGGACCGCGATGTGGTAAAGCGTTCCTTACGTTCTTTGATAGCAACATTGCATAATTTTAAGTTTATTGTGAAAGTTGATACCAGGACCTACAGAATGACAGAGAAATATCCATTAGACAGGAAACAGATTATGCAGTTTCTTCTGCTTTATGGTAAAAACCACATTGGTTCTCAAATGATCGATATTGAGAGCATAGAACCGGAGTTTTCTGTGCTTTTTGATTTTGATTTGATGAAGGATTCTTTAAATGAGTACAATTCTAGTATGTGGAATTACGTAAGGGAAGCCGGTAGAGAAATAATATATTTGAAATGATTTACAATTCTATCCGGTTGTATTCGCCGAACTTGTGTTCTTTCCAGCGAGCATTGGTTGGCACTACTTCCACATGTACCAACCTGGGGTCATGCTCATCCTTGAAGAGACACCTCATACCGGGGTGAAGCTCAAATAGCTTGCGTTTCTTTTCCGCACCCCCGCTCATGTCAAGAATTCCCGCTACCCTGAGCTGATTCTTGTTATTGTCCACCCAGCAGATCTCAACCCTGCTGTTCTGCTCAAATTCCTTGACCTTACCGCTGATATTTACCGTTGAACACCAGAATTTGAAATCATCGGTCACTACAAATTTCATCGGTCTTACACGCGGCTGCCCATTAACACAGGTGGCTAAAAAACAGTGACCTGCATCCTTGATTATCCGGCGTGCCTTTTCCTGCGACATTTTTACTCCTTTTGTTCGCTCACCTCTTTTCTTTGCCTGACCCGCTTAAAGGCCTTAAAGATAGTTTCATAGCCGGTGCAGCGGCATAAATGGCCGCCCAGGGCTTCCATCATCTGCTCATCATTCAGTTGAGGATTGTTATCAATAGCTGCTTTAATGGCCATGATAAAACCCGGAGTGCAGAATCCGCACTGTACCGCGTCTTCCTCTATGAAAGCCTGCTGGATCGGATGGAGCTCACCTGGTTCAGCGATACCCTCTATTGTGGTAATTTCCCTGCCATCAGCTTCTACACCAAGGATCAGGCAGCTGCGCACGGCCTGGCCATCCATAATAACTGTGCAGGCGCCGCATTCGCCATTGCCGCATCCCTCTTTGGTGCCGGTAAGATTAAGCTCCTCGCGCAGCACTTCCAGCAGTGTCATCTGCGCCGGAACTGATAAGCTGTATGGTTTGCCGTTTACTCTTATGGTTATCTCGTACACCAGCTTTCTCCTGCTATAAAATATGCAGATTTTTAAGGATTTTTTCCATTAATACGCCTACCATGGCTTTTTTATAGGCAGGTTTGGCGCGCAAACTGGACTCTCTGGGCGCTATGCTTGCTGCCAGCATTTGTTTTGCCTTTTCAATTAGGTTTGAATCAATTCCCTTAAAACTCAGGAGCTCTTCAACCGCGCTGTTGCGGTAAGGTGTTCTCTGTACCGCTGCCATGGCAACCCTGATTTCCCTTTTATCCGCCTGCCCGGGATTGATTACCACCACGGAAACGCCCAGAGAGGCCAGGTCCATGCCCTTGACCCGGCTCAGCCTCAGATAACCGCTTGGCACCTGAGAATCAATTTTGGGCAGCAGGATTCTCTTTAGAATTTCTCCCTTTTTAAGTTCTACTCTGCCCAGGTCAAACCAGAAACTGTCTATGGGCATAACTCTGCTGCCATTGGGGCCGGCAATTTCGACTTGAGCCTCAAAACAAAACAGGGGAGTGCCATATTCAGCCCCAGGAGAGGCATGTACAATATTTCCGCCTATTGTTGCGCGGTTCCTGATTTCCAGGCAGCCGAAAACATCAGCGGCATCCCGGAGGGCTTTATATTTTTCCTTAATTATATTGCTCAACCGGATCTCTCTGATAGTGGTCAATGCTCCGATGGAAAGAAAATCATCCTGTTTTTCAATTCCCTGCAGGTCACTGCATTTCTTGATATCAATCAGCACTTTGTCAGTAGTGGACTTATCCTTAAGTTCCGGGAGCAGATCAGTGCCCCCGGCCAGTATTTCCCCGCCCTGGTTATCGAGGAGCAGTTGAATTGCCTCTTGAGTGTTTTTGGGGCAGAGGTAATCAAAGCTATTCAGCATCCCTGTTCCCTGCTTTCAGCCATACTTTGATATATTTTTTCATTAGTAATGGGCAGCCTTTTTATTTCGATTCCCAGGGCATCACTGACTGCGTTGCCTATTGCCGCCGTAATACCCACGGTTCCATGTTCGGCGATTCCTCTGGCGCCGAAAGGGCCGATTGGCTCAGGGGTTTCCAGGAATACCACATCCATTGCTGTATCAGCTACATCCTCAGGCGTAGGTATTTTGTAATCAGTTAAGCTGTTGTTCCTCATCCTGCCGTCGGGGCTGAAGATCAACTCCTCAGTGGTGGCGCCACCAATTTCCTGGACCATGGCGCCCACAATCTGGCCTCTGGCCAGGGTTGGATTGATCACCCTGCCCGCATCGATAGCCGTGATCAGGTTAAGCACAGTCAGCTCCCCGGTGTCCCTCTCAATACGGATAACCGCGCCCTGGGCGCCAAAGGTATATTCAGCCGCGCAGTTGCCCTGGCCGGTTTCAGGATCGGGAAAGGTAAGGCCTTCAGGCATATAAGTACCGTAGGTTTGTACCGGTTCACCAACTACCAGACCATTGTCATACATATAGCCGAAAACAAGCTCTTTTACATCCACCCCTGAGTCAGGCTGTTTTTTAAGGTAAACCCGGCTGCCGTCGTATTCCAGAGATTCCTTATCCACCTTTAAAACTAAAGCGCCATTCTCCTTGATCCTGTCGATTGCTTTGTCTGCGGCATGGATAACGGCCCTTCCCGCTTTCCAGGTGGTAGTGCTGCCGATTGTCTGCCAGCCGTAGGGTGATATATCGGTTTGGATATCTGTTTTAATCCTGACCCGGGAAATATCCATTTTCAGGGCGGCTGCGGCAATCTGGCATATAGCTGTTTTGGTGCCCTGTCCCATTTCCACGCCGCTGGCCGCTACATCGGCAGAGCCATCTTCATTGAAGCGTATAATCGCCGAAGCAGCGGAATTGGTGGCCATAACCGGAGACTTCATCATTGCTATTATGCTTTTGCCGAAAGCCGCCTCCGGGCACTTGCGGCGTAATTTCTCTAAATCGATACTCTCCAGTTTTCCGGCAACACTTTCGATACAGCCCTGAAGATTTCCATTGCTCTCCTCCATTTTTTGCCCCAGGTTGTTTATTGAACCGGGTTTGAGGATATTCTTAAGGCGGAACTCGACCGGATCCATTTTCAAGCGTTTGGCAATAAGGTGTCTCTGTCTTTCAATTGCCCAGTGGGTTTCCGGATGGCTGTAGCCGCGAAAGGCGCCTACCGGGGGCTGGTTGGTATAGATGCCGTAGGAATCAGTCTGTACACTGGCTATGTCGTAGGGGCCGGTGGAGTTGAAGCCCCCGGCATTAACAATATGCAGGGAGTAGCTGCCGTAAGCGCCCGAGGCAAATAATATTCTTACCTTCTCACCCAGGATTCTGCCGCTGTTGCTAACCGCGGTGCTTACCCTGATTTCCGCCCCTCTTCCCACTACGGTGGCGGTAAATACCTCTTCTCTATCCAGGATGAGTTTTACCCACTCTCCGGGAACAAATTTTGCCGTGAGAGCGAGCAGAGGCTCAATAGTCACATCAGATTTGCCGCCGAAACCGCCGCCCAGGTACTCAACCTTTACGGTAATATCGGTGCTTTTAAGAGCGAACATATCAGCCAGGCAATTCCTGACCATGAAGGGCGACTGGGTGCTGGAATAGATCTCCAGCTTTTTCCCATGGCTCCATTTGGCAATACCGCCGTGGGGTTCAATTTGAACATGGGAGCGGTGGGGCATAATAAAGGTGTTTTCCTCGATAAAGTCCGCCCGGGCAAATGCCTTCTCAACATTTCCCTTTCGCAATTTGTAGTGGTGAAATATATTGCTCTTCTCCTTAAAGAATATGGACTTGCTGCGCTTATACCTGCCCTGTACCTCGTGGACCAGGGGGGCATCCGGATACATTGCCTCACTTGCCCACAGTACCGGTTTAAGCACTTCATACTCTACGCAGATCAACTCCCTGGCCCGGGCGGCTGTCCACCTGTCTTTTGCCACAACCACGGCCACCGCTTCTCCCATATGCCTTACCTTGTCTATTGCAATAGGCTGCTGGTCACCAATGCCCAGGTTGATGAAATATGGTTTGGCCTGCTTTCCGGTAATTACCGCTTCAACACCTTCGAGCTTTTGCGCTTTTGAAACATCAATTGATTTGATCCCGGCATGACCATGGGGTGAGCGGAGCACGAGTGCAGTGAGGGTGCCGGGGAACCGGATGTCATCGACAAACCCGGCCTCTCCTGTCACCTTGTCCACCGCTTCTATTCTCTTATCCGGTTGTTCAATATTGACCATAAAGTCTCACAACATCTTTAATTAGCGGTTCGACTAATATAATATATAGGAGTTTATTGGTATAGTATACTTCTTTAGACTTTCCCTCTAAATCAGGCTCTGCTTGACTTGCTATTTTATTTTACTTATCTTTGATCCATGATGCAATTTTATGTTCTTTCCATACTGGCAAATATTTTTGCCGGCTTAGCCCTTTCAGTGGAATATCTGGGAGAAAAAGTAACCCCGTTGAGCTCTTTGAAAGAGTTTTTTTCTTCAAAAAGTGTCAGGGTAGGGGCAGGTTCTGCAGCCGCTATTATCGGCCTTCTAAAACTGCTGATCCGTTCGACTGCCGGTGAGGTACCTTTCGTGGGTGATTTTTTGCCGGCCCTGGCTGGATTGTCAATGGGCGCTGCGCTGCTTTTTGGTGTTTACAAAGATAAAACCAAGCTCTCTGAAGAAACAATTACTAACATCGAAAAGAGTGTGCTTACCTACCGCGTGCCTCTGGGTTTGGGCGGTATTGCTATTGGGCTGCTGCATTTTCTGCTTCCGGGAGCTCTATTCCTTTAAAGAGCTGCGTTTTTAAAGCTTAAATATTGAGCTTTTGACGGCTTTAATCCCCATCTTTCTGTGCCTGGGCAGCTTTAATTACTTCATCAGCTGTTTTTCCGGAAATCGGGTTGTAATGATCGAATTCCATCTCAAAAGAAGCGGTTCCGGAGGTAATTGAACGGAGGTCAATTGAATAGCGGAGTAGCTCTGATTGCGGCACCCGGGCTTTTATCTCCTGGATTTCACCCCCCATAGGCTCCTGTCCCAGCACTCTGCCTCTTCTAGAGCTTAAGTCTGAAAGAACGTCTCCAAGGTATTTATTATCTACAAAGACATTAAGATTCATAACAGGCTCAAGCAGTACGGGTTTGGCCTTCTCTATTGCCGCTCTAAGAGCGCCTCTTGCAGCCAGCTTAAAAGCCATCTCTGAAGAATCCACGGAATGTTCTTTACCGTCTACCACACTTGCCTCAAGACCTGTAACCGGGTAGCCGGCCAAAATACCGGCGGCCATACCCTCAATAATTCCTTTTTCAACTCCGGGAATGTAACCTTTTGAGATGGATCCGCCTACAATGGAGTTGACGAATTTAAAGTGCTCGCCCCCTTTGAGAGGTTTGACTGTCAGCATTACTTTTGCATACTGGCCGTGACCGCCTGACTGTTTCTTGTGCAGGTACTCGGCATCAGCGCTACCGTTTATTGTTTCCCTGTAAGCTACTTTCGGGACCTTTGTCTCCATCTCGATTTTTTGATGCTCTTTAATCTTGCCCAGGATAATATTCAGATGGAGTTCACCCCTGCCGGATATCACGGTTTCTCTGGTTTCCCGGTTGTAATGAAGGCTGAAGGTGGGATCTTCTTCCGCTGCTCTCTGCAGAAGTTGATTTAATTTATCTTCATCCTTTTTGGCCAGGGCGGAGATAGCTACTGAATGGACCGGCGGCGGCAGCATTAAATTTTTGAACTTAACGATATTATTGGGATTACACAGGGTGTCATTGGTGGCCGCGGTGCTGAGCTTGGAGAGTATACCGATATCCCCTGCGGAAAGACTCTCCGCTTCTGCCAGGGTTTTACCCTGGCAGGTAAATATCTTGTTTATTTTTTCTTTCTTATCTTCCCTGGCATTGATCAGTTCGCTGTCAGAAGCTATTTTACCGGAGATTACCTTAACAAAAGAGAGTTTACCGGAAAATTGATCCAGACTGGTTTTAAAGACGAAGCAGGACAGGGGAGCTTCAGGGTCAAAGGCATACGCAATATCCTCTCCTTTCTGATTTTGTGCAGGAACCTCTCCGCCCGGTGCAGGCGCTATAGAGGTGAGCAGATTAAGGAAGGAGGTCAATCCGGCATTGCTTAAGACAGCACCGCAGAGCACAGGTACAATTTTCCGTTCCTTAAAGGCCAGGGAAAGACCTCTGCGGATTTCTTCAACGGTAAGGGTATCTTCTTCAAAGAACTTCTCCATCAAAGCATCGTCACCCTCAGCGGCCGCTTCTATCAAATTCTGGCGGTATTCTTCGACCTGGGCCTTTAATTCTTCAGGAACATCCCCTTCAATTATTTTATCCTCCTGGGAGAGATAGGCTTTCCGGTCGATGAGGTCGATAACGCCGCTGAAAGCGGCGGCCCGGCCGATTGGCATAACAACAGGAATAAAAGCGACTTTGAATTTTTCTTTTAAATCTTCAATAGATTTAGTGAAATCAGCATGTTCCTTATCCATTTTATTCAAAAAGATCATCCTGGGGAGCTCATGGCGGTCTAATTGACGCCAGAGATTGATGGTGCCAATCTGTACGCCCACATCGGCGCCTACCAGCAGCAGCGCGGATTCTGCAGCACGGAAGGCTGCGGTTACCTCGCCGATAAAATCTGATGCGCCTGGAGTATCAAGAATATTTAATTTAACATCCTGCCAGTTTATATGAGAGCAGGAGGTATGTATTGAAATTTTCTGGGCAATCTCTTCGTCGGTGTAATCGCTCACTGTTTTACCGCTTTCTACTTTTTCCGGCTTGGCTATGCTGCCGCCCAGATATAAAAGCTGTTCGGTAAAGGATGTTTTACCTGTGCTGCTGTGGCCGCAAATAGCGATATTTCGGATATTCTCCATATTTATACTCATGCTCTTCTCCAAAAAGATTGTGGGATTTATGAACTATATATTTTAGGGATTTATTTGTCAATTATAAGGCAGCAAACACAGTACTGACGCATCAGTATTTTCAATAGGGCCGGGAGGAAGAATTGTGGAGCGATGGGATAGGTTTTATCGCAGTGCGGGCTGGATCAAACACTCAGTTGGCTTTTTATCCAGGTCTGCTAGGC
>JAUVWI010000133.1 GCA_030604195.1 Spirochaetales bacterium
AAGCAAAAAAAAGGTTCCTGATGCATGAATATTCGCTCCAGACATAGTTGCGGGACAGCCTGTTGTTACATCCGTTTTAGTTCCCTGCTATATAAAGAGTCTGATGAGCTAAGTCAATAGGCTAAAATATAATTACAGGTTTCTAGATAAAGTTAAGGTAAGGGGAAAGGACGAACCTGTTTCGGTATATGAAGTGTTTGAAGGCGATTCTCAACATCAGGTAGAGCAAAAGCTGGAAAGCCGGGAAAAATTTGAGAAGGGTATCTATGAATATCATAGTAACAATATAGAACAGGCTAATAAAATTTTTAATGATATTTGGGAATCAGGGGACGAGGACAAGGCGCTAAATATTTATAGAGAACGTTGTAAGTATTATTTAAAGCATGGTACCCGTATGGTTTTTGAAAACATATGACAAATAACCAATTTCTCTTCAGTCGGAGACGGCGATTCTTGGCTGCAATTCGTCACTCTCGACGGTAATTGTTACTTCTCCGCCCTCCGGCGTATGCTTTACGGCATTTCCAACAAGATTTGTGATAACTCGTCCAATTAAATCCTTATCGCAGAAAGCAGGCACAGGATGGCCCGAAAAATTGCTGTGTACATTATGCTTATCTTTGAGCGGGCCAAGCGTTGCGACAGCTTCTTTAACGAGTTCGTTTAAATCATAATGGCTCAAGTTCAAGGGCATTTTACCCCTTTCAAGCCGGGTCACATCCAAAAGAGACTCTACCATTTTGATAAGCATATTGACGGCTTTTGAAATTTGACCAAAGATCTTTCTTTCTATTTCTATAGTACTATCGTCCTCTTGAAGTTTGAGCAGCTGCAAATACCCGCTGATCACTGTTATCGGCTGTCTCAAATCATGAATAATCATGTGGGTCAGATTATCCCGAAGTGACTCTAACTCCTTGAGTCGATTGTAGTCTTCCTGTAGCTGGTCAAAGAGGTGCTTGGCATATACTGCATTATGGATCCGCAGTACTATCTCGTGATGATCAATCGGCTTTAATAAAAAATCATTTGCTCCTGCTTGTATGCCCTTAATCCGGTCACTGCGTTCAGAAAGGGCAGTTACCATTAGAATTGGTATTGAAGCTGTTTTTGGATCTTTTTTAAGCCGGCGACAGACTTCAAATCCATCCATTCCCGGCATCATCACATCGAGAAGAATAACATCGGGGGGCTCTTTTATAACTTTATGTAAGGCCTGTTCTCCATCTTCAGCTTCGCTTACCCGGTAACCTTTTACCTCAAGAACATCTTTCATAAAGATGCGATTCTTCTTTTCATCATCCACAATGAGTATATGACCCGAGTGCTCATTTGTTTTCTTGGACGTAAATGTCAAATTGTCAGGTTTATTTTGAATCATAATAATCTCAACTCCTATCCTGATGCTGCTTCTGATTAAACAGTATTTTGTCTATCCCCCGGAAAAAGGCTTCGACAACTCCCGGATCAAAGTGACTGCCAACAGATTTTTCTATGATTCCAAAGGCCTTCTCATTAGACATGGGCGCTTTATAAGGTCTTTTTGAAGTAAGAGCATCAAATACATCGGCAATGGCCGTGATCCTTCCTGGCAGCGGGATATCTTCACCCTGCAACCCTTTGGGATAACCCGACCCGTCCCATTTCTCATGATGGCTTAATGCAATAGCCTGGCCAGCCCTGGTAAAATCATCGTCCGCATCTGCTAAGATGCGGCTCCCAATAAGGGTGTGGCTCTTCATAATGTCCCATTCCTCTGGATCCAACTTTCCCGGTTTAAGCAGGATATGATCCGGAATTCCTATCTTCCCAACATCGTGCATGGGAGAGGCATGCACAATCAATCGAACCTGATCTTCAGCGAGCCCCATAGTCTCAGCAACTACCATGGCATAAGCAGACATGCGGCGAATGTGATTGGCCGTATCTTCATCCTTGTACTCTGCGGCAACCGAGAGACGGAAAAGGGTATCAAGATGGGCTTTCTCCAACTTGGCATGGGCTTCTTGAAGCTGCTCAAAGGATTCCCTCAGCATGGCTGTCTGCTCTACTACCTTGTCCTGCAGCATTCGGGACCAATCCTTTATACTGTCATTATACTCCTTGACCTTTAGGAGGTTCTTTACCCGGGCTGTAAGCTCAATCTTGTTCACCGGCTTGGTCAGGAAATCATCCGCCCCGGCCTGGATCCCACTTACCCTGGACTCTTTATCAACGAGAGCAGTGATCATTACTATGGGAATGATCTGGGTGGACTCCTCTGACTTGAGCCTCTTGCACACCTCATAACCCGTCATGTCAGGCATCATAATGTCCAGAAGGATCATATCGGGCGGGGAGGCCTCAACCCTGGCCAGGGCCTCCTTGCCGCTCTGCGCCTTTTCCACCTCATAACCCAGGGGGGAAAGAATAGCCTCTAAAAGAGCAAGGTTCTTTATCTCATCGTCTACCGCCAGTATTCTGTTCGCTGCCAAATCCGCCTCCTTTTTTAGCAATTCAGGACTTCTACATTGCCTCTTTTAAGGCTTGGAGCAGACCTGTCAGGGTGTAGGGCTTATGTATAAAGTTAAAACCTTTTTCTTGTATGATGGTCCATTGCGATTTTTTATCCAAATATCCGCTGGTCATCAGGACCTTCAGCCCGGGCTTTCGAGAAAGGAGTTGGTCAACCAACTCAATGCCGGTTTTGTCAGGCAGGACCGAATCGCTGAAAAGGATATGGAAATCACCCTTTTCTCTTTCAAAAAGATTGAGCGCTTCTTCTGCATTTTTTGCCGCAAATACTGTGTAACCGTTTTCACGAAGAACTCCTGAAGCAAATTCACACAGCATCTTTTCATCCTCCACCAGCAGTACCCTTTCTCCGCTGCCCCGAAGCTCCTTTAAGGAAATTTCCTCTTCTGCGCCTGCTTCCCCGGATACAGGAGAAGCAGTAAGGTAGACCCTGAATACCGATCCCTCTCCCGGTTCACTGTACACATTTACCCACCCCTCGTGCTGTTTTACTATGCCATAGATAACAGAAAGTCCCAGGCCGGTCCCCTGGCCCTCTTTCTTGGTGGTGAAGAAAGGTTCGAAGATATGAGAGATGGTCTCGTTATCCATGCCAGTCCCTGTATCCGTAACGGATAGACATACGAACCTGCCCGGCCGGGCATAGGAATAGATCTTACAGTAAAGCTCGTCAATGGCTGCATTCTCGGTCTTTATAGTAATTCTACCCCCACCAGCCATGGCATCCCTGGCATTGATTACAAGATTCATCAGGACTTGCTCAACCTGCCCCCGATCTGCTTTTACCGGATCTAACTCCGGTCCAAAATCAGTAATCAGGTTAATATCCTCTCCAATGAGACGCCTCAGCATCTTTTCTATGTCGCCTACTACTCTATTTAAATCCAGCACCTCCGGTTGAAGTGCCTGCCTGCGGCTGAAAGCCAGGAGCTGGTCAGTCAGAGAGGCAGCCCGGTGTCCTGCTTTCTTAATTTCTTCGATAAACTTACCTGTCTGATCTTGTTTGTCGATCCTGGTCAGCAGAAAATCACTGTACCCTATGATTACACCTAATAGATTATTAAAGTCATGCGCTACTCCGCCGGCAAGGCTACCGATCGCTTCCATTTTTTGGGCCTGGATAAGCTGTCTCTCCAGATGTTTTTGCTCAGCAATGTCTTCCATTACCCCAAAAAAATGAGTAATTACCCCCTCTGTATTCTTAATTGGTGAAATGGATACCTTCTCCCAGTAGAGCTGCCCGTCTTTTCTCTTATTTTGAAACTCACCCTGCCACTCTTTGCCCGATGTGATTATGTTCCAGAATAGCTCATAAAACTCAGTCGGATGTTCCCCGGACTTTAAGATGCGAACATTCTTTCCAAAGACCTCTTCACGGGTATACCCTGTCACTTCCGTAAACTTGCGATTGATAAATTCTATATTTCCCCTCGCATCCGTAATAACAATACTGATCTGGCTCTGCTCTACAGCGGCTGATAACTTGCGCAACTCCTCCTCTGTCTGTTTACGTTCGCTGATATCCCTCACTATGCCCAGGGCATTCCACTTGCCTTTAAGCTTTATGGCTGAAAGAGACAGCTCTACGGGAAATTCAGCTCCCCCTTTTCTGAGAGCCCTTATTTCAATTGACTTTCCAATAAAAGCTCCCTTTCCCGTCTCCTTGAAGCTTTTGAACCCCTTCTTAAAAACGTCATGGTAGCTTTTTGGCGCCAGAAAATCGTGCAATTGCCTGCCCATTGCCTCCTCTCCCTGATAGCCGAATATCTTCTCCGCAGCGGGATTCCAGTAAGAAATACATTCTTCATTATTCATCAGGATAATGGCATCTATGGCATTATGGGCGATCGCGCGAAATTTTTCTTCGCTTTCACATATATCCTCCCTGGCCTTTTCGAGCTCAAGCAGCTTATCTTCCAATTTTCCGGACATACGCGCAAAATGCTCCTTGAGGGCAGCCGTTTCATTAGTTATTTCAGGACGTCTGGCTCTATCTGACTTGCCCTCTCTGCTCTCCGTTACAACCTCCTCAACTATCTTGATCAATTCCTTCATGGGAGCAGGTTTCACAATAAAACGGTCTGCTCCCAGGCTTAAGGCAAACTTCTTATCGTCTTCTAAAATGTAGGTTGCCGTGAAAAAGATAAAGGGTACTTTTTTCAATCTGGTATCCTTTTTCCATTCCTGGCACAGCTTGAAGCCATCCATTACCGGCATGAGAATGTCACTTATGATAATTTCCGGAGGGTTGGCCCTGGCCATATTAAGGGCAATCTTTCCATTTTCCGCAGCCATGACCTCATGCCCCCGCCCTGTTAGAAAATCCTTTAAAAGAATAATGTTCTTTTGCTCATCGTCAACTATCAAGACTCTCAATGTTATGCCCCCTTTTCCTCATTTTTATAGGCACGGTTTAATCGGTAAGGTAAAACTGAACCTGCTTCCCTTGCCGTACTCACTCTCCAGCCAGATCCTGCAGCGATGCATCTCCACCAACCTCTTGCAAAGCGCCAACCCCAAACCCGTGCCCTGGTACCTCTTATCCG
>JAUVWI010000090.1 GCA_030604195.1 Spirochaetales bacterium
AAAAAATTCCCCCCCTCCGGAGGGGGGGAAGAGGGGGTGGCTATGTAAGGCTATCTCTTATATATTAACCAGGGGGTGGGTCAAAAACTAAACGTTGCCCTGGGTCAATTATTGAGCGTTGCTAACACTTGTAGAGAAGCCTGCCTCTATGAAAGAGATTTGGTTAAAAATGAAGATGAAAGGTTACCTGAATCTTTTAAAAGAAAAAGGAATGGTTGTTACTTACCCGGATAAGGAGCAATTCATGAAAGCTGTTGAGGTGCAATATGAGGTATTTTATAAGAATTTTGGCGATTGGGGTCGAGACATTGTAAAGAGAATAAGAGCTACAAAAGATTAATAGAGATTATCAACACAATCCAGTTTAAAATTATACCCCGCAGGCATACTGCGGGGTATTTTATAGTCAGAAGAGGGAATATATGGAAAAATTTAGCTCAAAGCAGAGAGTTTTAAAAAGCCTATCCTTAGGGGAACCGGATAGAGTACCGCTGGACATCGGCTCGACAAATAACACTACTATGCATGCAGAGATTGAAAAAAAGCTATGTGAATATCTTGGTTTTAGATATGAGGGTAGCGAGATAAAATCATGGAATCAACAGGTTGTTATACCGGATGAAAGAATCTTAAAATATTTCGGAGCTGATGCTCGTTCAATTTATATTTCAGAGATGAAGCCTTTGGAAGAACAATCTGACGGCACATTAATTGACCAATGGGGATTGGGGCATAAGCTCGACTCTTGCGGCGCATATTATACTATGTATTTTCATCCACTGGCTAAAGCCTCTTCTATTGACGATTTAGACCGATATAAATGGCCTGATCCTTATTCTGAAGCAAGGCTTACGGGACTGGAAGAAAGAGCCTGCTCACTGGGCAATGAATATTGTTTAGTCCTGGAAGGCTTAAGGGAAACCAATTTTGGTCTGGCATCATGGCTAAGGGGAATTCCTGAATTTTATATGGATCTTGCGGTGAATAAAGAATTCGCACATGCATTATTAGATCGGCTTCTGGATTTTCAGATCAAACTTACAGATTTCATTTTTGATAAGATCGGTGAATATATAGATGTTATTAAATTAGCTGATGATCTTGCGACCCAGCAGAGTTTGATTATATCCCCGGAGACTTACCGTGAATTTGTAAAACCAAGACAAAAAATTCTTTATCAACATATCAAGAAAAAAAAGAATTGCTTCATTTTGTTTCATTGTTGCGGAGCAATGCGTGATATAATCCCCGACCTTATAGAGATTGGTGTTGATGCTATAAATCCCGTACAGATCTCAGCAGCAGGAATGGTACCAGGGAATTTGAAAGAAGATTTCGGCAATAGAATATCCTTCTGGGGAGGTGGCATTGATACTCAAAAGATGCTGCCTAAGGGCACTCCTGATGAGGTTAAAGAAGAGGTTAAGCGCAATATTGAAGCATTTAAACCAGGCGGGGGGTATATCTTTGCCCCAGTACATAATATCACATATGATGTTCCTATTGAAAATGTAATAGCCATGTATGAAACATATCAGAAATATGCCTCATATTAGTAGTAGGCTTCTTATCTTCCCAGTAGATTCGGAAGAAGCATTATTATCTGGGGAAATACAAGGCAAATCAATAACGGAATTACCATTACAATTATAAATGGTAAGAGTGACTTTATTAGGCCTTCCAGGCTGATTTCCCCAACTTTACATGTTGCGTAGAGTACAACTCCAATCGGAGGGGTTATTAAACCCATCATCAGATTAACTACCATAATCACGCCAAAAAAAATCGGATCATAGCCATAACTGACCATAAGAGGCGTAAGAATGGGCGCTAGTATTATGATGGCAGCGCCTGCTTCCATGACACAACCAATTGCTAAAAGAAAAAGATTAACCAGCAAAAGGGCCGCTAATGGATTTTTAATAGTACTGGTAAGGTAATTAGATAGAAATTGTGGAATCTGTGCTGCAGCTATCAAATTAGCTATCAACGATGCTGTTCCAAGAATGATTACAATTGTGCCTGTAGAAATGGCTGAGCGGATTAATATCCTGGGCAGCTGGCGGATATTTATATCTCGGAAAATGAATACTCCAACAATCAAAGCATAAGTACAAGCTATGACTGATGCTTCGGTAGGCGTTACTATACCACCAAGGATCCCTCCAAGAATTATAAATGGCATTGCTAATGCCGGCAGACCTTTAATAAATGATAAAAATAGATCCTTCGGTGATAACATTTTTCCCTTAGGGTATTTTTTCTTTTTAGAATAAAAATAGATCAACCCCATCATTGATAAACCACTTAAGACACCAGGAATAAATCCTCCTAGAAATAGGCCTAAAATGGAAACATCTGCCGCTACTCCAAATAAAACCATAGCAATGCTTGGAGGAATTATTGGCCCAATGGTTGAAGACGCTGCAGTAACTGCGCAGCTAAAATCTCTATCGTATCCTTCTTTAACCATCCCCGGTATTAGTACCTTACCAATACTAGAAATGTCGGCAACTGCTGATCCGGAAATACCGGCAAAAAATATACTGGCAACAACATTTGTATAGGCTAGCGACCCCCGGATAAATCCAAGCGATTCTTTAAAAAATTTAATTAGCCGGTCAGTAAGGCTTGTTTCACCCATTAGTTCCCCGGCTAATATGAAGAATGGAATTGCAAGCAAGGGAAAGCTGTCAATTCCAGTAAACATTCTAAGAGGCAATAACATATAAGACAGATTGCCGGATATGGCAATCATAATTGTTCCACTAAGTCCCACACTAAATACGATAGGGATGCCAATTAATATGAAGATAAAGAGGGTAAATAGAAAAACAGCAAGAAGTGTCATATTATATTCTCTCGTTTTAATTTTTCTCGATTATCCCATACATTCAGAATCATTTGTGTAAACATAATGAATGCTGCAATTGGAATTATAATATACACCCAGCCCATATTTAAATTTGTCGCCGGCGAAGTTTCATCCATTACAAATATTGATATACGCAATCCTTGAATACCCAAAAAAAGTAAAAAACTGATTACCAAGAAATCACATAAGAAGGTGATGCTTTTTTTCAAATTTCCAGTAAGGGAGGATGTTATCAAAGTTAAAGAAACATGGGCTTTCTCTTTTAATCCTAAAACAGCTCCAAGATATACAAGCCACACAAAAATAAATCTAGATAATTCTTCTGACCATGTAAGAGAATACTTAATAACATAGCGACAGAAAACATTTGCTCCAACAAAAAATAGCATCAGTGTATACAGGATTATTGTAAACACCCTAAGTATTTTATAAAAATATTCAATGTAATTTCGCATTTTTAAATTCCTTTAGATATAGATTAGTCATTTTCTTTAACATTGTTACCTGCTATATAAAAAAAATATCTAATGCGACCATACAATACTATTTTAGGGGATGGCAGCATAAATGGTAAAAAATATATTATCAATTCCATTAAAATCTAACATGTTATATGTCAATTTTAAAGATTATAAAAATAAACCTCAATTGTCAAGAGGCTATTTTTTGTTCTTTTAGGATAACTCAAATCATGAATAACAAAACCATGCTATGGCTATAGTATTAACCTCGCGTTAGTGAAAAATTACATCATGCAGTAGAACTACCCTATATCAGATGCTCCCTTTGACCATGAGTAGAGAAAGTCCATTTTCGGAATGAAAATCTCTATCTTGCCTGGATTTCTGGGCTCCGGCTCACGGCATTAGAAGGAGGACAAACAGATCGCTAACAAAAGTAAAATGACATATCCTGCCTTTATATATTTATGTGGGTTTAAATGCTCCCATAGCGCAAACTTTTACAGAATCTTTAGAAAGGAGAAGCTCGACGCCAACTGCGGCAAGGTCAGAGCGGCGGTCTACAGTAGGCCGACCGAACAGTTGGCCGTTACCATCAGGCAGGCATCCGTCGGAGTTCAATCGAAACGAATGCTGAATTGAAATTCATGGCGAGGGCCCTGGGTCTGCTGCGTTGATTGTCTTCTATTCATACTCCGTTCAGCTTCTCGAATAGCTTATACAGGCTGTGGGTACCCATGTTTTCCAGGCCGATGGCCATGGCGGAAACGTAGAACTGATGAGCCATGGCCAGCCCCGGCAGGCTTAAGTTCATACGCCGAGCCTCTTTGAGGGCAATATCCATATCCTTGACAAAGTGCTTGATGAAAAACCCGGGTTCGAAATTCCCCTGGGCTATACGGGGTCCGTAGTTGTTGATTGACCACGAACCGGCTGCGCCCTTGCCGATAACAGCGATCATCTCCAGCATATCGAGACCTGCTTTATGCGCATAGAGCAGGGACTCCACTACTCCGATCATGGTCGTAGCTATATGGATCTGGTTGCACGCCTTGGTGTGCTGTCCGGCCCCGGCTGATCCCATATAGGCAATGTTATTGCCCATACATTTAAACAGGGGTAGCACCCGGTCAAAGGTTTGGCGCTCTCCGCCTACCATTATAGCCAGGCTGGCTTCACGAGCACCTACGTCACCCCCTGACACCGGAGCATCCAGGGCATCTATGGATCTCGCCTTAGATTCTTCATATATCCGCAGTGCAAGGGAAGGCTCGGAGGTGGTCATATCCACCAGTACGGAACCTTCTCGAGCCCCGGTTAATACGCCATCTGAACCCAGGATGACCTCTTCTACATCTGCCGGATATCCTACAATTGTAAACACAAAATCGCTCTTCTCGGCTACCTCCCTGGGATTTGAACACCAGATTGCCCCCTCGGAAATCAGGTATTCTGCCTTGGACCGGCTACGGTTAAAAATGAACACCTCATATCCCTTGCTCAGAATATGTGTGCACATCGATCTGCCCATTACACCGGTCCCAATCCAGCCGATTCTTTTCATAGTTAAACTCCTGTGGAATATCTTCTAAACTATCATAGCATAAAAGAAATAATGCATCTATGACAACAGTCAACAAACCATGAGTCATCCTGCAAAATGGTTTCAGGTGCCCCCCTTGACACATGGAAAAGTTGTGGATAAATTATGACTTCAGATAGGGGTTTTGGTTGAATAATTGTTAGAACCCATTGGTTATGTGCGCCTCTGTAGCTCAGTTGGTAGAGCACCTCCATGGTAAGGAGGGGGTCATCGGTTCAAGTCCGATCGGAGGCTCTAAAAGGGGGAAATTCTCTTTTACCTCTTGACCCTTGGGGGGAGAATTGTATATATTCAAGATTCCAAAGCTCCAGGATGAATAGGAGATCTCAAGAACATGGCCAAATCTAAAGCAGTTGAAATAGTTGCATTGCAGTGCACGGAATGTAAAAGAAGAAATTATACAACAACAAAGAATAGAAGAAATATTCAGGGAAAGCTGGAATTCAATAAGTATTGCAAGTTTGACCGTAAACATACACTGCATAGGGAGACAAAGGTAAAGTAGGCTTAATAATCTAAGGCCAGTAGCTCCAATTGGTTAGAGCGCCGGTCTCCAAAACCGGATGTTGCAGGTTCGAGTCCTGCCTGGCCTGCTATTAATATGTCAGGAGCTTTTGATGCGCAAGATAATACAGTTTTTTAAAGAGAGCTATGCTGAGCTGAAAAGGGTAACCTGGCCCAGCAGAGAGGATGTCGCTGCTTCAACTAAAGTGGTATTGGTATCGGTATTTTTAATTTCAGTTGCTCTGGGTTTTATCGATTATCTGCTCTTCAAGGGGATCGAGTGGATTTTCTAAAGGAATAAAATGGCAAAAGGCTGGTACGTTGTCCATACCTACTCCGGTTATGAGAACAAAGTACAGAAACATATTAATCGCCTCATTGAAAATGGCATCTTGAAGGATGTTGTATTTAATGTGAAAGTGCCGTCTGAAGAGGTCGTTGAAGTCAAGGACGGAAAGAGAAAAATAGCCAATAAAAAATTTCTGCCGGGCTATATTTTGCTGGAGATGGATCTTCCGGAAGCCAGTCCGCTGTGGAAACAGGTCTGTACAAATATTCGGCAGGTACCCGGAGTCACCGGTTTTGTCGGTACAACACGCAACCAGAGGCCTCAGCCGATTTCAGCAGATGAGGCCAGGCAGATTCTGCAGAGATCCGGAGAGATTAAAACCGAAAAGATGCTCAGACCCAAACAAACCTTTGTTGAAGGTGAAATGGTTCGTATTACTGAAGGCCCTTTCGACTCTTTTACAGGAAGCGTAGAAGAAATTAATGTAGAAAAGGCTAAGCTAAGGGTAATGGTGGGTATTTTTGGCCGGTCTACACCGGTGGAAGTGGATTTTTTACAGGTAGAAAAGATATAGATCTTTAGAATATTGATTAAAGACCTATTGATGGGAGTCCCCTTAAGGGACATGAATACCACGTTAGGAGAGTTTCAATGGCAAAGAAAAGAATTGCAGCCGTTATAAAGCTGCAGGTACCGGCTCGCAAAGCCACGCCGGCGCCGCCTGTGGGCCCGGCATTAGGCCCCCATGGGGTGAGCGCCCCTCAATTTGTTCAGCAGTTCAATGATCGCACAAAAAAGGTTGAGGAAGGATTGCTGATTCCTGTTGTTATTACGGTATATGCGGACAAGACCTTCACCTTTATTACAAAAACTCCGCCTGCAGCTGTGCTGATTAAGAAAGCCTGCGGTTTGGAGAAGGGTTCGTCCGTTCCCAACAAGGACAAGGTAGCTACTATTACCAGGGCGCAGCTAAAAGAGATAGCTGAGCATAAAATGCCGGATCTGAATGCTTTAGATGTGGAAGCGGGTATAAAGATTATAGCCGGAACGGCCCGGAGCATGGGCGTAACGGTGGAGGCCGGCTGAATATGAGAAGAGGTAAAAAATACAACCAGGCAATCAAGGGCTACGACAAGCAGGAATTATTTGATCTTGATAAGGCAATCGGAATGGCTAAAGAACTCTCTTTTGCCGGTTTCGATGAAACGGTTGAGATGGCGATCAGGCTGAATATAAAGTCGAAACATACTATTAGAGATACACTGGTACTGCCTAACAGCTTCAAAAAGGAAAAGAAAATCCTGGTTTTTGCCAAAGGTGAAAAGGTGGAGGAGGCAGAAAAAGCGGGCGCTGCCTTTGTGGGCGACCTTGATCTGGTGGAAAAAATAAAGGGCGGCTGGCTGGACTTTGATGTTGCGGTAGCCACACCCGATATGATGAAGGACGTAGGTAAACTGGGGCCCATATTGGGAAGAAGAGGGTTGATGCCTAACCCTAAAACCCAGACAGTCACTTTCGATTTAAAGGGCGCTATCGCTGAATTAAAAAAGGGAAGAGTAGAGTTTCGCGCTGATAAAACAGGGGTTGTACATCTCCCTATTGGCAAAGTTTCCATGGATAGTAAGATGATCATGGAAAATGCTAATGTCTTTTACGAAGAAGTCAGCAAGCGAAAGCCGGTGGATGTTAAGGGTGAATTCATAAAATCTGTCGCTGTGGCCACTACTATGGGACCTGGCATTAAGGTCATACCAAAAATTAATACCCACGAATAAGAGCAAGGAGTTGTAGATGGCGGAAAAGACGAAAAAAATCCAACCATATAAAATAGAAGCAGTAAATAAAATAAAAGAGATGATCCAGTCAAGCAAAAACCTTATTTTCGCTGATTTCAGGGGTTTGGATATTGCTCAAATAACAGAGCTGCGTGGGCAGCTCCGTGAAAGCGATACAGAGTTCAGGGTCATTAAGAATAATTATGCAAAATTGGCTATTTCGGAATTAGGATTGCCTGCCGCTGATGAATTTCTGATTGATCCTACTGCCCTTACTCTGATTGGGAAAGATTACAGTCAGGCTGCCGGGGTGCTGGTAAAGTTCGCCAAGAATTCTACGCTGAAGATCAAAGGCGGCCTGATCGATGGAAATATCTTTTCGGCAGAACAGGTGGCAGAGCTTTCAAGACTTCCGGGTAAAGAACAGTTAATAGCCATGGTGATGAGCGCAGCTAATGCGCCACTGATAAACCTGATGTATGCGCTTCAGGGTGTGCCTTTAAAGCTGGTTCGTACCCTGAAAGCTGTAGCTGAAAAAGTATGAAAATTAAACGGCATTAGCCTTCCATTAAGTTGCATGCTATTGCCGTGAAAGTAAAATTAAAAGAAGGAGAAGTTAATATGGCAACAATTTCAAAAGAAGATATCCTTGAAGCCATCGCCGGTATGACGGTGCTGGAGGTATCTGAACTGGTAAAGGCAATGGAAGAAAAATTCGGGGTAACTGCTGCAGCTCCTGTAGCAGTAGCTGCAGGTCCTGCAGCAGCCGCTTCTGCAGAAGAAGAAGAGGAACAAACCGAGTTTACCGTTGTGCTTAAGGGCTTCGCCGATGGAAAGAAAATACCGGTTATTAAAGAGGTTCGCGCTATTACCGGCCTGGGTTTGAAAGAGGCCAAAGAGCTGGTAGAGGCGGGCGATAAGCCGGTAAAAGAGGCTATTCCCAAGGATGAAGCAGCGAAGATAAAGGAGAAACTGGAGGCGGCAGGCGCCACTGTTGAAGTACAGTAAGGTTATTCTCCACAGCTATTTAGACAAACTCAATATACCACCGGAATAATATATTCCGGTGGTATATTATTTTCTTAGGGGGAGCAGATGATTAGCGAAAAGATCAATCGCATCTACTTTGGTACGGGTTCTGAAGAGGTAATGGAAATTCCCAGTTTAATAGAAATTCAGCACTCTTCCTATGAAAGGTTTTTACAGAGGGAAAGGCTTCAAAGTGGTCAGGGCCTCGCACTCCAGGGTCTGGAAGAGGTATTTCAGGCTACTTTTCCTATTGAAAGCCCTAATGGCGACATGCTTCTGGAATATTCCGGCTATACCCTTAATGAGGAGCTGGTGACTTTATCAGAGGAGGAGTGCAAACAGAAGGGGCTGACCCTGGCAATTCCGCTAAAAGCCCGGATTAACTTAATTTTTCTCAATACCGGCGAAATCCGGCAGAAAGAAATCTATATGGGTGACATTCCCCTTATGACTTCCAGGGGAACCTTTGTTATCAATGGTGCGGAGAGAGTTGTAGTCAGCCAGATCCACCGTTCACCGGGGGTTATCTTTTCCCATGATAAGGGGGTTTACTCTTCCAGGATAATTCCGTACCGCGGTTCCTGGCTGGAGTTCGAGATTGACCAGAAAAAAGAGCTGATTTTTGCAAAAATTGATCGCAAGAAAAAAATACTGGCTACTATATTTCTACGCGCGCTGGGTTTTAATTCCAGAGAGAAAATTATTGAGCTTTTTTATAAAACAGAAAAGATCAAGATATCAGAATCCCGGGAGGATAAGGAAAAATCATTGGGCAGGGTCTTTGCAAAAGCCATATACGTTAAAGAGGCAAAGGTGCGGAAAAAACTCTACCGCGCCGGAGATAAGATCCATCCCCATGACGTAGAGGAACTGATCCATTCCGGAGTTAATGAAGTAGAAGTAATAGATTTTGAGAATCCCGATTCTCTCCATTCTCAAATTATTCTTAACTGTTTTGAGAGGGAAGAAGTAAAGTATATAAAGGAAGACCCCGAAAAAGATGAGCCCAGCCGTGAGGAGGCCATCTCCCGGGTTTATGCAATTATAAAACCTGGTGAGCCGATTACCCTGGAGAGCGCGGAAAAGGACCTCCAGTCCATGTTTTTCTCATCCAGGCGTTACGATCTGGGCAGGGTGGGGCGCTATAAATTAAATAAGAAATTTGATTATACTGAACCGGTCGCTGCTCATACGCTGGTGCCGGAGGATATCCTTAACACCATGATCTTTCTGATCAAGGTTTATATCGGAGAGGGAAATGTAGATGATATCGATCATCTGGGTAATCGCCGGATTCGTTCTGTAGGAGAACTTCTGGCCAATCATCTCAAAATATCATTTACCCGTATGGAGCGCATAGCCAAGGAGCGCATGTCCTTGAAGGAATCAGATACCATAAGGCCTCAGGATCTGATATCAATTAAGCCTATAGTAGCAACTATTAAGGAGTTCTTTGGCTCCAGTCAGCTTTCACAATTTATGGATCAGGTAAATCCGCTTGCAGAGCTGACGCACAAAAGACGGCTTAATGCACTGGGTCCGGGCGGGCTTTCCCGTGAAAGGGCCGGATTTGAGGTTCGGGATGTGCATTTTACTCACTACGGGCGTATGTGCCCCATAGAGACACCGGAAGGCCCCAATATCGGGTTGATCGTCTCTCTGGCAAATTATACAAAAGTGAATGAATATGGGTTTCTAGAGACCCCTTATCGAAAGGTAAAGAAGGGAATAGCCACTAAAGAGATTGAGTACCTTTCGGCCATGGATGAGGAAAAGTACTTCATTGCTCAAGCTAACGCCATTCTTGATGAAAAAGGAAAATTTCTGGAGAAACGTATTCCGGTACGTAAGGCTGGTGATTATATTACAAAGCCGGCGGAAGATATCCAGTATATGGATGTTTCTCCTAAACAGGTAATTTCAGTTTCTACTTCTTTGATTCCTTTTTTGGAGCATGATGATGCAAACCGTGCTCTTATGGGGTCGAATATGCAGCGGCAGGCAGTGCCCCTGCTCAGGCCTGAACCCCCGCGGGTCGGTACCGGGATGGAGCGGAAGACAGCTTATGATTCCGGAGTTATGATTGTTGCCCGGCGAGCCGGTAGTGTTGTTTATGTCAGCTCCAGGGAAATCCAGATTAAACCCGACAATGGTGAAAAAAATGAGCTGGATATCTATTCGGTGGTAAAGTTTCACCGCACCAATCAAGATACCTGCTTTAATCAGAAGCCGGTGGTAGAAGAGGGGCAGCATGTGGCTCAGGGAGAAATTATAGCCGACGGCCCGGCCACCTGCCAGGGCGAGCTGGCTTTGGGGCGTAATGTTCTGGTTGCTTTTATGCCGTGGTATGGCTACAATTATGAGGATGCCATCCTGATTTCCGAAAAAGTGGTGAAGCAGGATATCTTCACCTCTATTCACATTAAGGAATTTTCTATTGAGGTACGGGAAACCAAACTCGGACCGGAAAAAATAACCAGAGATATTCCCAATGCCAATGAACAGTCGATTGAACATTTAGATGATGAAGGAGTCATCAGGGTGGGCGCCGATGTAAAATCCGGCTCGATCCTGGTAGGCAAGGTAACACCCAAGAGTGAAACAGATTCAACGCCCGAGTTCAAGCTTTTAAATTCCATTTTCGGTGAAAAAGCCAAGGAAGTGCGCGATACCTCTCTGAAAGTGCCTCATGGTATCGAGGGTACTGTCATCGATGTCCGGAGGCTGAAGCGTTCCAATCGCGATGAACTTAATCCCGGCGTTGAACAGGTAGTGAAGGTTTTGATAGCGACCAAGAGAAAGCTGCGGGAGGGAGATAAGATGGCGGGGCGCCACGGCAATAAGGGTGTAATAGCGCGTGTTCTGCCGGAAGAGGATATGCCCTTTCTGGAGGACGGCACCCAGGTTGATATTGTATTGAATCCCTTAGGCGTGCCATCACGTATGAACCTTGGCCAGATCATGGAGACGGAGCTGGGCTGGGCCGGTTTGAAGTTGAATGAGTGGTATGCAACCCCGGTCTTTGAATCGGCAAGTAATAAGATGATTGAAAATAAATTGGAAGAAGCCGGTATTGCCGTTAATTCAAAAGCAATCCTTTATGACGGACTGACCGGGGAGCCTTTTGAACAACCCGTTACTGTAGGCAATATATATATGATCAAGCTCCATCACCTGGTAGATGATAAAATGCACGCCCGTTCCACCGGCCCCTATTCACTGGTAACTCAGCAGCCTCTTGGTGGTAAAGCGCAATTCGGTGGTCAGCGGCTCGGTGAGATGGAGGTTTGGGCGCTGGAAGCCTATGGTGCGGCAAACACTCTACAGGAGCTTCTGACAATTAAATCTGATGACATGAGCGGACGAGCGAAAATATATGAGAGTATCGTAAAATCTGAGATTTTTTCAGCAGCCGGTGTGCCGGAATCATTCAATGTGCTGGTACAGGAGCTGAGGGGGTTGGGCCTGGATATCACTATACGCGATAGCAAAGGAAAGCAGATCGCCCTAACCGAGCGCGATGAAGAGTTGATCAACCGTCAGGGAAGTCGTTTCTAGGGAGGATTATTGAAGATGAGAGATTTAAAAGAGTTTGACAGCATCATGATCAAGCTGGCCTCACCGGATCAGATCCGTGCTTGGTCTTATGGGGAGGTTAAGAAGCCTGAAACGATAAATTACCGTACCCTGCGTCCGGAAAAAGACGGGTTGTTTTGTGAACGCATTTTCGGTACCACCAAAGAATGGGAGTGCTATTGCGGAAAATTCAAATCGATCCGTTATAAAGGCGTTATCTGTGACCGCTGCGGTGTTGAAGTAACCCATTTCAGGGTGCGGCGCGAACGTATGGGGCATATTGAACTTGCCTCCCCGGTATCACATATCTGGTATTACCGCTCCATTCCCTCGAGAATGGGGTTGCTGCTGGATGTTCCAATAATAGCTTTGCGCTCTATTCTTTACTATGAGAAATATATTGTAATTGATCCTGGTGATACTGATCTCAAAAAAATGCAGCTCCTCTCTGAAGAGGAGTATATAGAGGCCCGTGAGCGCTACGGCATGGCTTTTCAGGCCGGTATCGGAGCCGAGGCAATCAGGACTATTCTCGAATCGCTGGACCTGGATGCTCTTGCAGCTGAGCTGCGTTATAAGATGATAGAAAAGGGGAAAAAGACCGATAAGCGTTTACTGAAAAGAATAGAGATTGTTGAGAATTTCAGGGATTCAGATAACAAGCCTGAATGGATGGTGCTGGATGTTATTCCTGTTATTCCGCCGGAGCTCAGACCGATGGTCCAGCTTGACGGCGGACGTTTCGCCACTTCCGATTTGAACGATCTATACCGTAGAGTTATTAACCGCAACAACCGGCTGAAACGGCTCTTAGCACTCAACGCCCCTGATATTATTATCCGTAATGAAAAGAGAATGTTGCAGGAGGCAGTTGACGCTTTATTTGATAATTCCAAGAAAAAAAGAATGGTTAAGGGTGCGGCTAATCGCCCCCTTAAGTCTCTATCTGATATGCTCAGGGGTAAACAGGGCCGTTTCCGGCAGAATTTATTGGGCAAACGGGTTGATTACTCCGGCCGTTCGGTAATAGTTGTCGGACCGGAATTAAAGCTTCACCAATGCGGTTTGCCCACCAAAATGGCGTTGGAACTGTATAAGCCCTTTATTATGAAAAAGCTGGTAGAAAAAGACGTTGTTTATAACATCAAAAAGGCTAAAACTCTGGTTGAGCAGGAAACGCCGGAGGTGTGGGCCGTTTTAGAGGATGTTGTGCGGGAGCATCCGGTTTTACTCAACCGGGCGCCGACCCTGCACCGTCTTGGCATACAGGCCTTTGAACCGGTATTGGTAGAGGGAAAGGCCATTAAGCTTCATCCCCTGGTATGTCACGCATTTAATGCTGATTTTGACGGCGACCAGATGGCGGTTCATGTGCCGCTGACCCCCGAAGCGCAGACGGAATGCTGGACTTTGATGCTTTC
>JAUVWI010000039.1 GCA_030604195.1 Spirochaetales bacterium
GTGCGCCAGGTGCTCGATGAGAATGGCGCGAAATGCCGGAAAGTTGCGGCAGATACAATGGTTGAAGTAAAAGAAAAAATGGGTTTGAACCCGGTGTGCTATTACCTTTAAAATCAGGCGTGTTCAGCGCAAGAAATAATCAAGTCAGCGACCGAAGGAAGTCCTTTAGGGCGACCGAATATATATGATTCTGTTGGGTTTTTGCTTTAATAATTTCGGTTGTGGATGTAGTTTTCGCTGGGGAAAATCTAGAAGGGAATAAGAGGTCCCAGGGCCACTAAGATGATAATAATTAAGAGCCCCGGTAGATAGTTGGCTGTCTTTATCTTTGACAGCCCGAGCAGGTTCATACCGATCATCAATACCAGAACGCCCCCTATGCCGGTCAGCTCTCCCAATAGAAGGTCATTGACCAGGGGTTTAAGCTGATGGGCGAGCAGGGTAATGCCTCCCTGATATAGCAGTATGGTAAGAGCAGAAAAGGCCACTCCGATTCCCATGGCTGTGGTCAGCATAATTGCCATAAAGCCGTCCATGACAGAGTTGGTAAGTATCATCTCATAATCACCTTCGGCGCCGGCTTTGAAAGCGCCCACCAGGGCCATGGCCCCCACACAGAAGAGAACCGATGCATTTAAAAAGCCATAGCTGAAATCTTTGCCGCTCTCATTCCTGGCAAATCTATTCTTAAGGAATTCACCCAGCTTTAAAATGGCTCCCTCTATTTTCCACCACTCACCTATTATGCCGCCTAAAATAAGAGCAAGGGCCAGAAAAACAATCTTAGTGGCTGAAAAGGACATTTTTATACCCAGGACCATGGCTACCAGGCCGGCCCCGGTATAGACAATCGTTTTAAAGGATTCGGTAATCTTCTTATGGAGCAACAGGCCGATCAAGGATCCCAGTAAAACGGTTGCGCAGTTGATAAAGGTGGCGATCATGGCTTTAAAAAGTATACCTAAATGTCGTAATAGAGGGCGAACTCCCAGGGGTGGGGGCGCAGATCTAAAGCCTGAACTTCATTGGTCAGCTTGTAATCAATCCAGGTTTCAATTACATCCGGGGTAACAACATCACCCTTAAGCAGGTAGTTATGATCCTCCTGCAGGGCTTTCAGGGCTTCCCGCAGGGAGCCCGGGGTCTGGGGCACATTGGCCAGTTCCTCCGGCGGCAGGTCATAGATGTCCTTATCAAGGGGTTCGCCGGGATCTATCTTATTGAGAATTCCATCGATTACCGCCATCAATAGAGCCGAGAAGGCCAGGTAGGGGTTGCAGCTGGGATCCGGACAGCGGAATTCGAACCGTTTTGCCTTTTCTGAAGGGTAGTACATGGGTATACGGATAGCCGCGCTGCGGTTTCTCCGTGAATAGGCCAGGTTTACCGGGGCTTCAAATCCGGGCACCAGCCTTTTATAGCTGTTGGTAGTGGGATTGGTAAAGGCTAATAACGAGGGGGCGTGTTTCAATACCCCGCCTATAGCATAGAGCGCGGTTTCTGATAAACCCGCGTATTTTTCCCCGGCAAAGAGGTTTCTGCCATTCATCCAGAGGGAAAGGTGGATATGCATGCCGCTGCCATTGTCATTGAAGAGGGGTTTGGGCATAAAGGTCACGGTTTTGTTGTATTTTCTGGCGGTGTTCTTTACAACGTATTTATACTTGAGCATATTGTCCGCCATGGCAACCAGCCGTCCGTAGCGTATATCAATTTCTGACTGTCCCCCGGTTGCCACTTCGTGATGCTGGGCTTCTACAGGAATGCCGACTTCTTCCAGGGTGAGCATCATCTCACTGCGAATATCCTGGAGACTGTCAGTGGGCGGCACCGGAAAGTAACCCTCCTTATAGCGCGGTTTGTAACCCAGGTTGGGCTCTTCCTTCCTGCCTGAATTCCAGCATCCCTCCACTGAATCTATATGGTAGTAGCCCTCATGGGCATTCTGATCAAAGCGTATATCGTCAAAGATAAAAAATTCAGCTTCCGGGCCGATAAAGACGGTATCTGCGATTTTAGTGCTTTTCAAGAAATTTACCGCTTTAAGGGCGATGTTTCGCGGGTCACGGGTATAATCCTCGCCCGTAATGGGATCGCATATATTACAGATCAGCACTATGGTTTTATCTTTTAGAAAGGGATCGATAAAAGCGGTATCCGCCACCGGCTTCATCAGCATGTCTGATTCATTTATGCTCTGCCAGCCGCGAATAGAGGAGCCGTCAAAACCAAAGCCCTGCTCAAAGGAATCAAGATGCAGCTCCCTCACCGGAATTGAGATATGCTGCCACATTCCGGGAAAATCCATAAAACGCAGGTCAACAACCTTAACCTCTTCACTTTTAATCAGCTCCAGTACGTCCTGAGGGGTCTTAATCTCTTTCACCTTATACTCCTTTAAAATGGCGATCTTACAACTTTTTGCTGAACTAGTGAATACCCTGGCTCTCTTTATCTTGTATTAATGAGCTATGACGTTCTATAATAATAGCAGGCAGATAATATATGGCTGAAATAAAATCTGAACAATTATTGCAAAATCTAAACCTCCTTCTAGAGATCAACTCCTCATTAAACAGGGCGGTAGGGCTGGATGAAGTGTTGCAGAATATTACTCTGGGCCTGGTAGATATATTCGGTTATAACGGCAGCCTGATCTTTGAATATGAAAATGTCAGGGAGCCCCTCCTAACCCTCAAAGCGCAGGCCTACAATTGTGATACCAGGATACTAAAAAAAGTGGAGAAGATTTTGGGCTTCTCTGTTCTGGGACATGAATTCAAACCGGAAGAAGATCAGATATTTCACCGTCTCTATATAGAGCAGGTGCCTGTGGTGAACGAGAATATCTCTGATCTTTTGTCCAGCCTGGTTCGCTCCAGGGAACTGAAGAAGTTAGCGCCGGTTATTGCCCGGCTGGTAAAAGCTAAAGCCGCTGCTATCGTCCCTTTGGTGGCTGAGAAGAGAGTTGTTGGTGTTTTTGTGGTTGCCAGTTTTACTGAGATCAAGGTTAATGATCTGGAGCTTATCCGCATCTTTGCAGGTCAGGCGGCGATTGCCGTGGAGCGGGCCCGCCTCTTTGAGAATGAACGCCGCCATGCTGCACAGCTCGCTGTTCTCCGTTCAGTAGCCAATTCCATAAGCGCCTCCCTGGATCTGGATGATATACTGGCTAAAGCGGCCAGGCAGATGGTTGAACATTTCAATGTTGACCACTGCGGTATCCTTGCCTTTGACACGAAATTTGAAATGGGCAGGGTATTGGCTGAATACCCTGACAGGAATATTATTGGCGAGACATTTCCTATAAAGGGTTACACTGCGGCCGAGCGCATTATTGAGGTACCGGAACCCCTATTCATTGAGAATATAAAAACTAATCCTTTAATGGCCGCGGTTCGGGAGGATATGGAGCGTTTGGATATCAATTCCATGCTCATCCTGCCGTTAGTAATAAAAGGCCGGACTATCGGTTCCATCGGTTTGGACTCCATCGGTAAACAGTGTACCTTCCTTGATGAGGATATTGCCCTGGCCCAGGCCATTGCCGACCAGGTGGCGATTGCTTTAGAAAACGGCCGCCTTTTTGCCGAGGAACGGCGCCAGCGGCAGGTAAATGAAACCCTGCGTGAAATTGCCCAGGCTGTAGGTTCTTCCCTGGACCCTGACGATGTTCTGCGCATGATCCTGCAAGAGCTGAAAAAGGTGATCGACTACCAGGGAGGGGCGATCCTGCTGATAGATGAGAATGAGAGATTGCTTTACGTAAGGATGCTTGAGGGCTATGGAAAGGATGCTGAATTATTTACTTTGCCTCTCGATAGTGACAAAGGGGTTACCGCAGAGGTGGCCAGAACCGGAGAGCCCATATATGTACCGGATGTTTCCCGGGATGAACGCTTTATCAGTGTCGATCGGACTAAAGGTTCCGAACTGACTGTTCCTCTCAAGATCAAGGAGCGGGTTATCGGTGTGCTTAACGTGGAAACAGATAAGATTGATGCTTACAGTGAAGAAGACCTGCGCTTGCTCACAACATTTGCCAATCAATCTTCAGTAGCCCTGGAGAATGCCCGCTATTATGAAAGCATCAGGCTCTCTGAGGAACGTTTCAGCCACATAGCGGAGAATATCGGCGACTGGGTCTGGGAGGTCGATCAAGAGGGACGCTATACCTACTGTAATTCCGTAGTAACCGGTATTCTCGGCTACACCCCGGAAGAGATAATGGGCAAGCCATTATATGATTTCGCCATTAAGCCGGAATATGAGAAGATAAAAAACTGGGCTGAGCGGATTCCTGAAAATCTGGAAACATTCACTAATGTAGTAACCAGGAAATTACACCGGCAAGGTAATACAGTCATATTGAAGAGCAGCGGCACACCGCTGCTTGATGCCAGTGGCGAGGTAATCGGTTTCCGTGGCGTCAGCCAGGATATAACCAGAGAGTTGCAGCTGGAGGAACAGCTCCGGCAGGCTCAGAAACTGGAATCCCTCGGCACCCTGGCCGGCGGGATTGCCCATGACTTTAATAATATTTTAGGCGGTATTCTGGGTTATGCTTCCTTGATCAAGGAAGAGCTTCCCGCCGGCTCGGAATTGTTGCCGGAAGTAGAGACTATTATAACATCGGCCAGGCGCGCCGCTGGTCTGACCAGGCAGCTTTTAGCCTTTGCCCGCAAGGGGCACTACCAGCTGGTCCCGGTTGATCTTAACAATATCGTAAATGAAGTGGTTAAGCTGCTCTCACGCACTATTGATAAAGCAGTGGCTGTGGAGACGGTCCTAAGCCCCTCTCTGAGCGCGGTAATGGGAGATTCGGGGCAGATCAACCAGATGCTGCTTAATCTCTGCCTGAATGGTTGTGATGCCATGCCCGCGGGCGGCCGGCTGCTGATAAAAACCGAGAATATTGTCATTGATAATACCGGGCGCGAGGCTCTGCTTGAGTTGGAAGCGGGAAATTATGTAAAACTCACTGTTAGCGATACAGGTATGGGAATAGAACCTGAAATACAAGAGAGGATATTTGACCCCTTCTTTACAACCAAAGAGAGAGCAGGCGGCGAAAAACATAGTGGTCTGGGACTGGCCATGGTTTTCGGTATTGTGAAGAGACATGGCGGCGCTGTTAAACTTGAGAGTGAAAAGGGAGAGGGCTCGACTTTTTCCATCTATCTCCCTGGTACAGATCGTACAGAGAAGAATGTGCAGAGAGGCAGGGAAAAAGAAAAACACATTCCAGGGGGAAATGAAACCATGCTGGTGGTTGATGATGATGTGGTGCTGTGCGAGGTTGTCGGGCGGATACTGGAAACAGGAGGCTACCGGGTAATTCTTGCCAATGGCGGCAAACAGGCCCTGGAAATTTACAGCAGACAGCATCAAGAGATTGACTTAGTTGTTTTAGACATTATTATGCCTGATATGAATGGGAAAAAGGTTTACGAAGGGCTGAAGAAAATAAATGCAAAAGTGAAGGTACTGATTTCCAGCGGCTACAGCACAACCGGACAGGCTCAAGCCATACTTGCAGACGGCGCCAGGGGTTTTTTACAGAAGCCCTACGAACGCGCGGATATGCTGCACAAAGTCAGGCAGGTATTGGATGAGAAATAGGTTTTTCTTATTGCTTAGCGTGTTCTTTTTCTGCTTTGCTCCACAAGGTGGGCAGGCTCTTGAATTAGCTGAAATTGTGGGCATGGAACTGGAAAAGGCTTATAAGGATTTTGGGCCCCCGGCCGAGGTTTTTACTGTCAGGGGTGAAGAGGAGTGGCAGGACGATGTTGTATTCTACTATGACTCCCATCTATATCTTTTCTGGTTTGAAAACAGGGTCTGGCAGGTCAGGGTTGATAATAGATATGCCGGGGAGTTCTTGAAGCTGAAAATGGGCAATTCCGAGGCTGAAGTAATAGCAGGGCTTGGTGTGCCATTTAAGAGAGATGGAAACTCTCTTTTCTATAATTTGCAGGACCGCGCTTATCCGCTCAGGCTTAGATTGTCCTTTGACAATGGCCTCCTGGCAGATGCATACTGTTACCGTAATGACTTCTAAATGAATCGATCATCCCTCTGTTTTTCGTTAACCGGCGCCACTATTGCTGAAAATCTAAAGGATATAGAAAAATACCATTGCTACTGCGACCTCTATGAATTGCGAGCGGATTGTCTCGAATCTTTAAGTATATCGGCTCTCACCTCTTTTCCCACAAAGGTAAAAAAACCGGTAATTCTTGCGGTAAGACGTGCAGTTGACGGCGGGCATTTCAAGGGTTCGGAGAATGAGCGCTGTGGTATATTAAGGCGATCTTTGGCATCCGGTTACCGCTATGTTGATTTAGATGAGGATTTCCAGGATCAAAAGACTGAGCAGGCTGCTTTAGCCGGCGGCGTGACCATAATCCGCTCTTTTTATGATTTTTCAGGTGTGCCGGCTTACCTGGACAGGCGCCTCAGTAATATAAAACGCAATCCCGGTGAAGTTATAAAAGCGGCGGTTATGGTGCAGAATACACAGGAGCTGCTCAAGCTGGTTGAGCAGGCGCTGGAGCTTAAAGCGCAGGATGGATGGGGAAACCGGATTATCCTGGGTATGGGTCCCATGGGCTTCGCCACCAGGGTGCTCTCAACGCTCCTGGGATCCTCCATAACCTATTCCTCTGCCCCAGGCAGGCAGGCCGCTCCCGGCCATGTTGACCCGCAAACCCTGGTGGATCTGTACCGTTTCCCCCTTATAGATGAAGATACCAGGATCTTCGGTGTAATAGGCAATCCGGTTATTCACTCTGAATCCCCCGGGCTTCACAACCGCGGCTTTTCCTTACGTGCTATTGATGATGCCGTATATATTCCCTTTCAGGTGGATAACCTTGGAGCCTTTTTTCAGCTTGCAGAAGTGCTTGATATCAGGGGCGTTTCCGTAACCATACCGCACAAGCAGGGGGTGATCCCCTTCTTAAGCAGCAGGGATAAGGATGTTGAAGCCGCGGGCGCCTGTAATACCATAGTATGGGGGGATGGATTACGCCGCGGCTATAACACCGATATTGCCGGTTTTATGGCTCCTCTTAAAGAGAGTATGGGCGGCGCAATACCTGCAGGGTTCCGTGCCGCGGTCATAGGCGCCGGGGGCGCAGCCAGGGCCGTGGTTTACGCTCTGCGCAAGGAGGGGGTCGAAGTGCTTATTCTCAACCGTACGGTGGCGCGGGCAAAAGAGCTGGCCGCTCTTTTCGACTGCTCCTACGGCAGCCTTAGGGAGCAGGAGAGAATAGCTGATTTTTCAGATTTAATAGTCCAGACTACCAGTGTGGGCATGAACCGGGAGGACCCGGAATATGACCCCATTCCCGGCTACTCTTTCAAGGGAAGTGAGATAATCTATGATATTATCTACATTCCGCGCTTAACACCGCTTCTGAAAAGGGCGGCGCAGTCAGGATGCCGGGTTATTAATGGCTGGGAAATGCTTACCGCCCAGGCCGCAATCCAGTTCAAACTCTTCACCGGGCAGGATCTGCCAGGGCAAGCGAATTGAGGAATTGCTGACCGGAATTGAAGATATATTGAAACTGTAACCTTTTTATTAAAGAGTTGTTTTTATTTATGTAGCTTTTCTTTGTTCATAGACTCCTCCTTATTCAAAGGGATGAAAGAGCGCACTCTTTCATCCCTTCCTTTTATATTGCAATACCATGCCGGCATGTTCCATCTTCGGTAGAAATTATTTGTCTGATAATAAACGTTTGCTGTTTTTATCGAGAAGATCATTGATGATCTTGGTGTTATCCATCAGGGAACTGAGGCTGAGATTGTAATGGATACGGTAGATACTGCGGGCAAAAAGATCATCAACCTCGGCGTTGAGATACCACTCCCTGTCCAGCAGGTTGGCATCGTGGTAAACAGCGTTAGTGCCGATGACCCGGTAAAGAATATTGTTGTGGTAAGCTTCTTCAAACTGTTCTATTGCCGGGCCGTTAAAAAAGGGCAGGCTTACCGCGCAGATAATCCTCCTGGCCCCCTTATCCTTAAGCGCTGCCATAGCCTTTAGAATAGTGCCGCCGGTACCCAGCATATCATCCGCCATAAAGACTATCTTATCTTTTACCTCGCCTAAAAGACGGATACTGGTAATATTGCTGTCCCTGGCGGTATAGGAAACCCTGGAATAATCACGTTCCTTATAGATCAGACCTAAAGGTTTCTTTAAGGAGCTGGAAAAGAATTTATTGCGGTCCACAGCGCCGGTATCGGGTGAAATAATCACCAGGTCTTCACTCTGCAAATCTTCAACCTGGGAGAGTATCTTCAGGATTTGATAGGAAGCATGGAGGTTTTCCACCCGCAGAAGGTTAAAGCTGTTCTCAATTTCCTTGGAATGTAAATCCAGGGTTATAAGCCGGGCAACCCCAAGGTATTCCAGTATTTGTCCTAAACGGGCGGCGGTAAGCCCCTCACGGCCCTTCTTCTTATGTTGACGGGCATAGGGATAGGTAGGCAGAACTACGGTAACCCTCTTGGCTCCCGCCTGCATGGCCGCGTCAATAGTAACAAATAGAAGGAAAATATGGTCATTCACCGACAGCACCTGTTTGTCGATGCCATTGTCAAATGACAGGGGATAGTGGTTTTCTACATCCTGGATTATATAAACATCCATATTGCGCACTGTAGACAACAGTTCCGTTTTGAACTCCCCATTTGCGAAACGGGTAAAACGGGCCGGTATTTTAAAGCTTGTTGGTCTGAATTTATCCGCCGATGTTTCCGGATTCAGGTTGGGGCGGCGCTGATCGATGTTTATATTGATCAGCCGCATTACCTCATCCCTGGAAAGGCAGTATTTAACTGACAGAGCTTGAATTTTGCGGCGAATTTTTTTTACAGAGATCTTTTCCAGCTTGGCTATAAGTTTGTTGGCAAACTCCTCTCCCCCCGGACAGGCTAAAATACCGATCTGATCAGGGTTGGAATAAATCATTTTAGTTTTCCTTGAAATAATTTACCGTTTTTTTTAAGCCCCGGGCCAGGTCAAAGCGGGGAGCCCAGTTCAATACTCTCCTGGCTTTGGCGGTTGACAGGCAGCTGTTCCTCAGATCCCCCGGCCTGGGTTCTCCCCATTGCGGTTCAGGCGGGGAGGCAAAAAAAGCGCTAATAGCCCGGTACAGGGCTCCGGTCCTGGTGGCGACTTCCGTACCGATGTTGAACATATCAGCTGAACCCTTATCTGCTGCCAGCAAGCTGGCCATGGCCACATCTTCCACATAGACATAATCACGGCTCATGCCGTCAGGTTCATCGGGGTAAGCGTATATGGTAGGCGCCTGGCCGGCTATCAGCCGGTTTATCAGGATTGCCACTACACCTGCCTCGCCCTCGGGATTCTGTCTCGGGCCGTATACATTGGAATAACGCAGCACAGTATAATCCAGACCATATTGGCTTTTATAGAACCTTAGATAATTTTCTCCCAGGAGTTTATGGATACCATAGGGAGAGAGGGGTTGGGCATCGTGCTCCTCAGATGTGGGCCTGCTCTCGGTATCGCCGTATATTGCCCCGCCTGTGGAAATGAAGATAAATTTTTTGACTCCATGGTTGACCGAACTCTGCAGTATGTTCAGCAACCCCTGCGAGTTCACCTGCGAGTCAAGGATCGGATTGCGTGTTGATACGGTAACACTGATTTGAGCGGCGTGATGATTCACCAGGTCCGGTTTTTCAATTTTGAACACCTGCTCGATTTCAGCAGACCTGATATCAAGCAGATAGAATTTAGCATCGCCGGGGATGTTTTTCCTTCTGCCTGAACTCAGGTTGTCTACTATTATAACCTCATGGCCGCCCTGAAGATAGGCCTCGGCTACGTGGGAGCCGATAAATCCGGCGCCGCCGGTAAGTAGTATTCGCATGAACACAACTTACCATCAGGAACGAGCTCTGTCAACTTTGGCAATTATTACTATCGGAATCCTCGGTATTGGATAACCTTACTATTTTTTATCTGATTTTTTGTGAAAATTGTGCTGCTCAATGCCGAATATACAATTAGCAAGGTAAAAGGGGTAAAGGCTTGCGAAAATATATTATATTTCTGTTTTTATTTCAATTCTCTCTAGCAGCCCTTTTCTCTGAGGTTGATTTTCATGATCTTGATCTTTCCCTCTCCAACAAGCTTATTTTCGGGGCAAGGACGGAAAGTCCGGGATTCGGCGCTTATGATACTCTCTTCGTTTCAGATCTGCAGAAAAAGAGCATCAGGCAGCTCACTTTTTTTCCTGAAAGGGTAATGCTGCTGGAAGATAACAGTGTTCTGCAAATTCAGAACCGCTTCGGTGTCTTTAGAAGTGCTGCTGATTTTAAGGGTTTTTCGGTGATTGGGAATTTTCCCTCCTTTGTGCAGGGAGGAACCATAGTGAATGGTAAGATCAATCCCCTTCAGATTTCACCTGACGGAAAATTCCTGGTTTACCTGAAACAGAAATCTTCAGCCTTTGGAACACTGGTTCTTTTTGATTTAGAGAAGGGAGAAGAGGTAATAGTATCAAAGGATGTCGAATTATCTCTTAAGCATGTGCCGGCCCTCTGGTCTCCTGATTCAGCTTTTTTAATCTACAGCAAGGGCGGCAGCCTGTACTATTATTCAATAAATCAGCTTCGCGAGCAGCGTATAATTGCTGAGAATTTTCGTGGTATCGGAGCAGGACGCATAAGTAATGTTAAATGGGGAAAGGGAAGCGATCTTTACTATGTATCCGGTGACCTCGTTTATACAATGGACAGCCGGGAACTCTTTACTCGCTCACTCTACTCCGGTTTCTTAAAGATAGGCAAGATCAGGGGTAAGCTGCCCTTTAAGTTTGATCCCAACTCCGATTCCTTCTGGATTGCGCCTGACGGTTCCAAGATCCTTTTAAATAAAGGAGGGAGAAATCTTTTTCTCTATATCCTATCTCCTGAAGATTTTATCTCAACAGGCGGGACAATTTCGCTTCCCTATCTCTTTCTGCCGCGAAATACCCGGATTAAAAAGGTGCTCTGGACTTCTGCTGATATCATTACCCTGCTGGCGGTGAGTTTCGAAAAGGGAGAAAGCAATGGAATTCTTTTCCGGCTCTCCCTCTCTGCTGATGATCTGCCACTATTCTTTAAACAGACTTCAGACCAGGGTGTAGTTGACTGCATCCTTTCTCCTGATGAAGAGCGAATAGCCCTGATCCATAATGAAAAGGTAATACTGAAAAATTATGCTACCTGGAAGCAGGCAAGTGAGATAAATTATCTTCAGGCTTTTCATGTACTGTGGACAGCGGAAGATGAAATTATAATTGCCGGAGCCCTGTTCAGCGGACTATACAACCTTTCGAATGGTGAAACCAGGGTATTGGCCATTTCCCAGGCTGAAAGCTTTGGTTTCGCGAAAGATGTTCCTGCCAATGCAAATACGGATGTAGTTCAGTTAATGATTCCAGGCGGCGGCAAAGCCTATGGGGCAGCTCTAGATCAGAACTACTGGCAGGAGATAGAGAAATATTCTGTCAGAGAGCGCAATGTGGCTTCAGATTCCTATCGCGTCTATTTAGAGAATTTACCGCGGGGAAATTACCGGAATATGGTCATGATCCGTGATATCCGCCGGTTTGGAACCATACCGCTCTTTTCCGGTGAGGATTTTGTTTATGAGCAGTTTCCGGAGCATGAAGAAGCAGCGGATTTTACCAATTTCAGCCATGGCTCAAGGATCAGGCAGCGGGAAGTTGCTCTGGTTTTCAATGCCATAGATAACATTGAAGGATTAACCACTATACTGGACTCATTAGCTGAATATAATTTCCGCTGTACCTTTTTTATTAATGGCGAGGTTATCCGCCGCTATCCCGACGCGGTAAGAGAGATTGCTGAATCAGGCCATGAAGTCGGTTCTCTTTTTTATACCTATTTCAATATGACCGATTCCCGTTTCCAGGTGGATAAGGAGTTTATCAAGAGCGGTCTGGGCAGGAATGAAGATGATTATTTTGCAGCAACCGGAAAAGAACTCTCTCTATTCTGGCATGCGCCTTATTACTTTGTCAACTCAGCGATAATTGAGGCTTCCCGTGAAATGAATTACGTCTATATCGGACGTGATGTCGATTCTCTGGATTGGGTTTCCAGGGCAACGGCTTATACAACACCGGATATTTATCTTCCTGCGGCCCAATTGATTGAACGGATAATGAAAGAAAAGAAACCTGGATCCATTATTCCGGTCCAGGTGGGGATGCCGGAAGCAGGCCGGAATGATTATCTTTTCAACAATCTTGATATTCTGATCGATAATCTGGTTAAAGTAGGTTATAGGATTGTTACCGTCTCGACCCTGGTTGAACATGCAAGGTAACCTTGAGAAGCCATTCGGCTATTGAAAACAAAGGTCCAAAGGTTTAGGATTAATAGTATGTTTTATTAGTTGTAAACCTGGCCGATAAGAGTAAATATTTTACTAAGGGGGGTTGGAAAACCTTGAATAGAACTGACCAGCTTAAAAGCTATAAGGAAACTCAGATAAAAACAGCCAATCAGGGAAAATTAATTGTAATGCTCTATGATGGTGCAATTAAATATCTTAATCTGGCTCTGGACAGCATGCATGAGACAGATAAGCATTATGACGCGATCAGCAACAACATAATCAAAGTACAGGATATTGTTACCGAGCTGATGGTTTCACTGGATTTTGAAAGAGGCGGTGAGATTTCTAAAAATCTGTTCAGTTTATATGTTTTTATGAATCGTCAGTTGTTGGAGGCGAATATCCAGAAAAACAGCAATCCTCTTAGTGAAGTCAAGGCACTGCTCCTGGAGCTGAGGTCCGCCTGGGTCGAGGTATCGGAGAGCAAAGACCTGGAGAGCCGCACGGGGCAGGGCGGCGGCGTGAATATAGCAGGCTAGGAGGATTTTTGAATGATTTCAGTTGAGACTCCAGTAGATGAACGCGTTTTTCTTTTAAAAAAGCTAAGGGAAACCCTGCTTCGTCAGCGCGATAAATTCAGGAATTACCTGAATCTGTTGGAAAAAGAAGAGGCTGCGATAATTGATGACGATATGGAAAAACTGGAGCAGCATATTCAGCTTGAGCAGTCGATTATTCAGGAGATCTATTCAATTCAGCGGGTAATAAATCCTCTGGAAGATATGTATCGGGTTGCCTTTCCGAAAAAAGAGGCTACTATTCCGGAATTGAAGATCTCATTAGAAAAACTCAAAGGTATGGTTACCGGCAGGAACCTGAAGAACCGCATTCTTTTAAAAGAGAGAATGGAAAATCTGAGATTACAGATAAAGAATTTACCCCGTGCTTTCACCGTTGCTTCACCCTATGCCGATATTGGAGTGCCTTCAATGGTTGACATCTCTTCATGAGAGATGCTCTTTATTTGATTGACGGCTATGGCCTGATCTACAGATCTTATTTTGCCTTTTTAAAAAATCCCCTTTTTAACCTTGAAGGTGAGAATACATCGGCAGTATTCGGTTTTTTCCGCTCTTTTTTCCAGCTCCTGAAACTAAGAGATCCGCATTACCTCGCTGTTATTATGGATTCTAAAACGCCTACTTTCCGGCATGAAAGGTTTCCCGAATATAAAGCCAACCGGGAGAAGGCCCCTGAAGATCTTCATGCCCAGATTCCGGTTGTGGAAGAGATACTTGGCGCCATGGGAGTAGCTGTTTTACGAAAAGAGGGTTTTGAAGCGGATGATATAATTGCCACCCTGGCATCTATGTGCACCAGGGAATCCAGAGGCTGCTACATCCTCTCCAATGATAAGGATATCCTGCAAATTGTAGGCGGGGACGTGTATGTGCTTAAATATGATAAATTGACCTGGAGCTATCAGGAAGTGGGCAGGGAAGAGGTGGTTGAGAGCAGGGGAATCCATCCTGAGCAGGTAATAGATTATCTGGCTCTGGCGGGGGATCAGTCTGATAATCTACCGGGGGTCAAGGGGGTGGGAATAAAAACCGCCCAGAAACTGCTTGCTGATTACCGTAATATCGATGAAATATATAATAATTTAGCGGCGGTAAAACCGGAGGGCTTACGAAAAAAACTGGCTGCAGCCAAAGAGAATGCCTATTTAACCTATGATCTGGCAACTCTGCGCAATACTCTTTCCCTTGATCACACTATTGAGCAGATGGCGCTTCAATCTCTGAACACTGAAGCAGCTATACCACTCTTTATAAACCAGGGCATGAAGAGCCTGGCAGAGGAACTGGGCGGCAACATTGTAGTTAAGCAGGAGGTTCCGGATCACACCCCTCCCGGGAGCTATGAAACGGTCCTGGATGAGCCGGCTTTAGAGCGCTGGCTGAAACGGGTTGGGGAAAAGGGGGTTTTTGCTTTTGATACTGAAACTGATAGTTTAGATGAGATGAAAGCCAGACCCATTGGTTTTTCATTGGCGGTTGGTCCCGGTGAGGCCTGCTATATACCTATTAGCTCTTTTCAGAGCGGTGTGCTGGCTGAGGAATTGGTGCGCGGAAGATTGAAGGAATTGCTGGAGAACACCAACCTTAAAATAATCGGACAGAATATAAAATATGACTACAAGGTTTTAAAGCGCTGGGGGATTGAGCTTGAAAATATCCATTTTGATACCATGATCGCCTCCTGGCTGTTATACAGTAATTTAAGATCTTTCAGCCTTGACAGCCTGGCCTTGAAGTTCCTCAACTATCAGACTATACGCTATGAAGAGGTTGTGGGTAAAGACAAGAGCGCTACTCTGGCCGAAGTGGACATTATCCGGGCAACTGATTATGCGGCTGAAGATGCCGACATTACCTTTCGCCTGTTTGAGATATTTCAAAGCAAGATTGAAGAAGAAGGGTTGCAGGAGCTCTTCTATAACCTGGAAATGCCCCTGGTTAAGATACTGGCCAATATGGAGCTGCAGGGCATCAGACTCGATATGGATAACCTCTTCAACTTCAGCAGGGAGCTGGAAGCAGAGCTGAGCCATTATCAGGAAGATATTTTCGCCTTATGCGGCAACTCCTTTAACTTAAACTCTACCAAGCAACTTCAGGAGGTGCTCTTCAACCAGAGAAAACTAAAACCCCTTAAAAAGACTAAAACCGGTTTTTCAACGGACAAGACTGTTCTGGCTGAACTGGCTTTGGAGGATCCGGTCCCGGAAAAGGTGCTGAATTATCGTTTACTGGCCAAGCTTAAATCAACCTATACGGATTCTCTGCCCGCTTTAGTGAATACCGGCACTGAAAGGCTGCACACTCATTTCTTACAAACCGGCACTGCTACCGGCAGATTGTCAAGCAGGGATCCTAACCTGCAGAATATTCCGGTAAGGGGAGAAAAGGGAAGGCGCATACGCGCTGCCTTTGTCCCTGACCGGGGCTATTCCTTTTTAAGCGCTGATTACTCCCAGATTGAGCTGGTTGTTCTGGCGGCTCTATCCGGCGATTCCATGCTGATCGAGGCTTTTAAACAGGGCCGGGATGTTCACCTGCGCACTGCCGCTGTTATTTTCGGCATAGAGGAAGAAGATGTTGCGCCTGGACAGCGGCAGATTGGAAAAACCATAAACTTCGGAGTTATTTACGGTATGTCCGCGTTTCGCCTTGCCAGAGATCTGAAAATCAGCCGCAGCGAAGCCAGGGTGTTTATAACGCGTTACTTTGAGCAATACGCGGGAGTGGATTCTTTTATCAAGGAAATTATTGCCGGGGCTGAGGCTAAGGGCTACGTGGAAACAATTCGCAGGCGCCGCAGAACACTACCCGGAATTACGAGCAGGAATAAAACTGAAAAAGCAGCTGCTGAACGTATGGCCATAAATTCGGTTATCCAGGGCAGCGCCGCGGATATTGTGAAACAGGCAATGATCGATGTTTCTAAGGAGCTTGATAAAAAGGAATATAGAACCAGGTTGTTGCTGCAGGTTCATGATGAGCTGATCTTTGAGGTACCCGATGATGAGCTTGAAATTATACCTGAACTGGTAAAAAGAGCAATGGAGTCCGGAGCCGACCTGGGCATACCATTAAGGGTGCAGGTGGAGATCGGGCAGAGCTGGGGTGAATTCCATTAAAATGGTCTGGGGTGTTGCCGGCAAATATTGCAGTGGCAAGAATATCGTGGTGAATATTCTGAAGAGCTGCGGTTTTAAGGAAATTGATGTTGATCTGCTCGGCCATCAGGTTTTAGAGGAGCAGAAAACACGGGTTGCAGAACACTTCGGCAGGGGAATACTAACAGGCAGCGGCGAAATAGACCGCAGAAAGCTGGGCAGAGTGGTTTTTACCGATCCTGCAGAACTCCGGGTTTTAGAGGGTATTCTTCATCCTGTCATGGTGGAAAGGGTTGAAGAACAGGTAAAGGGAGCGGAAGAGCTTCTGGTCATTAATGCGGCCCTGCTCTTGCAGATGGGCCTGCACTCCTTATGTGATCTGGTAATCTGTATTAAAGCCAATCCCCTGGTTAGATATCTGAGAGCCAGAAAAAGGGATGGTTTATCTATTCCGGCAACCCTTTTAAGGATATTTGCCCAGAAGAGAATATGCTCTAAATCTAATGGCCTGGCGGTCGATATTTACTATATAAGGAATAACCATGGATTCTTCCGGGTTGAGGAAGAAATCCGGGCCATTTTACAAGATAAAGGGATTGGTAAGGTTGATTAATGGAAAAGAATAGAATTCTATGGGTTATGCTCTCTGCAGCACTCTTTTTAGTCGTTGTGCTCGCCGGAGGATTGTTCTTTCTCAAGCCCCAGGCTGAAGAGGAGATTGCAGTAACTACCGGCGTTGCAGGTGTGGGCCGGGATTTTGATGTATTTGAATATGTACGCGGCAAGTCAGAGCTGCCTGGATTGGAAGAGAAGGATCAAGAGCCTCGTGAGATGGTTATAGTGGTCGGAGAAGTGGAAGAAAGCGGCGTAATGCAAATGGAAGCAGAGGCAAAAGAGGAAAGCCCGGTAATAAAAGAAAAACAACCGGCACCTCCGGCGCCCTCCAGGATTGTGCGTCCGGCCGTAGTGAAGGTTGCTAAACCCGCAGAGGTAAAGCCAAGGGAAGTTAAGGTTAAGGAATACTGGATCCAGACGGGTTCTTATTCCAGCCATTCCCGGGCCGAGGATATGGCTGGCATGTTAACCAATCAGGGACTCTCCGGACGAGTAACCACCAGAGAGGTTGATGGTCGGACCTTTTTCAGAGTAAGGATAGGACCCTATGCTGAAAAAGCGGAAGCGGAAAAATTCCTGTCCTGGGTTCAGGACGTAAAAGGTCTGGAAACCAGCTATATATCTTTAGTTTATGCCCAGAGGTATATACCCTAGAAGCAAAGATGATAGTTAATTCTTCTTTGCTCACAGCGCTGATAATACAGTTGTTGTGTCAATTATTCAAAGTTGCTTTTTATTCAATAAAAGAGAAAGGGCTGCGCTGGCGGTACTTTTTCTCAGCAGGGGGCATGCCCAGCGCTCATTCCGCCTTTGTTACCGCTTTTACCCTTTCCCTTGGCCTGCGCGGCGGATTCTCTTCAGATGTTTTTGCTCTATCCCTGGTGTTTTCCATGATCATAATCTATGATTCCATCAGGCTGCGGGGTGCGGTACAGATCCACTCTCAGGTTTTAAAGAAACTCTCATCCAGGCTTCCCCTTGAGGAACAGGAGCAGATCCCGCAGATGGTGGGCCATACGCCTTTGGAGGTCTTTGCAGGCATTTCAGCAGGAGCGCTTTTCGCAGCTGCAGCTTATTTTTTTCTTTATCCGGAGGGTAGCCGTGTTTTCTTAAAACCCGCTTGACCATAAGAGCAAAAGCCTTTGAGAGCTGAGTTACGTATTTTAAACACCGCTCTTTGCCGTTTTCCTGTTTTAGAATATGTTCCTGAGCTAAAACTAGTATTGATAGCTTGTCTTTGGTTGAAGAGGTAAAAAAGTGAGTATAATCAAAACCATAAAACAAAGCGGATACAATTTCATACTTTTCAACCATTACAGCAACCGCCTCATCCTGCTCAAATGCCGGTTTGCCCCGGCCACCGCTTTCCGTATATTCTGAAAGGGCTTTTTTAAGCTCTACTGCAACACCAAGATAGTCGACTATCAGACCCCCCGGTTTATCCTTAAAGACCCGGTTGACCCGGGCTATAGCCTGCATAAGGCCATGGCCGCGCATTGGTTTATCAAGATACATTGTATGCAGGCAGGGAACATCAAAACCTGTAAGCCACATATCTCTTACAATAACCACTTTTAGAGGATCATAGGGGTCTTTCATCCTGTCCCCTATGTCCTTGCGCCTCTGCTTGTTCCTTATATGTTCCTGCCATTCAGGCGGGTCAGCAGCAGCACCGGTCTCCCTTAATACCTGCCGCCTGTTTGGTTGAGTCAACCGCCTTATTGACTGCATAATATTGATGATAGGCGGCGACCTTCTTTAATAAGGCATATGCTCCTGTTCAAATACAATAAACTGACGTATCAGGTCAAGGAATATCTTTTTATCAAAACTGCCCTTAAGAAGAACTTCAATTTGCGGTACGGCAGCAGGAGCTTTTTCTATACCGTCAATTGTTTTCCAGGGCAGGAATCTTTCCCAGTTTGATGTAATTGTGCCGGCCTTTGCCTCAAGCCCGTCACTTATAACCAGGATTTCATTGTAGCTAAAAAGGACGGGGATTTCTGCTCTGTAGGTTTGAAACTGGTTAAATGCCGTTCTAATAGTTGCATTCTCATCTGCGGGATTTTTTAGTTCAATAACTGCTAATGGCAGACCATTTACAAAAAGCACAATGTCAGGACGCCGGTTGTGATTATCTTCAATGACTGTAAACTGATTAACCGCTGCAAACTCGTTGTTCTCCGGATTGTCAAAATCCAGCAGCCATATCTTATCTCCAACAATCCTTCCGTGCTTTCGATATTCTATGTCAATACCGTCGATGAGCAACTTATGAAAACGCTGGTTATTTACCACCGGATCAGGGCTCTCGCTTCTAAGCAGCAGCTTGATAGCTTGCTCTTTTGCTTCATCCGGAATGTCCGGATTCAGCATATTGATAGCCCTGCGCACTCTTTGCATTAAAATTACTTCCGAGTGGCTTGAACGTTCAGGAAAATCACCATCCGGAGCAATGTCAGGGCCGAAAACAGCTTCATATCCGATTTCGGAGAGGATATCCAGAGCAACCTGCTCGACTTCCGACTCGGTAATTATCTTTTGCAATTTATCTGCCTTCTAACATACTGTCAGTTATTATCATGTTTATTATCAAGTTTATCTCATATTATCACATTTTAGCTTCATATTCTATTTCGGATAGATTGGCTTATACAGCCCCCCCAAGTCTTCATTACCCTATTTATTACCCTATTTAAATTTTTATTACCCTATTTGGTTTTTTCAAAGCTTTTTCCATTTCGCTGATTTTCCTTTTCCCAGACATCTAATAAGCTTCTCCGAAACAAGTTGTCGGAAAACAACACGGATCATATCACGGCTTATTCCCGGGCAGGCATTCATAATATCTGAGAGTGTAAATTCACCTATCTGATTTTCTATGACCTGCTTGATAAGTTCGGTTTTTGCTCCGCGGATTGGCTTTAAGGCAATAGATCTCTCCTCAAATTCTTTATAGGCTGATAAAACTGTTCCTAAGAAATAATGAAGCCAGGGATTAATATCATGTTTTGACTGATGCCATTTCTGCGAACTTTTATTAAGCGATTCATAGTAGGTTTCTTTAGATTGTTCAACAGTCCGTTCAAGGCTTATATACTTTCCTACCTCATAACCGTGCTGATAAAGAGCCAGTAAAGCTAAGAGTCTTGAAACCCTTCCGTTGCCGTCTCGAAAAGGGTGAATACATAAAAAATCAAGAATAAGACAGGCAACAGCATATAGAGGCGGGTATCTGAACCTGGAGAGGCTATGGCGGTATAAAAGACATAGCTGTTCCATAGCTCCTGGGGTTTGGTCAGCAGGTACAGGTTTAAAAATTATATTAATAGTGCCGTCAGTATTTATGCGGATGATATCATTGTTTTTACTCTTCCATTCACCGGCATCACCACTTTCTCCCCGGCTTAAACGATGTAGTTGAAGGATTGTTTCTGGTGTTATTTCAATACTTGCATATTTTTTATGTATTAGGTCAAGCGCCCTGCGGTAGCCAGCCACTTCCTCTTCTGAACGGTCTCGAGGCCGACTGTTCCCAATAATCAGTGGTTGAAGACGGTTTCTATCAACTACTACACCTTCAATACGGTTGGAAGATTCCGCGCTTTCAATTAACGCCATTTTGACAAGCGCATTTAGAATTTGCGGTGATTGACAAGTATATAATTCCTGTTTGCCTTTGTATTCAGATATGCTGTTCATCAGCCAGACTGCGCCCAATGGCAGGCTGTAATCGCTTTCTTTTTCCTTGAATGAATGCATATTTATTACCCTCGTGGCGCTGTTCTATCGTAATTAACCCTTATCTTTCCAGACATAAGCCTGGGAAGGAGGGAGTCACGGATTTGGGAAAGTCTTCTATTCTGGATACAATTATTTCTTACTCTTTCATCTATATTCATTAAGAATGTATTTAATTGATTTCCAAAATCCTTAGGTGGAATTACTATTTGAAAATTGTTTACATCATCTTTATTCACAGCACCAAAAACCGTGCCTTCAGCATTAAAATTCTTCCACCAATTGATACTATTTTGTAACATATAGTAGATATAACTATTCCTTCTATTTTTTTCATGAATAGATGCTAATCCTCTTCCGATAATGCACTTCACTAATGTACGATTTAAATCACCGACAGGAGCACGAACGCTTAATAGAATATCATCATCGGTTAATTCTCTATGCCTTCTATCAATCATTACACCCATATTTCGTGCATCAATGAATAATGTCTGGTCGCGCCTGTCCCTGAACTTGCCGTCTTGCGCGCCTCCTGCGATCAGATGATTCTTCTTATCCTTTGCTATAAACCAGAGACATGCCATGATCATGGTATTGTAGAAAAGCTGGGAAGGCAGAGCAACCATACAATCAACCAGGTCGGCTTCTATTATTGATTTCCTTATATTTCCTTCGCCTGCCGTGTTTGATGACATGGAGCCATTTGCCAGTACAAAACCGGTAGTACCTGCAGGAGCCAGGTGATATATGAAATGCTGGACCCAGGCAATATTGGCGTCAATACCGCGTAGAGCAAGATTCATCTTGCATAACCGCCAGGTAGTTTGGTTTGATTCCTGACCGTATACGGAAATATCCCCAATCCGGCCTCCATGCTCTTCAATGAATCTTTCACTCTGAACAAACATACCTCCTGATCCGCAGCAGGGATCAAATACTCTTCCTTTGTAGGGTTCAAGCATGGCCACAAGTAATTTAACAATACAGCGTGGTGTATAGAATTGTCCGCCTTTTTTACCTTCAGCATCAGCAAACTGGCCTAAGAAATACTCATAAACTCTGCCGAGTAAATCTTTGCTCCTATTTTCTTTATCACCTAAACCGATTGTGCCGATTAAATCGATCAACTCTCCCAATCGCTGTTTATCAAGAGCGGGGCGGGCATAATTTTTAGGCAAAACACCTTTTAATGATGGATTATTTCTTTCAATAGCATCCATCGCATCATCAATAGATTTGCCGATTGCCGGCTGTTTGGCATTTTTCTGTAAATGCTGCCAGCGGGCTTCAGGCGGCACCCAGAAGATATTCCTCATTCTATATTCATCAATATCCTCAGGATCAGAATAATTTTTCTTATTGCTTTCCAATTCTTTGAAAACTTCATTGAAAACATCAGATATGTATTTTAGAAATATTAGACCGAGTACGATATGCTTGTATTCAGCTGCGTCCATGTTATTTCGTAATTTATCTGCTGCCTTCCAGAGCTTTGAAGTGAAAGTTAAATCGCTGTTTCCATTGTCAGCCATAGCCGCTCCTTATTTCACTATTGGTATGCATTATAGGATATTGTGAGGTTCGAAACAATTAACTCTTTACATTTATCCCAGCGCAGCACCCCTTTGCGGGGGACTCCTCCTACGGGCCGCCCTGTGCGGGCACCTACGGCCTGCAGTCTACGAATTACATCCGCTTTAATGTAGAACCATCCCTTTCTCCAACTAAGCGATCAGGTATTTTCTCAAGGCAGGAATCTATTTCACTGCATTCTGTAATATATGAAATAAGAGGGAGGAAGCATTCGGAAGATATTCCTTTAACCATCGGTATTGATATAATTTATCAAACATCATGCGTAAATTTTCAGTTAAAATGACTATTATGTCAAAGATATTACAGGACAAACATACAGGTATTGAGGTTGACTGGGTACGTCTTTCAACAGGTGAATGTGTTGCCAGGATGGAGGCGGAAAAAGGGAATCCCCAGGCAAGCATTTGGTATGGTGGGGTTGGTCTTGGCCATATCCAGGCAAAGGCAAAAGGCTTGACTACTCCCTATGATTCACCTGCCGCAGCAAATATTCCTGACAATTTCAGAGATAAAGATCGTTATTGGACGGGTATATATGCCGGACCGCTTTGTTTTGAGAGCAACACAAAGATGCTTGAAAAGTATAGTCTCACAGCGCCGAAGTCATGGGAAGAGATCTGTGATCCCAGGTATGAGGGGCATGTCCAGGTTGCAAACCCGGGCTCTTCAGGAACGGCGTGCAATGTTCTTGCTACCCTTGTGCAGATATTCGGGGAGGACGAGGCCTTTGATCTTTTAAGAAAACTGGATAATAATATCATTCAATATACACGTTCAGGCTCAGCTCCGGGGAAAAATGTCAGTATTGGCGAGAGTACTATTGCCATCGGCTATGCACATGACGGTGTAAAACTTGTAAGCAAGGGATTCCCCATTAAAATAACATTTCCTGCAGAGGGAACCGGTTATGAGGTTGCGTCAATTTCCCTGATTAAGGGCGGGCCTGCAGATGAGGTTGCCGTTGCAAAAAAACTCTATGACTGGGCATTGGGTGAAAATGCTGCAAAGGCATATGCAAAGAATTTTGTTGTTCCTTTTGTAGATGTTCCTCTGGCGCCAGGTTCTATTCCGATTTCTCAAGTTAATACAATTAATCAGGATGATCAGTGGTCGGCAGATAATAAAGTCAGATTGGTTGAGAAATGGAATGATGTTATCGGCGGCGAAGCCAAAACAGAGGCAAAGAAGAAATAGCCGCGAAAATTAAACTTAATGGGGTGTGCCTTTAACATTGATACAGGGTGCACCCCGTTCATAACTATAATTAGCCGGGGGAGTATGTATCCATGAGCTCAGGAATGATGTTAGCGATCAGAAGGAATAGACACAATCTAAAGCAATTGGTAAAAGAACCGGTGCTTTTTACCGGAGTGCTATTGGTTTTAAGCATGCTGATTGTATTTATTATCTATCCGCTTATTACTACAGTACGGTTGAGTCTTTTTCCGGAAGGCAAGCTCAGCCTGGATGTTTACAAATATATTTTTTCACATAGAAGATTCAGTAAGGCAATTTTTAACAGCACCCTGCTTGGCCTTATAGTTGCCACAATATCAACTTTAATAGGTTTTATTTTTGCTTTTGCCCTGACTCGTACAAGAATTCCGGGACATAGAATATTTAAGAATCTGGTTCTGCTTCCCATAATTTCGCCTCCCTTTATGTTTGCTCTTTCGGTTATTCTTCTATTCGGACGAAACGGGTTGATTACTGCCGGCCTTTTAGGATTGGACAGGTATAACATCTATGGTCTTAAGGGATTGGTGATTGTACAGAGCATAGGCCTGTTTCCCCTTGCCTATTTAACGCTTTCAGGGATATTGCAGGCAATTGATCCGGATTTGGAAACCTGTGCCATGAACCTCGGGGCCAAACGTTTGAAAACATTTTTTACCATCACATTGCCTCTTGCGCTGCCCGGTATATTTGCCGCCTGGCTGTTGGTATTTGTAGGATCTCTTACAGATTTTGGTAATCCCATAGTTATCGGTGGTGAGTTTGATGTTCTGTCGGTACAGGCTTACATGGAGTTTACCGGTATGGCTAATCTGCCAAGGGGCGCCGGTCTGGCCATTATTCTACTAATACCTACAGTTGCGATTTTCTTACTCCAAAAACAAATATTAAGGAAAAAATCGTATACAACAATAACAGGAAAATCCGGAAGAAGAGTAAGCGTTAAGATCAGTCCATTGGCAAATAGAGTACTTTTTAGTATATGCCTAATTATTTGCCTTTTTGTTTTAATGTTCTATTTTACAATAATTGCAGGCAGCTTTATAAAAATATGGGGTATTAACTGGGGGTTTACCTTTGAACATTTTACCTACAGTTTTGATGTAGGCCTTAAAACACTAAAGAATACGCTTATACTGGCAATAATATCTACCCCAATAACCGCTTTATTGGGAATGATTATTGCTTATTTTGTAGTAAGAAAAGCTTTTCCGGGAAAACATGTTATGGAGATAGTTACCATGATGAGCTATGCAATACCCGGAACAGCAGTAGGAATAGGTTATATTCTGGCATTTAATAAACCACCTTTTCTATTGTCAGGCACAGCTTTTATTCTTATTGCCTGTTATGTTTTCAGAAACGTTCCCATAGGAGTCGAATCCGGTATTGCTGCTCTTAAACAGATTTCAAGTGATATTGAGGAATCGTCGACAAACCTTGGTGCGGATAGTTCCTATACATTCAGGCGTATAACACTTCCGTTGATTACCCCTTCCTTTTTTGCAGGAGCAACTTTCTGCTTTGTCAGGTGCATGACGGCAATAAGCGCAATAATATTTTTGGTTTCTGCAAGATGGAACCATCTGACTGTGCTGGTATTGGCACAGACAGAGATTATGCGCCTTGGAGTAGCATCTGCGCTGTCGTTTGTCCTAATAGTAATAATTATGGTTTTTATTGTGATAATAAGAAAAGCAACCGGACTGGTCCAGGCGGTTAATGATATTTCATTTACTATTTCAAGCGGCGAGTTTGTTACTCTTTTAGGTCCCTCCGGCTGCGGCAAGACCACTACTCTAAGACTGGTTGCCGGGTTTGAAGCATTAGATTCAGGTGAGATATTCTTGGGTAATAAAAAAATAAATGACCTGCCGGCCTATACCAGAAATATGCCAATGGTTTTTCAAAGCTATGCACTGTTTCCTCATTTGTCAATATTTGAAAATATTGCATACGGATTGAAAGCATAGAATTATGGCGATGCTAATCTGTAACCCATGCCCCATAAATTAACCAGATAAACAGGATTTGAAACAGCAGGTTCAATTTTTTTTCTAAGGCGCCTTATATTTACTTTGATTAATTCTTTTCCTCCGTCCCAGTCATCACTATAGCCCCATACTTCTTTTAGAAGAGATTCCCAGGATAATACCCTGTCTTTATGTTTGGCCAGGCAGGTTAATAGATTAAATTCAGTAGGAGTTAAGTTAATTTTATTACCTTTTATTTTGAGCGATCTACTGGATAGATTAATTTGAAGGTCGCCAATTTTAATATTTTCTTTCACTCTATAGGCATTAATTCGTTTGAGTATTTTTGCTATTCTGAGTATCAATTCCCGGTGATTAAAGGGCTTTGTTATATAATCGTCAGCGCCAATTTCAAGGCCTTTAATAATATCTTCATCTTGATCTTTCGCACTTAGAATGATAACGGGAATTGTAGTGTACTTTCTAATCCGGTTGCATACCTCAAAGCCGTCCATTTTGGGAAGCATAATATCCAGAATAACAAGATCAGGACGCACTTTTTTCATTAGCTTCAGCGCATCTTCCCCATTATAAGCGGTTTCCACAGAATATCCTTCATCTCTTAATAAATATTCAAGTATTCCAACCAACTGGGGCTCATCTTCAATAATTAGTATTGTCTGTTTCACAAATGTAGCCTCCGCTTTTTTGTAAGGTAGTCAGTCTATCCAATACTTGGTCCCGGGTAACAAGAAAATCGCATCAATTGTAATATTATCCTAAAAACCGGAAGCTGTGCAAGGAAGGTATGGACCCCTTTGACTTGATCACCGCTACATTTCCCGCAGGCACGGTGGCAGGCGGATATTGGATAATTTCAGAAACAGGGTAGAAACAGGGCCTGTAATAGACATAAAAAAGGCTATTTCAAAGATAGAAAATAAGAAAGTTCATTAAGGCGGTTAAGAATACCCGGTTTGCCCTTACCGGGGTTTAATTCAGAAAAACTTATAAATATACAATAAAATGAATAAATATTATTGACATAATTTCTTATTTTAATTATTCTTTCAGATAATTCCATTATCTAACAGAAATTACCTGGAGCGGGTTTCTCCATTTTAAGGAAAAGGCCATATCAAACCAGGACAAAGAAAGGAGCAGTAATGATAATCGCTAAGGAACTTAAGGGTAAGCTCAAGAACATTGAACTGCCTGCGGTTAAAAAATGCGCAGTAGCATATTCCGGAGGGCTTGACAGCAGCCTGGGAATCGAGCTTTTACGGAGGATCTATAAAGTCCGGCAGATCATACCTATAACAGTTGATGTGGGGCAGGGCGAGGATGAGATAGACCTTGCTGTCAGGCGAGCCGGGCAATTGAAAATTGATCCTCTTATTATTGATTGCAAGCAGGATTTCAGTGAAAACTGGCTTAAGAAGGCTATAAGGGCAAACTCGGATTATTACGGCTATCCGGTTTCCACCTCTATGACCCGCCAGCTTATAGCTGGAACTATTGCTTCCAAAGCTGTTGAATTGAGATGTGATTCCATTTTAGAGGGATCAACGGGCAGAGGGAATGATCAGTTCCGCATGCATAATGTTATTAAAATGTTCGCTCCGGATATGACAGTACTTGTGCCGGTAAGAGATTTTGACCTGACCAGAAGCCAGGAACTGAAATTGTGTGAAGAATGGGGTGTGCCGGTAGAAGAGGTTATTTCCGGGGGCGATGATAAGACCATGTGGTGCCGCTCAATTGCATCCGGGGCAATCGCTTTGAACCAGGAATTACCGGATAATATCTGGATGTGGCTGGTCCCGCCGGAGAAAGCGCCCGCCAGGCCTGAAACAGTGAGCCTTACCTTTGAGCAGGGAATACCCACAGCAATAAACGGACGGAATAGACCGCTTGCGGATATCATTCTTGAATTGAATATAGTTGCCGGTAGAAATGGAATCGGACGCATCGATATTTTTGAAGATGGTATAATGTGTTTAAAAAGCCACGAGATATATGAAGCGCCGGCGGCCAGGCTTATTCTAACCCTGAAGGCCGACCTGGAAGCGCAGTGCTTAACTAAAGAAGAACGTGAGTTCAAAAAGTCAATCGACTCCAGGTGGGCCTCTTTAGTCTATCACGGTGAATGGTATCATCCATTAAAAGATAATCTTGATGCCTTCATCAGCCAAAGCCAGAAGTTTGTAAATGGATCCATTAAGGCCAAACTCTATAAGGGAAACATTGAGTGCATAGAGCGGGAAAACTCGACATCATCACTTTTCTTTCCGGAGGTCCGCTCTATTGAGTCAAACAGCTTCGACCAGCGCTGGTGCGCGGATGCAGCCAGAATAAGGGGATTGCCCTTTGAGCTTTTAGCCAAACGCCGGGAAAAGGTTAAGGAGGGTTACTAATGGCAAAGCTCTGGCAAAAAGATTATTCTCTGGATCAAGTTGTTGAGCATTTTACTGTGGGGGAGGATTACCTTTTAGACAGGAATATTGTTAATGGTGATTGTGTTTCCGGCATTGCTCACGCAGAAATGCTGGAATCCATCGGTATATTGACCGAAATTGAATTCAAGTCCCTTAGAAATGAGCTTGTGAATATTATAAAACTGAATGACAGGGGCAAATTTTCCATACTTCCCGGCCATGAAGACTGCCACACAGCCATTGAGAACCACCTGACATCAGTGCTCGGTGAAGCGGGTAAAAAAATCCATACCGGGCGTTCGAGGAATGATCAGGTTATTGCTGCAATCCGCCTCTATTCACGCGCCTTTCTAATTGAGTTTCAAAGAGTATGTTTAAAGCTTACCTCAAACTTGATTGATTTTGCCGGTACAAACTCGAATGTTCCCATGCCCGGACGCACCCATATGCAGATTGCCATGCCTTCTTCAGTTGGTCTATGGGCAGGGGCGTATGCAGAAGGTCTTTTAGATGATCTTTACCTGGTTGCAGCCGCCTATAATTTAAACAATATGTGCCCGCTGGGCTCTGCGGCAAGCTATGGAGTGTCGCTCCCCATTAAACGGGAGATGGTTGCCCATGCACTTGGCTTTGAGAGGGTTCAGAATAATGTTCTGTATGTGAACAACAGCCGGGGAAAAATTGAATCAGTTATCCTGGATGCTTTAGAACAGGTAATGATTACATTAAGCAAAATGGCGCAGGATCTGATACTATTTTCAATGCCTGAATTTAAGTATTTTTCACTCCCTGTTGAACTGTGCACAGGCAGCAGTATTATGCCTCAGAAGAGAAATCCTGCTGCACTTGAGCTTATAAGGGCAAAAGCCTCAGCAGTTTCGGCTTTTTCAATGCAGATTAAGAGCATTATCAAAGGACTGCCCTCAGGCTATAACCGGGATTTTCAGGATACAAAAGCACCTTTTATCAAGGGCCTTAATGTAGGTATGAACTGTGTCAGGATTATGGACCTTATAATCAGGCGTGTAAAGGTAAATGAGAAAAAACTCCTGGAGGGCTTTATACCGGAAATCTTTGCCACCGATAGGGCAATGGAACTGGTAGGCCGGGGAATACCTTTTCGTGATGCCTACCGGCAGGTGGGCTGTAGCCTCGATACTCTTAAGGATGAAGACCCTTATGAGGCTATCAGGAAAAAGACCCATACAGGGGCAACCGGAAACCTGGGCCTGGATTCTTCCCGTAACAGGATTAAGGAGTTCGAATCATTACTGGAAACGGAAGCTGCTCGTGTAGAAAAAAGAATAACCGGATTAGCCGGCTTTAAGGTTTTGCTTTTTAAACCGGAGCAGTCTGTTTAGCATTAACCGGTTGCTTGGCTTCAATCCCGCCAATCTCCATTAATGATAGGAATGTTCCCTCTTTACAGAGCAATCTGCCTTTGCATTCGCAACTTCCGCATGCCCCGATGCCGCACATTGTCTCGGTTTCTAATGATGCATAGATATACAGAGGATCGGCTCCCAGTGAAACCTCTATTTCCATGGCAATCTTCATAAATTGCTCGGGCCCTATATTATAAAAGCAGGTATCAGCTGCACTCCTGCAAGCCAGCTCCTCAACCATTACATCCAGGACCCTACCCTTTATACCATTATCCGCAACAGGGACGAAGGTTGCATACTTGCTGATCTCTTTGCCCAGTACAATCTCTTCCTTCGAAGTTACGCCGCAATAGACTGTTACCTCTTTCCCCTGGCTGTGGAGCTTTTCTACAAGTCTGGGCGCTACTGCAATTCCGGTTCCGCCGGCAACCACGCAGGCTTTCGGCTTTTCGTTACTTGGTGAATCAGCTCCATAGACTCCCCTTATCAGCAGGGTGTCCCCTTTACGTAGAGTAAAAAGCGAGTTGGTGAATATTCCTTTTTTCCTGATGATGAACTTCAAAGGGGAAGTGCCGGCAATCGAGAATGGCTTTTCTCCGATTCCAGGGATGAAAAGAAAAGCATACTGGCTTGAACTATAATCTATACTTCCTTCAAGGCTTAGTATTCTTAAATATTCATTTTTTTCTTCAATATGTTCTATTTTATATGGTTTATATTCCATTTTTCTTTGCTTTGAAAGCAATTCTTCAGCAAGATTTGTATTATCTTCAATATCCCTTTTAAGTGAGTAAAAGTAATGCGGCAATATCTCCTGGCTTGGTACTCTTATTATTACACTGCCAAGGCCGACAACATCGGCCCCTGCTTCTTTCATGTTTAGGACATCCGCTGCGCTGGTAATACCTCCCATTCCGATTATTGGTACAGCTTCACCCACTGCCTGCCTGATTTCTCTTACCTTTTGTAAGGCAGTCTCCCTGATCCATAGACCTGATTTACCTCCCTTATGCCCGTCAGGGTTATAAAGAACAGGCTGGCCCGTATAGGGTTCCCTGAAAACTTCCGGCCCCACAGTATTGATGGCAGATATACCGTCGGCCCCTGCTTGCACTGCAGCCAGGGCGATATTGCCGATATTGGCGACATTCGGAGTCAGTTTAGCAAAAAGCAGTCCATGCGTATTTTTTCGTATTTCACTTATAAACTCTTTTACCGTAGCAGGATCACTGCCGATTACCGAGCCGTACCGGCCTCCGGCATGGGGGCAGGAGAAGTTAAGCTCAAGCAGATCAGCAACCTGTTCAAAGCCCTTAACCAGGAGTATAAAATCCTCTATGGAATCCGCAGACAGGGAAACATTCAGCAAAGCTCTAAGTTCATGTCTATTCCTGAGCCGGATCAGTTCTTCCAGCCCCTTTTGCATGCCCGGGTTTTTCAAACCTACTGCATTTCCATAGCATCCTGAATTCTGTTCAACAATAATAGGTTCCCTGTTCCCCGAATTCGGCTTTACCTGGTAACTCTTGGTGGTTATCAATTCAATTTCAGGAATGTTGTTATCAACCCACTCTATCAGGTTGATCTTTGTAGTTAAAATACCGGAAACGGTTGCCAGTTTGACTCTGCTATCTTTTAATATTCTTAATACTTTCCTCTGCCTGTTCTCTGTAAATTCCATTGCTTCCTCCCATTTGTGATTACAAAAAAAAACCGGAAAGGATTAAATTAATTATCCTTTCCGGAGAGGTCCAGGTTCAGCCCGGGGCGTTGTTGATACCCCGGCAATAGCCAAAAGTTCCGCTATATCAGCATAGGAGTGAACCCGTATGCCCTGTTTGGCAAGCTCTTCCCTGCCTCTCTTATCCCGCTCAATTAAGACAATCAGGTCACCTACTATCAAGCCCTCTTCATGAAGTATTTCAATAGCTTGCAGCTTGCTCTTGGCTGTAGTAATAAGATCGTCAATAAGGAGAACCCTTTCTCCCTTATTAAAGCTCCCTTCAATGCGATTCCCGCTTCCGTGATCTTTTGGAACAATCCGGGGATAGATAAAGGGAATACCGGTTTTTAGTGAAATGGCTGTGGCAATGGGAATAGCGGCTACAGGTATGGCTGCAATTCTGTCAAACTCAAGATCTTCGGCAAGCTCTATATAAGCATCAGCAATTTTGAAGAGCAAAGCTGGATTGGAGATTATCTTTCTCAGGTCAAGATAAAAGGGAGAGATCTTTCCTGATTTGAGTTTAAAGCTACCGAGTTTCAAACAATCGTTATTTACAATTTCTTCAAGCAGATGCTGTTTTTTAGGGTCTTTGTTATTTTTTAGCTCTGTTGCCGGGCAAATAACCCTGCCATTCCTGCCGTGGTCCAGGCGGGCCCTGTTTATTCTGTCCCTTAATATCCTGGCCATCTCCCCTGGGTGAGGATCCTGGCTGATCATCCGGGCTGCCACGGCAAGCAGACCAAGTTTGTCCGAACGTATGCCGGCACAGACGCTCTTTTCCAGAGAGCCGCCCTGGACACCGATACCGGGAGCCAGGATCCAGATTTCGGGAAGCTCTCTTCTAACCCGGATAAGGGCTTCAATATCTGTTGCCCCGACAACCAGGCCAATCTCCTCTGCCCAGCTTGAAACCTCTAAAGCGATCTCAATATATAAGGGATTCATACCCCTCTTTAGAACGGTTAATCCCTGAATAGCTTCCGATCCGGGATTTGAGGTTCGGCAGAGGGCAAAGAGCCCCTTTCCCGAATATTCTAAAAAGGGGAGTACCGACTCATTCCCCGGGTAGGGATTGATGGTTGCGCAGTCAGCCCCGTAATAGCCGAATATGGCTTCAGCGTAGGCGCCTGCGGTCTGACCTATATCATTACGCTTGCCATCGATAATAACAGGTGTTCCATCCGGTATCAGAGCTATGGTTTCTTTCATAGCTTCAAGCCCTTTCGGGCCGAAGGCTTCATAAAAGGCAATGTTGGGCTTAAAACATGCCGCATATTGATCTGTTTGTTCAATTATTCTTCTGTTAAAACCAACTATGGCTGAGACAATATCCTCATTACGGTTTATACTGATTCTGGGATCAAGCCCGACACATAACAGGCTTTGCTTCTGCCTGCAGGCTTCTTCTAATCGTAAAAAAAAACTCTTTTCCATTTTTCCTCCTGTTTATTCTCTCTTTGCTTAAAAAAAAAGAGAGCCAAAGGCTCTCTTTTCAATAAAATAACAAGACCCTTTCCGGGCCGGGGTCTTTCGTTGTTGTATCAATCTTAATTGGCTGAATTTGAATTTCCCATCGCAGATTACATCCGCAACCGAAGTTCTCAAGGCAGAAGTCCAACTCAAAATATTCGGGCGTCCACAGGACTTCCTGCTGTCGCTGACTTTAATATTTCTTGTTAAAATAACAAACTTTTGATCTATCATAGCATAAATTGTTAGGATCATTTCATATTCCTATTGATCTGTCAATAGCTCACCTCGATAAAAGAATCTACTTTTCCCTAATTCTGCAGTCCACTAAATAACCTGAAAGATTAATTTTTTTCTCTGTAATGAAATAGGGAGTCTTTTTTTATTTTTGTTAACAATATGCAGTTGTCTAAAGGCGTCTAATATGCTACAA
>JAUVWI010000023.1 GCA_030604195.1 Spirochaetales bacterium
AATTTACACCAATTTTATCATATCAAACGGGCTGTGGTGCGTCTACTCATTTAAAAGACGAAAAAAAATCTATTTGTTTGTAAGTATCTATTGTGTGTGGATTTATAATTTATGCGTCAGTACTGATATGGCGGTCAATCTATTGACCAGCAGTTACGCAGGCTGAAAAAAGGTGTGCATATTGTAGTTGGAACTCCGGGCAGGGTGATTGATCATCTTAACAGAAAGACACTAAAACTTGGGGGGATCGAGCACCTGATACTTGATGAGGCGGATGAAATGCTGAATATGGGATTCATCGAAGATATGGAAGAAATAATGAAGCATACGAATCCTGCCAAAAGAACGCTATTGTTTTCTGCAACAATTCCGGGAAGGATAAAGGATCTTGCACATAAATACATGGCTGGTTATGAGCTTCTTACAGCTAAGAAAGAGCAACTGACAACTGATCTGACTGAGCAAATATACTTTGAGGTTAAAGCTTCTGATAAATTTGAGGCCCTATGCAGGATAATTGACATTGAAGATGATTTTTACGGTTTGATTTTCTGCAGAACAAAGAATGATGTCGATTCTGTCGTAACCCATTTAGTGGACAGGGGGTATGACGCAGAAGCTATTCATGGAGATATTTCACAGGCCCAAAGAGAAAGAACTCTGGGGAACTTCAAGAAACAAAGAGTCAATATTCTTGTAGCAACAGATGTTGCAGCACGTGGAATTGACGTTTATAACCTCACCCACGTTATAAACTATTCACTACCTCATGATCCGGATTCATATATTCATCGAATAGGCCGTACAGGAAGGGCCGGGAAAGAGGGCACCGCTATTACCTTTATTACGCCCAGTGAGTATAAGCGACTGATGTTCATACAGCGGATCGCCAGGATGGATATTAAGAAATCAAAAGTACCAAATGTAAAAGATATTATCAAAGCCAAAAAGAAAAAGATATACGATGATCTGACTGCTATTCTTGAAGATGAGATTGATACAAAATATTATAACTGGGCCAAGAAATTGCTTGTGGATAATAATCCGACAGAAATACTGGCTGCTACACTTAACTATTGTTTCGAAGAGGAACTCAATCCTGATGCCTATGGAGAAATAGAAGAGGTCGGTGCCAAGGGTAGGCAACTTGATGAACAGGGTAAAGCAAGACTTTTTGTCGCACTTGGTAAGAAAGACAAGATTAATGCCAGAAAACTTGTTGATCTTATTATGAGCCGAGTCTCAATAAATCCCAAACAGATCAGAGATATACAGGTAATGGACAAATTTTCCTTTATTACTGTTCCTTTTGAAAAGGCAGAGAAAATCGTTATTGGTTTTAACGAAAGGGGTCAGAAGCCGATAATTACCCATGCCAGGGATAAAACAGGCGGCAGTGGTACGCAACGGACGCGGGGGGGGCGCCGCTGATGCCAGCCGATTGGTAGTGTTGGTATGGACAGATACAGTATCTCAAATCAGATGGCATGTAGAAGAAGTGTTAGTAAACGCACCCATCTCCAATGATCATACCTAAAACAATTCCTTCTTCATCAGTGATGATCCTGTGAATCCGGCTCTTCTTGTAATAAAACCATATCGTACCTTTTTGATCTCTACAAAGCCTAATCTTTCATACAGCATTTTAGCCATGTTATTTGTATCAACAACATCCAGAGAAAGATATTTATACCCTTTTTCTTTTGCAAATTGAGTTATATGCTCCAGAAGCTTTGTTCCTATTCCCATATTTCGTGCTTCTTTCTTTACAGCAATCGCCTCAATTTTTAGTTCATTATCCGGCTGTTTTCTGAAATTATCATAATTGAGTATCAAATATAAAATCATGGATTTAATAATACTGAAATATTTTCTTATGCAACTATATTTGAATTTTAAAAAAGAACATTTTAAGGTACGCATTCCAATAACACCAACAATATCATTGTTAAATGCTATATAGAACGCGCATTCAAAGTTGCAGGAAATTTTTATTAGTTCTGTTGCTATTTCCTGATCCTTAATGAGTACGGATATTTTTCTCTTGAAAGCCTCATAGATAATCTTTGCAGCCTGATATTCTTGAGAAGTATTGATGTTATTAATTATAGACTCTTGTGAGTTTTTCATAATATTCAATTACTTTTCAAAGAGACTTCCCCTGATTATTATGAAAGCAGTAAAAAACATCAAGACTAAACCGAGAAGACCGGCCCAGGAAAAGCCCAGTGCAGCATATAAGGAAAAACCCACAATCGGTCCAAGGGCCATACCCATATCTGAAAAGGTTGAAAAACGGCTCATAAAGAGTGCTCGATTTTCCCGGGGAGCCCTGTCGCCTGCCAGAATGTATATACTCAGGCGGGAACCAACCGCAGCGATAAAATGCAGAGCCAGGGAAAAAATAAGCAATAGCCAGTGATTCGTTATAATCAATAACAGGAGTGCAATAATCTGCAGTGATGCAGTTGCAAGCAGCATATGTTTTCTACCCACCCTATCACTTAAAATTCCTAAGAAAGGTCCGAAAAGCAGGGTCCCGGCAATTCGTATGCTTAACAGCAGCCCGGTAAGGCTTGCCGCTCCCAGGTAAAAGGGCAGCGCCGGCGCTATCCGGTCTGCCGCCAGCCTGCCTGTAAGGTTGGCAATCATCTGCTCAGTCATACTGATGGTCAGAGCGCAGAGCCACAGAGAGTACTCCGTTTTTCCCAGCTGAAGTTTGCCAACTGCTTTATGGACTTTATCTGCCGGTACAATGACTGCATTCTGCTTCCGGTAAGCAGGAAAAATAAGGAAAACCCCGCAGAAGGATATAAAACTGAAAAGCAGAAAGGTTGGTTTTATACCCACCAGATCACAGAGGAAGCCGCCGATAAGCACCCCGCCCCCGGCACCGGAACGGGTAATGGCCTGGTAAATAGCAACAATCTTACCCCGGTTGCGGTTTGTGGCTAAATTAAGGGCTGCCAGATAACCCTCAACGCGCAGGATAGACCAGCAGCCGCCCCAGAGAATACGAGCAGCCAGCAGACACCAGAAGTTCCGGCATAAAGCATAGCTGATGGTTATGGATGCGCCAATTATCACGGCTGCAACCAGTGGTTTTTCCGAGCCCAAGCGGTCTACCATTCTCCCGGCCAGCTCGTTGGTCAATAACCTGATCAGCCGGTTGGCTCCTAAAAGAATACCGATTTGCCAAACTAAAACATTAAATTCTCCAGGTCTGGCCGGAAGTACTCCATACAGCAGGGCATCACCAAGCAAACTCAGTGCCACAACTATGGAAATCAGGAAAAAACGGATTTTTTTTTCAGAGTTAAAGAGCACTACTTTGAAGAGTATTTTAAAGATAATGAATTGCGGATTTCTGCCAACTCTGCTTTGAGTATGGCTCTGAATCGGGCAGCCGATTCCAAGTTTCCCTGTAGCGCTTCATTTTCCAGCTTTTTAGCAGCCTGGGCAAGTTTATCAAACTCCATATTTAAAGCGGCTCCTTTTATATGGTGAGCAATAAGAGCGGTTTCTTCACTATCACCCAGATCACAGGCCTGCTGCAGTTTTTTCAGGTCAGCTTCCGTTTCTCTAATAAAAATCTCAACCATTCTTTTGAAATCTATTTCTGACAAACCTATCTGCGCAGCTGCCGCTTCCCAATTATAGCTTCCCATATTTCCTGTTATCCCCGGATCTGATTTCCATATTTTACAATCCGCCCTCATGCCGGCAGATTTGTCCTATTACTTTGCCGGTAAATATATTCTAAAGCTAGTGCCTTTACCCTGTTCTGATTCAACTTCTATGTAGCCGCCGTGGCCCTTTATTATGCCATAGGCAGAGGCCAATCCCAGACCGGTGCCCCGCCCCATCTCTTTGGTTGTGAAAAAGGGTTCAAAGATTCGCTCCCGGGTTTTCTTATCCATACCAATCCCTGTATCAGTAACTATCAGCATGATATAAGCATTGGCTTTTACTTTAAAGACCTTCGATTGTATTTCAAGGTTACTAACATTAGCGGTTTTAAGAAAGAGATCCCCGCCCTGAGGCATAGCGTCTCCTGCATTTATCAGCAGGTTAAGAAGCACCTGTTCAATCTGGCCCACATCAGCCTCAATATTCCTTAAATCCGCTGCCAGCTCCATATGAATGGTTATATCCCTTCTGGTTCTGGCCATTACCTCAGAGGTTTCGCCAATCAGCCTATTCAAATTCATGAATATTACTTCATCCCTGCCCTGCCGGGCATAGCCAAGGAGCTGCTTGATCAGGCTCGCAGAGCTTGCCACCTGCTTTTCAATACTTCTTAATCTCTTATAATGTGGATGATCGCTGGTCATCTCCATAAGCAGTAAAGAAGTATTGCCCTTAATTCCCATTAGCAGGTTATTGAAATCATGAGCCATGCCTGCCGCTAAAGTGCCGACAGATTCCATTTTTTCCCTTTGCCGCAGATGTGCATGCCAGTAGTTTCTTTCGGTAATATCAATAAAAACAACAATCGCCCCCTTTTTGCCGTTGTTTACCGGTGAAACCCTGATTTCTAATTCTCTATCATTGATTACCGCCTCTACTCCTTCATTAAGAGAGGAGGAATGATCCTTTAACCTCTCCAGCAATATGCCTATTCTCCGGCGATCCCCGCCATTAAATAACTCTCTAAAATCGGAAGCTAAGAGTTCTTCCTCGGAAATACCGCATAAGGAAATCGCAGCAGGATTGGCAAAAATTATCCTGTTGTTATCCGTAATCTCCATGATACCTTCGGTTATACTTTTTAAAACAACCTCAAAATGTCTTTTAATTGAGAGTAATTCGCTGGTGATTTCACGCGCATACAGATCCTCAATCCCCCGGACATTCCCTGATCTCTTCTTTGAGCTTATAACATTCGCTTCTGATAGCACATCAAGTATATGCTTTTTCATTTTCGCAAAAGGCCCTTTGGCAATGCAGGCATCTGCGCCAAAGGATATGAAATCCACCTTTGTTTCCACAGCTATCGCCGAAAGAATTACCAGATAGGTCTTTTTAAATTGCGGTTTCCGGCGAATAATACGACAGAGAGTCTGGCCGTCAATGTTGGGCATGATCAAATCAATAAAAATAATATCCGGATGATATTGTGATAACACATCAAGAGCTTCCAGACCATTTTTCGCAGTTTTGACCTGACAATCTTCTCCGGCCAGCAGTTTTGCCAGAAATTCCAGGATAAGGGGATGATTGTCTACTACTAAAATTTTTTGCATACCTTTATTCAATTAACTTATCGGTTTATAAAAGGAAAAACAGAATTTCGCAATCAGGATTTATTTCCTACAAACTGGCTGACAAAATATTCAGCCGTTAAGGGTTGTCCTGTTGCCCTTTCTATCATCTGCCGCCAATGGTAATACTTGCCTGCCTTAAAAACCTTATCCCGGAAGAACTCCCCCACTTCCCTGCACCCAACCAGGTTTACCCCATCCCGGTCATTACAGGAAAGAATATTCTGGCGGATATAAGAATAAAACTGGGAAGCGAGTAGTTCACCGAGTAGATAATTATGGTAGTAACAGGGAGCCGCTGAAAAATGCATCTTTGACGGCCAGTCGGGATTAGCCCCGGGCTCACGTTTATTCAGCAACTGGTATTTCTCCACCAGCCGCCACCAGAGTGAATTCAGATCCTGACGGGGATCGGCATATAGCCTCTTTTCAAAATCATACATTACCATGGCCCAGCGGGCGAATATGAGCTGTGTCATCCTGCTAAACTCGGAGCTCTCTCTTTCGATCTCCACCCCCTCGTTTTCTGAAGAGTTGAGCATTTTCTGCATCCAGAGAGCATTGCTGCTTAACCGGCCGAAAAACATGGCCACTGCCTCGGTGGTAAAGACGTGGGCAGGCTCTCTTAATAGATAGGGAAGCTCCCTATTCATATAAAAGTCATAGACTGCGTGACCAAGCTCATGTAGCAGTGTACCCATCCACTTTTCATTGTTCTTGAGATTACAGAAAATGCGCACATCCCCCTGCCGGTCTATGTCCTCGCAAAAGGCGTGAGGATTCTTGCCGTCCCGTTCATACAGGTCGCTCTTTTTCAGTATCGCCTCTACAGGCAGGCCAAGGCTTTCATAGAAGCTGACAGCCATTTCTTTTATATCCTTATCCTGGTAATAACCATCCCAATCTATTTCTGTGAGCAACGGCGCTTCCTGAAAAAAGGGGTCATGATAATGCCAGGGCATAAGCTCACCAGTTTCGACTCCATATAGCGCAGCCAGTGAATTATCAATTTTCTCCTTGACCAGGCTAAATGGTTCTTTAGTAAGTTGAAAAAGGTCTTGGAAAATAGTGTCCAGCTCCGCTTCATCCTGTTCGCCGACTGACAGCGAGAGCTTAAAGTAATTATCAAAGCCCAACTCCCTGGCTCCCCGGTTGCGCAGCTCAACTAATGTAATAAGATCATCTGCAACTTCTCTGCCCACAGCCTTAGCCGCATACCAGGCCTCCTCCCTTTCTATGGAGTCTTTCGATTTTTTAAGGATTTCCTTTATCTCGTTATCCGTAACCTTTCTGCCGCGGATTGTGCCGCGGAAAACGCTGAACTTTCTCTCTATCTCGGTACTCAGGGCAACAATCTTCTCCAGCAGTTCTAATGGTATCTGGTTTTCCAGATAAGAATTGTGCAGGATATCGAGCTGCCGTTTTAATGCACTCTTTCTTACCTCTCCGGATTTTTTAAAGGTGGTGAGTCGTTCAAAATCCCCGGGGCTTGAGTATATCCGGCGGAGCTCAAGCTCGAGTTTGCCATATTCAGAATAGTCCTCTGCTCTGCCGCTGATCGCCGCCCGCCAGAAGGCCAATTTCGCCCTCCTGGTAAGGGGTTTGATCTTCTGCAGATGGTCGGTGATAAAATTATTCAATTGCTCTTCAATTTTCATTATCGCTCCTTATAGCCACGGCACGGAGTATAGCAAAAGGTTATTTTAATTAACAGGTGTTGATAATTTAATTCGGACTGCCCCGTTGGTAAAGAGGCAGCCCGGTAAAGATTTTATTTAAATCTCAGAAAGCTTAACCGGCCTGTTTCGGTCAAAAGAAAGGCGCGCCGCCTTGCCCATAACCACCGGTATGCGGCCGTCTATACCGGTCACTGATGGCACCCTGTCCTCTGCCACGCAGCGGATAAATTCCTTCATTTCAGCGATATAAGAATCAACGTAACGCTGCACAAAGAAGAAAAGGGGCAGGTCCTCCTGTACTGCCTGCGAAGTGCTCAACCGTGCCCGGTTCGGGGTATTATTTTCCACATTGACCATACCCTTAGAACCGAAAACCTCAACTCTCTGATCATAGCCGAATACCGCCTGCCTGGAGTTATCGATAGTTCCCAATACACCATTCTCGAATTTGAGAGTGACAATTGCCGTATCCAGATCTCCAGCCTTGCCTATTTCCGGATCCACCATTACGCCGCCCACAGTATAGACCTCTTCAACCTCGCTTCCTATCAGATAGCGGGCCATATCAAAATCATGGATCATCATGTCTAAAAATATCCCACCCGACACTTTGACATATTCAACAGGCGGAGGCTCAGGGTCCCTGCTGGTAATTCTCAATATATGGGGATCTCCCACCTTGCCTTCCCGCACCAATTCCCATATCCGCCGGAAATTGGGATCAAACCTGCGGTTAAAGCCCACCTGCAGTTTTACTCCGGCCTCAGCCACCTTTGCCAAAGCACTGTCAATACGTTCAAGATCATGATCGATGGGTTTTTCACAGAAAATCTGCTTGCCTGCCCCGGCGGCCTCCTCGATGATTTGGGAGTGGGTATCCGTACTTGAACAGATAATAACCGCCTCAATATCAGGATTTTCCAAAATTGCCCGATGGTCGGCAGTTGCCTGCTTTATATTAAAATCAGCCGCACATTTTTTTGCCGCCTCAGGAAAAATATCGGAGACAGCCAGAACCCTGGCCTCCGGTATACGGAAGGCCAGGTGTTCAGTATGGAGCCTGCCGATGCGGCCGGCTCCAATAATCCCTACATTTATTATATCTGCCATATTGCCTCCTACTACAGTTTGTGAAAAGGCCCTATGTGTGGAAGTTCATACACCGATTTCCAGCCTTCACTGAAGGGCTCCTTCAAGAAGGGTTCCATTTCCTTTGCTGTGCGCAGTGTAACCTTTTCAACCGGCGGAACTGTTCCCGCAGGAAAGGTTTCCAGGATCTGGTCGTGCACCAGGGTAAGATATTTCAGGATTGCGGCAATCGGCCGCTTTCCCTTTCTGGCCGTAGCCAGGCTTGGTTTTCCCACAACTCCTTCCGGAGTAGCGTGGCGCTCAATGGCAAAGTGCCCCTCACCCTCTGACCATCTATGCGGCCTGCGGAAGGGATCCACCGAAGTGTCGAAGTGGCCGTCAGGCAAAAAGCTTTCACCCTCGGCATCCACCACTACGCTCATGTCGATCATCTCCGGAAACAGAAGCTGGGCAACCGAGGTTTCGCTCTCATCAGCGTGGATAAAATTGGTTTCCAGAGAATCAGGGCTGTTTCTGGGCACAAAGAACTCCCTGACTCCCCGGTGCCAGTCCAGCACCTGGAATATACCGGGCAACTGAAATCGCTTCATAAACTCCTGCACAGCGGATTCCAGCATCCACAGGTGACCATGATTATTTATCATAATGATCTTGCGGTAACCGTCATTCCATAGACCGAGCATGGTGTAGATAAGTGTTTCTTCCACCACCTCTTTAGGCATAATAACCGTTCCGGGCATTCCCATGTGGTGATATGGGTGGCCGCCGTAATTCAATGGCGTAAAGGCCAGGTTGACCTCCCTGCCCTGCTTGGCCGTATAGCGGCGCACTCCCTCCAGGATCTGGGTAACCATAAAGGTATCGAGCCCTGAGTTGGCATGGATACCATGGTTTTCGGTGCAGCCTATGGGCAGAAAAACGATGTCATTCTTCCTTCGCTTTTCAATGCATTTGTTGCGGGGGGTATTCTGAATGTAGCATCCTGCCTTACCCAACTCAGGAAGAGAGGGAATTTTATATTCCCGGAGAATTTTCTCGATTTCTGTTTCTGATGCATCCCACAGCTCCTTCTTCAGCCTGCCTACGGTATTGTCTTCAAAAATAACTGCGGGATTATCCGTTGTCATCCATTTTTTTTCCATTAAATCAGCTCCTTATAGTTTGATTAAGTTCCATAGCAGTCTTCGACTGCAATGGACTTAATATTTCTTGCTATAATAACAAGCTTTTCAGCTATCATAGCATAATGCAGGATATTTTACATTCCTTGCGGTCAGTCCGTAATTTAACAATATGTTCAGGCACTTCATCCAGCTTGATCGTCTTGGTCATCATGGGCAGCATGTTCATGCCGGCAGCCATAGACTGAATAACCCGCGGGAAGGTTCCATGACCTGAATGACCCTGGGCTCCTACTATACGCGCTCTTCTGACCTGCAGCACCTCGCCGGTTACCGGAATTTTGGCATCGGCGCGCGCCACTACCACGACCGTGCTGTTGAGGGTTCTGCCCTCCCAGATTACCTTTTCAATTTCCGGATAGACAATTGTGGGCAGACCCGTAGCCTCAAGGAAAAGGGAAGCGCCCATGCCGTTGGTGATATCTAGAACCCGTTCGGAAAAGCTTTCCCTGGTCGGATTGATAACATAATCCGCACCCAGCTTTAAAGCAAGTTGAGCCCTGCCCTCTTCAGGTTCTGAGAGTATTACCCTGGCTGCGCCCTGTCTCTTTAAAACTGCGCAGGCTGCCATACCGATCGGTCCGCCGCCCAGAATAACTACATTATCACCGGGGCGGATGCCGCCGCCGCGTTCAACTACAGCATTATAGGCAACACTGGTCGGCTCAACCATACTGCCAAGCTTGAAAACCTCTTCATCTTTATACTTTCCCTTCAGAGGATCAAGGCTCCAGAGCACTTTGCTGGGCAGCACGATATACTTGGCAAAGGCGCCATTTACATTAAAACCGATCTCATCCAAACGCTCACAGTGGTTGGGCCAGCCGTCGGCGCAGGGCTTACAGGAACCGCACCAGAGCATTTCCTCGGCAGTAACCCACTCGCCGCCCTTAAAAGGCTTGCTGGTGTTCTTATCCAGCGCTCCCGGCCCGGCTTCGCGCACGATACCGGAAAGCTCATGGCCCAGGGTACAGGGGAAACCGGTCAGTCCCGGATACCAGATGTAACCGTCATCATCTGCTTGAGCCATATGCACGTCACTGCCGCAAATGCCGCAGACCTTTACCTCAATCAGCACCTCACCGGGGCCCGGCTCAGGAACATCGATCTCTTCGATTTTTATCCGGGGATTGCGGTAAACCTTGCTTCCCAGATAGGTCTGCCTGCCGTCAATGTCTTTGGGGCCGAGTACAAATTCCGGTTTTGGATCCCATTCGGCATAAAGCCTTACTGCTCTCATTTTTTCAGCCATTTTATTTCCTCCTTGGCTATAATTTTTCTCAATTTATATGAAAACGCCGCAGCATTTTGCAAACGTTTACACAAAATTCAAATTAACAGCTGCTCCTGCTGCTTCCACGCACTATCAACTCCGGTTCCAGTATTATCCTCTTTTTCCTGATCCCGCTTCCTTTATCTGTCATCCGCTCCAGCAAAAGATCAAAGGCGATCTTGCCCATATCATGCTTGGGCTGGTAGATGGTAGTAAGCTGTATTTCCGGAAAAGCGGCAAAGGGTATATCATCAAAGCCCACCACTGCCAGATCCTCCGGAACCAGCAACCCCAGCTCCCTGGCCCCCTGAATTACACCAAGGGCAAGCAGGTCATTCTCGGCAAAAACAGCTCTCGGATATTCACCCTCGCCCACCATTCTCTTGATAATGTTGTATCCGGTCTCTCTTTTAAAATCACCGAGCTGAATAAAATCATCCTTGATTATCAGGCCATGTTTCCTGAAGGCCATTTTGTAGCCTTGCAGCCGCTCATCAAGGGTCAATGAATCCTTTGGCGCACCGATAAAACCGATATCCCGGTATCCCGCTTCAATAAGGTGGCTGGTGGCCAGGAAACCGCCAAGAACATTATCTATTACCACCGAACTGTGCTCACTGTTTTTTGCGGCACTGCTTACAAAGACCACCGGGATCCTACCGGGCAGAACCTCTTCCAGAAAATCCAACCTGTTGGAGGTGGGAGCAATAATAATACCGTCAACTCTCTTCTCAGTCAGCAGCTTCAGATAGCGGAACTCTCTGCTTTCATCCCAGTTGGTATTGCACAGGAACACACTGTAGCCTGCTTCATTAGCCTGATCCTCTATTCCCCGGGCAACCTCGGGGAAAAAGGGGTTGGTAATATCCGGGATCACCAGTCCCACGGAATAGGTCTCCTTCTTTACCAGCCCCCTGGCTATAGCATTGGGCTGATAGTTAAGCTTTTTTGCCGCAGAGAGCACCAGCTTTCGGGTTTCAGCCTTTACGCCCTTTTTATTATTCAGCGCCCTGGAGACAGTGGCATAAGAGACTTTTGTGATCAGGGCAATATCCTTGATAGTAGTTTCCATGGTATTTGCCTGGATATTATAGTAAACGTTTACAATAAAAGCAAGCTATAATCTGCAAAATATTATAAAACATAGCCGTACACAGGTATTTTTCTATTTCTCCACTCAAACAGGACTATTTTTTTCAGTATAGAGGCCGTATTTTTTGCTCCACTCAAAAAGCTTTATCACCTTCTCCACAGAGGTATCAGGCTGAATATTATGGGCGCCGGCCAGTATATAGCCGCCTCCTGCGGCCGCTTCGGTAATTACTCTCTTAACCTCCTTCTCTATATCTGCCAGGGAACCGAAAGGTAAAACTCCCTGGGTGTCTACAGCGCCGAAAAGTGAAACCTTGGAGCCAAAAGAATCTTTGATCTTTTTCGTACCCATATCCAGGGCGGTTGGCTGGAGTGCGTTTAGAATATCCATCCCCACTTCAATCAGATCTTCCATTATCGGGAAATAGGAACCACAGCAGTGATAAGCAATCTTCAGTTCGTGATTCTCCTTTTTTAGCTCGCCGATAATAAATCTCATCCTCTCTTTGAATACCTGCCGCCAGAGCTGCGGAGAAATAATCATTCCCTTCTGGGAGCCGAAATCGTCCCCCAACCATATAATATCAGCTCCCAGTTTAACCAGTTCTTTACCTACTCCCAGGCTGTAACTCATGACCCGGTCCATGAGAGCGAAAACATAGGGCTTTCCCAGGGCTAAATCAATAAAAAACTTTTCCATGCCCACTAAGTACCAGGAGGTCTCGAAAATAGTAGCCTCCACGTCGCCACAGATTGCGTAATCTCGACCATATTTTTCCACCATCATCCGGGCATGATCAAACCTGCCAGGCGCCAATGGCTCCGGCAGCTCAAAATCTTCGATCTCAGATACGCTATCAGCCCGTGCCAGGGGGTGTTCGATCATTTCAGTATAGTAGCCGCTCTTGCGGTACTTGATCTTCCATTCATTTATAAGAATACCCCCTTCCATCTCCCTGGTGGGGCTGTTTTTCGGGGCGCAGGCCCCCATACCCACAATATCATTTCCCAGGTGGGTGAGTAATTCCGTATAGGAAATCCTGTTCTCTGAGAGCGGTGAATCCGGGTGAGTGTAAGGGGTTATTCCCAGATGCTCACCAAGCTTTTCTGCAACCTGCGGGGTTATGGTTATAAAGAGCGGAACCCTGTCAGGTTCCTCCAGATTGATTGCGGTCAATACCCTCTCTTTGGACGACATTACCCTCTTACCTGCCATAATCTAACTCCGATTTTTGAGTGAAACGCAACTTAATATTTTCAGGTGATTGCCACATCGGTATCATAATCAAAAATATGTATCTTATCTTCCTTGAAAGAGACCCAGATACTTTCATCCATATTACCCCTGAAATCAGGCGAAGTTCTGGAGAGAAATCTCTCCACACTGTTGCCGATTGTAAAGAATACGAATGATTCAGCGCCCATGAGTTCAGAAACGTATATCCTGGCATTATAGGCACCTCTGCTCTTTGTTTTACTGACAGTTACATCCTCGGGCCTGATACCGAAATATATTTTTTCAACCTTTCCCTTTTTTTCTAACTTCTTCACCACTTCAGAGGGCAGTGGGTACTCGAAATAATCGGTTTTAATTTTTGCCTCTTCATAGCTGCCGGCAAAGAAATTCATCTGAGGAGAACCCACAAAACCAGCTACAAATCTATTGACCGGGTGGAAATACACCTCTTCAGGACTGGCCAGTTGCTGAATAACCCCGTTATTAAGCACAGCCACCCGGTCGGCTAAGGTCATAGCCTCCGCTTGATCGTGGGTTACATAAACCGTGGTCGTACCCATGGATTTCTGCAACCGCCGCAGTTCTGCTCTCATCTGAACCCTCAGCTTGGCGTCAAGATTGGACAACGGCTCATCCATGAGAAACAGGCTGGCTTTGCGGATCATGGCACGCCCCAGGGCAACCCTCTGTTTCTGCCCCCCGGATATTTGTTTTGGCCTTCTTTTGAATAACTCCGAGATCTCCAGCACCTCAGCCACTTCCCCAACACGTCTGGCTATTTCCTCTTTGGAACGTTTTCTGATCTTTAAAGGGTAAGCCAGATTTTCAAAAACACTCATATGAGGATAAAGGGCGTAATTCTGGAAAACCATGGCTATATTGCGATGCCTGGGGGGAAGATTGTTCACCAGAGTATCTTCGATATATATATCTCCCTCTGTTAACTGCTCCAGCCCGGCTAACATGCGCAGCAGGGTGGTTTTACCGCTGCCGGATGGGCCCAGCAGAACAAGGAATTCACCCTCTTTTATATCCAGAGAAACGTTGTTTACCGCAACTACTTCACCAAATCTCTTGGTTACATTTTTCATGTTTGCTTTGATTTCAGTCTGCATTTCAGCTCCTTATCCTTTAATAGCTCCAAAAGACATCCCACGGACAAGATGCTTCTGAACAATAAATGCAAAAACAAGAACCGGGACTACGGCAATAACCCCGGCCGCGCTCATCTGGCCCCATTTAATTTCATACTGGGTAACGGTTGAAGCCACACCAATAGGCAGGGTAGCCGCTGATCTGGTTTGAGACAAAATAAGGGCAAAGAGAAACTCATTCCAGGACAGAATGAGGGTGAAGATTGAAGTGGCTACAAGTCCAGGTTTGGCTATGGGGAGAATGATTCTTCTGAAGGCCGACATCCTGGAATCGCCATCAACCATGGCCGCCTCTTCCAGCTCTTCGGGGATCTCCATAAAAAAGCCTCTCATCATCCAGACAACGAATGGCAGATTAAAGGCAGTGTAAGCTATAACCAGACCGGCTCTGGTGTTTAAAAGGCCAAAAAATCTCATCATTGCAAAGAGAGGTATAATAGTCACAATCGGGGGAAACATCCTTGTAGAAAGCACCCAGAAGGATAGCTTTTCATTCATTCCATAGGGAAGCCTGAATCGGGCCAGTGAATAGGCAGCCAGGGTGCCGGTGACCAGCGAGAGAAGAGTGGTGGACACTGCTACTATGACACTGTTTAAAATATATTTGACTATTTCCGCCTCGAAGAAGAGGGTTGCATAATGGTCGAAAGATGGGTCAGCCGGCACAAATATCGGCGGCACGGCAAACATGTCCACCGGATGCTTAAATGAGGTACTGACCAGCCAGAGAATAGGGAAACAAACGAACATGGTTATAATGACCAGAGAAAAATACTTGAAAAATGATTTAAGCATTTTAAAAAACCTCTTCTGTTTTTAATCGATTTATAAAGAAGTTACTTATTACAATGGTAATAATAAGCATGGTAAATGACATGGCAGTGGCATACCCAATATTAGTAAATCTGAAGCCGTGTCTGTAAATATATATACTCATGGTTTCCGTAGCATTGGCCGGTCCGCCTCCGGTCATTATGAATATCTGATCAAAAATTCTCAAGGTATCCATGATCCTTAGTAGCAGGGCTATAAGAATAGCGGGCCGGAGCATGGGAAAGGTAATATCCCGGAAAATCTGGAAACCAGTAGCTCCGTCGACCTCGGCGGCTTCATACGGGTCCAGGGGTATAGCCTGCAATCCGGCCAGCAAGATCAGGAACATAAAAGGGGTCCACTCCCAGATATCTACCAGTACCAGGGAAATGAGGGCTGTGTTTGCGCTCGCTTCCCAGATAATCCCTTTGATACCGAATAGAGCGAGAAACCAGTTAATAATACCAAAATCGGGGAGGTAGATTATCTTGAAGATTACGGCCACTACAATGGGTGGAAGCATCATGGGAGCCAGGATAAGACTGCGAAAAACATTACGCCCGGTAATTCTGGTGGTCAAGAACAGGGCCAGAGACAGCCCGATAACAAATTCCACAGATACCGCAGAACAGGTATAGAGAGCCGTATTCTTCAGGGCATTCCAGAAGAACGGATCTTTGGCCATCTGGATAAAATTGCCAGGGCCCACAAAGGTTCTCACGCCGGTACGTATATTAATGGTGTGCAACATGGCAATGACGGAATAGATTAGCGGGTAAATGGTCAGGGCCAGCAGGATAATAATTGTCGGTAACAGGAGCAGCCATTTAGTGTTTTTTTCAAACCAGCCGATTTTTAATTGTTCCTTCATGATCTTCCTCTAGAAACACACCGGGAAGCCCGCGGACCTCCCGGTGTGTTAGTGTTTATACTATTTAATGTATCCCGCTTTTTTCATTAACTCTTCCACTTCGGCCTGCGCTTTGGACAGAGCCTCTTTGGGTGATAATTTCCCGGCTACAGCCATGGACAGATATATGCCAAAGGTGTTTTCCACCTCATTCCAGTTTGCAATCCTGGGTCTGGGCGTTGAATTCGCTATACAATCTTTTAGTATAGGATAATGTTTGAATTCATCCATCTTGACCAATTCCGGATCAGTAAAAACAGATAACCTGGTAGGAGGAGTGCCCATTGACCTGGCATGCTCTTTCTGTTTTTCCGCCGATGTTGCCCAGTAAATAAAATCAAAAGCCAGCTCTTTGTTCTTGGAACCTGCCGGAACCGCTGCGATCCAGTGTCCTATTTCGGACGATCCGGTGACTGTTCCGGATGGAATCGGGGCATAACCGATCTTCCCTACTATCTTGGACTGCTTGGGGTCTTCAAAGGCAGGAACAAAGGCAGGCCAGTTAATCGTGGTTGCTGCCGTACCCTGTAACATATGGGTGGCCAGTTGCTGAGCATTAAAACTCTCCGCACCCGGAGGAGAGACATCCTTGAGCTTTATGAAAAAGTTCAACGCATTCAGCGCTTCAGGTGTGTCAATCTGTACCTTGCTCTTATCATCGCTGAACATGTGCCCTCCGAAAGACCAGAATACAGGCATGAATTGGGCTACAACAGGATTCCCCTGCTGCCCCCGCAACACGTAGCCGTAAACGCCTTTTTCCGAATCGGATATCTTCTTCATTATTGTATAGGTCTCGTCCCAGGTTTTAGGGGCTCTGTTCAGGCCATATTTGGCAAAAAGGTCTGCCCGGTAGAAAAACATCTGGGCATTACCGAAGAATGGCATGGCATAGACTTTTCCCGTTTTATAGGGGTAATGACATATGGCAGCCGAAGTCGGGATAAAGTCATCTGACAGGCCTGATTCTCCCTTTTTCTGGAAAAAGGGTCCCAAATCGGTAAGCCAGCCATTCTCCGCATACTGGGTAAACCAGGGATCGTCCAGAAGGACAATATCGTAGAGCCCGGTTCCCTGTGACATGTCCAGGACCTGCTTTTCGAAGAGATTTGAATAAGGCGCTTCCACTACCTCCACTTCAATACCCTTTAATTTAGCGTAGGCCAAAAGCGCTTTCTTTGTTGTTTGGCCCTCCACGGAGTTCAGGGTTGCCAGAACCAGCTTTCCCTTTACTTCGACTTTTTCTTCCTGCCCGCCACCGGCAAAGACACTTACTGTCAGCCCCAAGAGCAGCAGAGCCACCAACAGGTATTTCGCTAACGTGTTCATGTTAGCCTCCTTAAAATATATTTGGCAGACCACGAATGGTCTTATCCACTTTTTAATTGACAATAGAATCAATGTTTCCCCGTAAACCGATATCAATCCTGGTATAGACAGAATCAGAAGGGGGCTTCCTCCCGTCCACGATGAACTCATATAAGATCTTAATGGTCTGATAGCCCTGACTAAAAGGGTCCTCTCCAATCGCCGCACTGACCGTGCCATCCTTTAACATAGCTATTGTTTCCGGGAAAAAATCAAAACAGATCATCTTGATCGATCCGCACTTTCGCGCTTCTTTTAAAGCCCTGCCCACACCGGCGGGTCCATTCCCGGTAGTCAGATAAATGGCCTGAATATCCTCTCTCTTCAGCAATATTTTTTTGGCTATCAGGTAAGCCTCTTCCGAGGAGTCATGATCTTCATAAATTCCTGCAATTTGAATTCCCGGGAAACTGGCTGTCAATTCCTGCCTGAAACCATCCATACGCAGTTTATGCACCAGCACATTTGCAAAGGCCGTAATCACGATTACCTTACCCTGCCCATTCAGAAATTTCCCCATAAGTTCTCCTGCAATCCTGCCGGCACGAATGGGGTCCTGTCCAACGTAGCATAGCCGTCTGCTTTTCGGCGAATCCGTGTTAAGGGTTACCACGGGAATATTAGCCTTAACGGCTTCATCTATCAAAGCTTTTAAAATCTCCGGGTCAGCAGGGGCAATTCCAATTCCGTCTACAGCGTTTGCCAGAACATTTTTCATTATTTCCTGTTCCTTAACTGCATCGTGTACACTTGTTTCATGCCATTTTATATTGACAACCCGGCCATCCAGCACCGATAAAAATGATTTAGCACCCTGTTTAACCTTTTTCCACAACAGATCACCGGGAGTGATTATTGCTATATTGACACTACGCCCGGTTACCAGAAATTGAGCTATTTTATTGGGTGAATAACCCAATGCCGTAGCCTTAGCAATAACTCTTGTTTTAACCCGGTTACTGATTCCCTTCCTATTATGCAGGGCTCTATCAACTGTTCCCCGTGATATATTTAACGCTTGAGCAATATCTTTCTGGGTGACATTCTTTTTTGACATCCTTTAAGTTGCCTCAAATAATAGACTTTTTGACTTACAGTCCGTGCTCGTGCACGCTATAATAATCAAGTATAGCAGAATAAATAAGAATTGCAAGCGCTTTCTGCAATTCTGCTTAAAAATATTCTTGACCGCTGCCTGAGTTGGAATTAAAGTCTATGGCAAAGACAAGTGGTAGAACTCTCCCCACTGTAATTATCTTAAAGAATACAATTCCAGTAAAAGATATACGATTTTCGGAAAGTGGAGAATCCGCATGTGTATAGGAATCGAAGCCCAGATGGCGGCTGAGCGCTTCTGCGACCTGGGGTGTAATGGCAATGTAAAGGGGCACACGTGGAGTTCTCCTACACTTTTTCTGAAATAATGTGCGTCTTTCTAGGATGGAAGCGCAGATACACCTCATCCTTATATATACCCATTTCGCTGGGATCAGAAACATCCACCAGTAATGTTTCCTCCCCGGCTTCTACCCAATAGCGAATATGAGGACCTTCAAAGATGAAGTTTCTTATTTTCCCCTTTAGGATATTGGTTTGATCACTGGGGGCTTTTTTAAAAAGGTCTATAGTTTCAGGTCTAATGCATATTGTAATAGCATCTCCCCTTTCAACATCTTGGTCCGGTTCATCTATCCGTAGAAAGGTCTTTCCATACTGCGCCTGTATGTACCCTTTACTTTTCTGTGTGACCCTTCCTTTAAGGAGATTGGCTGTGCCCACAAAATCCGCCACAAAGATACTTACTGGTTTGTAATAAATTTCCCATGGAGAACCCGTTTGCGTTAGCTCTCCTTTATTCATGACGGCAATCTGATCAGAAAGGGCTAAGGCCTCTGCCTGATCGTGGGTCACATATATAGTAGTTATTCCCAGCTGCCTCTGTATCTGTCTAAGTTCAGCCCGGATTGTCATTCTAAGTTTAGCATCCAAATTGGAGAGGGGCTCATCAAGGAGAAGGACCTCAGGTTCCATTACCAGTGCTCTGGCCAGGGCCGCTCTCTGCTGCTGCCCGCCGCTGATCTGTCCAGGATTGCGTTTCTCAAGTTCCTGGATACCCAGAAATTCCATGGTTCTTCCTACCCTATTTTTTATCTCCTTAGCTGAGAGCTTTTGTATCTTTAAACCATAGGCTATATTCTCACCAATACTCATATGCGGAAAGAGGGCATAATCCTGAAAAACCATAATTGCGTTACGCTGGTGAGAGGGAACATAATTGATCAAGCGCTCTCCGATATAGATCTCCCCTTTCTCTACCTCATAAAAGCCGGCTATAGTGCGTAGCATTGTGGTCTTACCGCAGCCGCTTGGTCCGAGAAAAGTTGTAAAACTGCCTTTGGGAACATCTATAGAAATATTTTTTAAGGCTTGGACATTGCCGAAGCTTTTTGCGACATTACAAATTTTTAGATGGACCGAATTCATTGATTCTCCCCAGTACTAAATTTTAAATAAATCTATTCTCTTGCCGCTGACCAATCTAGCAATTCCTAAAACAGTAAAGGCAATTACCAAGAGAGATGTTGTCAGAGCAGCAGCCTTGCTATAGAAACCGTCACTTACCAAGTTCATAATTGTAAAGGTAGCCACTACATTTCTCGAAGTTGATAGAAACACAATCACGCTGAGAGTGGTACTGGCGCGGATAAAGGAAACAACAAATGCAGAAAATAAAGAGGTTTTTATGAGGGGAGCTTCAATCTGATAAAATATCTTCATGCTTCCGGCCCCGAGATTTGAAGCTGCCTCACCCAGGGAGGGAGAGATCTGCTTAAAGGCTCCTATACCTGTTTGATAACCCATGGAGATATTCCAAAACACAAGACTAAGAATAATGATTGCAGCAGTTCCGTATATATCCATAGGAGGCCGGGTAAAGGCTATGGAGTACCCAATTCCGAAAAAGATGCCTGGAAGAGCGGCAGGAAGAATACAGGTAAAATCGACAAACCTATTCAGGATAAAATTTTTTCGTGAGACCAAGAAAGCAGCGATCATAGCAAAAGCGGAACTGAAGAAACCAGCTAAGATAGCAAAAACAAAGCTATTAAACAGCTCGGATGAGCGCGAAAATATGCTTCCAATGTACTCGAGAGTGGGCGTCCAGTCGAACCCCCACCCTTTGACAAAAGCGCCCATAATCAGGGCAATATAAACCAGTATGATCATTATGGAAACCGTCAAACAAATGATAAAGAGAATGAGTCGCATATACCATTTGGTACGTTGCCTTTCAATCCTGGTAATTTTCCCGGTAATGGTCACATATGAAGTCTGACCCACCCAGTAGCGCTGCACCAAAAAGATAAGAAAAGAGGGGATGAGCAGAAGCGATGATAAAACCGCCGCACCTCTTACATCCCCCCATCCCGCAACACGCATCCAGGCCTCTGTAGCTAATACGGAGAAATCGCCGGCAATCATTATAGGATTGCCAAAATCGGCCAGAACTAAAATAGAAACTAAAAGAGCCGCTCCGGCAACTCCAGGTCTGGCTAGTGGAAGAGTTATTGTCTTAAATAATTTGAAGCCAGTAGCTCCCAAGTTCCTTCCAGCATATTCCAGGCTTGGAGCAATGGACTGAAGTACGCCCTCCATAACCATGGCAGCCATGGGGAAAAAAGCAATCGTTTCTGAGAGCCAGAGCCCCCGCCAACCGAAAATACTAACCCTCAAGCCCAGGAGCTGGGCAGTTATTAGACCGCTTTTCCCGAACATCATCACGTAGCTGAAAGCGACCATAAAAGGAGGAGAGAATAAAGGTAGAATGGATATAACCTTAAAGAATTTTTTTAAAGGAACATCGGTTCGGGTTATGGTATAGGCAAAGATAAACCCAAAAAAGGTAGCCGTGGTGGTGGAGAGGACGACCATTAAAAGGCTGTTCTTAATGGCCCTTAAATACCTCTGATTCTGTGGCACATCGATAAAATCCTGGAAGGACGGGTAACTGAGAACCCTTATAATAGGATAAACAACGAAGAATAAGAGGCACAGAATAATTATCAGTAAAATAATAAATAAAAAAGGATCCCTAATGAGTTTTCTCACAAATTTATTCTATTAGAAATAAACAGGTAGATGGAAACATCCACCCACCTGTTTAGCCCTTTTAAAAGCTATTTGCCGGTTATTTTCGCCCACTCTTTTTTCCACACGTCAATTTTTTCCGCTGCTTTTTTAAGATCCCAGGTAGCAAGCTCAAGTGTTTTAAAGTCAGGGACACCCTCAGGAAGGGCAACACCCTTTCTCACCGGATAGCGGAAGCCATTGCGGGCATTTATTTCTCCTGCTTTTGTAGAGAGGAGAAAGTCGACAAATTTCCTTGCACATTCCGGATGGGGAGCTCCCTTAATAATGGAAACTGAACCGATCTCATAGCCCGTGTTCTTAGGAAAAACCACCACAATGGGCAGATTCCCCTGTATCTTTGCTTTCAGGGTGTCATGTCCCCAGGCGAACCCAACGATGGCCTCACCCTGGCTGACCAGCGGCACAGAGCCGTTTGCTCCCTTGGTGTACTGGGCCACATTAACATTGAGTTTTCGGATATAATCAAAGCCCGCCTCTTCGCTTCCCAGCCTGAAAATTTGTGCTGCCATCATCAGATAAGCCCCGCCGGTGGTCGCCGGGTTGGAAGCAATCACTTCCCCTTTATACACAGGATTGAGAAGATCGTCCCAGGTGGTGGGGGGTTTTATTCCCTTTGGAGCGATTTCTTTCTGGTAGCGGCTCTCATTGTAAAGCATGCATAAAGCCCCGAGGTACCAACCGGTCCAATAACCGTCCGGGTCCATAAACTCGCCTGAAATTCCAGCTTCCTTCACTACAGGGGATTTATACGGCTCAAGGAAGCCTACGGCAGCAAGATCAGCGTGATAATTGGAATTGCCTCCTAAGAAAATGTCAGCCCTGGGATTGGATGCTTCAGTTTTAATTCTGCCTGAAACTGTTCCCGCTTGAGCAATCTGCAGTCCAATCTCGACATCGATCCCTGTTTCTTGCTTAAAAGCTGAGGCAAGTTCATTTAATGTTTTTTCATCAAAGGCTGCATAAACAATCACCTTTTCCTCCACCTCTTCCTGCCCGACAGCGAAGATACTGGCAGCAAGCATCAGGATAAATAGACCTAGAAAAATCTTTTTCATAACAGATCCTCCATGAAAATTTTTTTATAATTATCCCGGCTGTTCAGGCCGGAAAAATTATTGCCATCCGTGCTCGTGCACGTTATAATGATCAAGTATAGCAGAATAAATAAGAATTGCAAGCGCTTTCTGCAATTCTACTCAAAAATATTCTTGACCTCTTCCTGAGTTGGAATTAAAGTCTATGTCAAAGCTAAAAACAAAGGACAAAACGAAATGATTGAGAATTCAAGGATCAGCCTTAACCGGATTATCTGCCCCTCACTGGAGCTGGAGGATTTTTTCAAGCTTACCGCAGAGTTGGGACTGCAGAAGGTGGAACTGCGCAACGACCTGCCCGGCAGGGGAATAATCGACGGCAAAACACCGCCTGAGGTAAATAATTTATGCCGGAAGTACAACATCAGGATCCTGACGATTAATGCGCTGCAGAAGTTCAATCTGGCGGAGAACCACTCAAAAGCTAAAGATGAATTAAAAGAGTTGATTAATCTCGCTCTTGCCATTGATTGCCCGGCAATTGTGCTCTGTCCCAATAACGACACTGAAGAGCGGAGAGATCCTGAAACGATATTTAAGGAAACGGTGACTGCTCTGAAATCCTTTGCCCCGTTATTTGAAGAAAGCGGGCTGCAGGGTTACGTTGAGCCCCTTGGCTTTGCCGAATCTTCAATAAGTTCCCTGATCACAGCCATGCAGGCTATTCAGGAGTCGGGCAGTCCGAATTACCAAATAGTTCACGACACCTTTCACCATTTCCTGGGGCCCGATAATCTGGATCAGCTGAAAAGAGATTATAATATCTCCTACACCGGCCTGGTTCATATGTCCGGTGTAGAGAGCGCTATAACAGTGGCTGAATTCAGGGATAAACACCGGGTTATGATTACCGCGGCCGACAGGCTGAAGAATCTTGATCAGTTAACCTGGCTAGAAAATTGCGGCTATAGGGGTGATTTTTCCTTTGAGCCCTTTGCACGGGAAGTACAGAAGTTAAATACTGTTGAGCTAAAGCTTGCTGTCAGGGAAAGTATAGATTTTATTAATCGTTAGCGATTAACCGCTAACGATCCTGTCCCAGCGGGAACTGATCTTGCGCAGGGATTCATAGGAATCATTCAGCGGAGAGTATTCAAAACCGACAAAGCCCCGATAGCCGCAGTTTTTGATAATTGTCAGCAAAGTAGCCCAATCAGCCGAACCGGTGCCAGGCTCATGCCTGCCCGGAAAATCAGCAATATGTATGTAGCCGATATCATCGATATAATAGGTTAACAGGCTTTGCAAATCCTGACCCATAACTCCGAAATGGTAGAGGTCACAGAGTATTTTAAGACGAGGATTATTAATTTCTCTTACCAGAGAAACTGCTGTTTCCATATCGGCCAGGAAGTAACCGGGATGATCTATCCTGGTATTTAAAGGCTCAAGCACCAGAGTAATCTCTTCAGGTGTAGCTGCCAGGGCCTTTTCCAGTCCCGATTTCAGATTGAGGTACTTTTTATCCGCCGGTATATCACTGTAGCTGTTTAAAACCCTGCCCTCTTCACCAAGCTCATTGGAAAGTACCATCAGTGTGGAACAATTCAGGGTATCCGCCACTTGAACCGCTTCTTTCAGATCGGCCAGAAATAACTCGTGTGTCTCTGCAGCCACCAGGCTTCCCCTGCGGTGGCCGCTGAAATTCACCACCCTGACTTCATTTTGCCGGCAGGCTTCGGCAATAGCGGGAATATCCTTATCACGCCACCCCCAGAACTCAACATTGCTGAAACCGACTCTGGCAATATTTTTTATCTTTTCAACAGGTGAAAGAGCGGGATAAAGCATTTCAATACAGATAACCGGCTGCAAATAACTCCTCCTTATTTAACCTACACAACCCCTGCGGATGCTCCAGATAAAAGGGTGGGGTTTTATCCCCACCCTTCTCAGTTAAATTCGGTAAAAATACTAAAAACCAGCACTTCTCACTTTCAAGAGCAATAAATAAGGGTGCTGCCGGCTAAAACCAGATGACCGTCATGGATTTACCGCGGGTGGTCTTTGCGTTAATGTCGCCACACTTGGCCGCTATATCAAGCTGCGTTTTGCCGCCGCCCTCATTATCGACAACCAGGTAAGTGTAGCGATCCTTATCAAGCAGAGTTGTCAGCTCCACAGCCTGGTCCTTGTCAATACTGATGGGAAAAGCGCTCTCACTGCCGCCGGCCGCAACAATCCAGACAGTTGAGGGACCTTTGTTTTTCAAGCTCCACACAACCTCTGTTCCCTCAACTCCCGGCTGCAACAGAATCTCTAATAATCGCTCACCATAGGATCCATCTAAAAGGGCTCCCGTACCCTCATCGGACTTTGGGGCTGTGGTTTGCACCTGGAGGAATTTAACATCACCGGAATTATCTAATTTCTTCCAGGCTTCTGTTTCCACCGCGTCTTTTCGTGACTGAGACTGTACCGTTTTGGGCAATCCGGCGCAACCCAACATGGCCATACCCACAACCACCAATACAAAGACATAAAGCAATTTCTTCATCCTTAAAACCTCCTCTTCCCTTAATGGGTTAATTTATTAGAAAAATATTTTCTTCTCTGAAGCTTAGAAAAACTTCAGTACCGCGCTCACAGAATCCGCCTTCGGATTTATAATCACTGATACTAAGCTCTCCCACCTCAGTTTCAACTGCGTAATCGTTGGTTGACCCCTCATACATCGCGTATTTAACCACACCCTTTAAGCCCTTTTTTAGTCTTGGATCGATGTGAATGTCCTCAGGACGGATCATCAGCTTAACATGGCTGCCCCTGTCCGGCTCCTGCCGGTAGGGAACGGATAGCTTAAAAGGACCAACCTTTACCCGGGCTTTGCCCCCATCCACTCCTACTAACTCAGCCTCCACAATATTAGCCTCACCGATGAAGTCGGCCACAAAAGCATTGGCCGGCTTTTTATATAATTCCACGGGCCCGCCTACCTGGGAGATAACCGCATTTTCCATAACCACGATCTGATCGGAAATGGCCAGGGCCTCGGACTGATCATGGGTAACATAAACCGAGGTAATCCCGAGATCCTTCTGTAAATTCCTGATTTCACCGCGCATACGCTTGCGCAGTTTGGCGTCCAGATTGGAAAGGGGCTCATCAAATAGCAGGACCTTTGGTTGTAATACCAATGAGCGGGTAACCGCTACCCGCTGCTGCTGGCCGCCGGAGAGTTCGCTGGGGCCGCGTTTTTCCAGGCCTCCGAGTCCCACCGTTTTCAGAGATTCGCTGACTGTCTCTCTTATCTTTTGCTCAGGCCAGCGCATAACCCGCAGACCGTAGGCAATGTTCTCATATACATTCATGTGTGGAAAGAGAGCATAAGATTGAAAAACCATGGATATTTTCCGCTCATTCGGCGGCAGTTCAGTAATATCCTCGCCGCCAAGAAAGAGGCGTCCCGATGTGGGAATTTCCAGTCCGGCTATAATACGCAAAATCGTGGTCTTTCCGCAGCCCGAAGGACCGAGCAGGGTAATGAGTTTACCATGGGGAATATCGAGGGAAACCTGGTTTACCGCTGTTACTTTGCCGAAACGTTTGCTGATATTCTCCAGTTTCAGTTCAGAGGTTCCCATTTGCTTACTACTCATATATTGACTGCCTCCATTTCTTTACTTGCCACCTGCATTTTACCGGTCTTAACCATGCGCTTGACTATAAAGCTCATCAGTGCGATTGCCGCTGCCATGGTAATGATCAGAATTGTGCAATAGGCAGTTGCCAGGCCAAGTTTACCCGCCTCTATTCTGCCCAGAATTACCGTAGTGGCCAACTTGGTGCGGGCGGTAACCAAAAAGATTACAGCGCTGATTGCGGTCATGGCGCGCACAAAAGAGAAGATCAATCCCGATAGAATAGCCGGCCTGATAAGGGGCAGCACTACCTTGTTGAAGGTCCGCAGGTTGCTCGCGCCCAGGGTAATGGAGGCTTCTTCCAGAGCCGGATCGATCTGCTGCAGAGCCGCCATTCCCGAACGGATCCCCACCGGCATATTCCTGAAGACAAAACAGATAACCAGTATGGCCGCAGTGCCGGTAAAAACTAACGGCGCGGTGTTAAAGGCCATAACATAACCTATACCGATAACAGTGCCGGGTATGGCAAAGCTGAGCATGGAGATAAATTCAAAGGGCTGCCTGCCGAAAAAACGGTACCTACTTACCAGGTAGGCAATCAGCAGTCCTATGGCCGCGGTCAGCGGCGCGGAAATGGCAGCCAGCTGCAGTGTAGTGATGTAGGAGCCGAAGCCGTCACTTAAGAAGCGTTTATAATGCATAAGAGTGAAGCTGTTGTTGATCCCCCACAATTTTACAAAGCCGCCAAGAAAAACTGAACCGTAGAGCGCAATGGTCAATGCTGCCCATAGCAGGGTGAAACCGACCAGGCTGTAATCCATCCCTTTGGGCAGGGGAAGAACGGCATAACGGCTGGGCTTACCTGTTACAGTAACGTATGAACGCTTGCCCACCCAGTAGCGCTGTACAACAAAGGTGGTCAGGGTCACGGAAAGCAGGACAATGCCCAGGCTTGCTGCCAGCACCTCATCGTAGCGGCCAATGATTGCCAAGTAGATGGAGGTGGCTAAAACATCAAAATCGCCGCCAAGTAAAATCGGGTTGGCAAAATCGGCCAGGGATTCAATTACCGATAATAGAAAAGCATTGGCAATTCCCGGTCTCATCAAAGGCCAGATAATGGTCCTGAAAGAACGCCAGCGGTTGGCGCCCAGGGTATAGCTGGCCTCCTCCAAAGCCGTGTCCATGGAATGGATTACACCCGAGAGAATAAGAAAGGCCATTGGCGCGAAAGAGAGGGTCTGGGCCAGCACAATCCCGGGATAACCAAAGATAAATGAGCTTCTGATACCCAGAACCTTATTGGTAAAGAAACCCATCCTGCCGAACATGAATATTATGGCCAGCCCGATAACAAAGGGCGGCGTTATTATGGGCAGCAGGGAAAAGCCATGGAGAAAACGCCTAAAGCGGAAACGCGACCTTTCAATGACCAGGGCAAAGGCCAGTCCGATTGCAGTAGAGAAAACCCCAACCGTTGAAGCCATAAGCAGGCTGTTTTTTATTATCCGCCAGGTACTCGGATAGGCAATCAGAACAGTGAAAATATTCGAGGGCTTAAAAGCCCTCTCTACTATAAAGCTCTTGGTCAGGATAACGAGCAGCGGATAGATGATGAATATTACCAACAGTACGGCGATACCTAAGATCGAGCCGGAGACAAAAGCATCTCCCCGGATCAAACCCAGCCGGGAAAGAGATCTGGCCAGGAATAACAGAAAGGAGAAGAAGATAATAAAACTACCAATTCCTAATTTGATCTCAGGGGTGAGCAATACAAATTGAATGGTAAAGAGCAGGGTGCCGCTCAAGCTTAAGGCAAAGAGCAGCTTTCCCCGAAGACGCTTTCCCATGTTCAGCAAACCCAGAATCGTGATCATCAGTAAAAGCAGGAGCAACAGGTTAAGCAGCGGCAATTGACCCAATTGATTCCAGATGGAGTGTGAAAAATCTCCCTGCTTCAATAGGGCCAGGGCCATGCCTTTGGTTGCAGTAAAGGGGAAGAAGGTGAGGAGCAGGAAAAGGACCAGACCCCCCACCCATATAGCTTTTTCTCTGGCTAAATCTATAAACTTCATTCTTTAACGTGGAAGAGTGAATACCTCTCTTGTCCATCGGTCCATAATATGCACGCCATTCTCAGCCACCCATTTGAAGTCATAATCTACGGTTTTTACAGAATCGATAGGAATAGAGACTGCTGGAACCTTGGCTTTAGTGTTAGTGGGAAGCTGGTAGGCACCGACCTTGGCCTGGGTCTCCTGGGCCTCGGCGCTGACTAACCAGTCGATAAACTTTTTTGCCAGTTCAGGATGAGGCGCACCCTTGACCAGGTTCAGGCCGCCGATTTCATAGCCGGTGCCCTCTTTCGGCGCAATCGCGGTTACCGGATAACCCTCTTCGATCTGATAGATTACGTCATGCAGGAATACAATGGCTATGGCTATCTCACCGCGTCCGCACAGAATTCCAGGGGCCACACCTGATTTGGTGTAATTTGAAATATTTTTGTGCAGTCTTTTCATGTATTCAATGCCTTCATCCTCACCCCTTAAGAATATCTGGGTGGCCAGGGTGGTAAGAGCGGTACCTGAGGTGTTGGGATTAGCCACACCGACCAAGCCTTTATAGCGCGGATCAGTCAGATCATCCCAGCCCGTAGGAGTGGGCAGCCCCATTTCCTTAAGCAGACCTTCATTGGCGGAAATACCCAGAACCCCTACATAAATACCGAGTACCTGCCAGTCGCCTATAGGATCTCTGAATCTGGAATCCATCTCCTGCCAGAGGGCGGGCCGGTAATTCTCAGTGAGCCCCTCCAGGGCGGCAATTGAGTGAGGATCCGTAGTTCCACCCCACCAGACATCGGCCAGGGGATTCTTTTTTTCAGCACGCAGGCGGGCAAGGGTTTCACCGCTGGACATACGTATCCAGTTAACCTTTACACCGGATACCTTCTCATAAGTCTTTGCCAGTACCTCAACACAACGTGGTTCAGCGCTGCCATAGAAGGTCAGCTCCTTTTGCTGAGCGACCGCTGATACGCCGGCTATCAGCATAACAGTTAGAGCGATCCCTAAAATTTTCTTCATTTTTTTCCTCCTTAATAATTGTATCTATTTATAATTACGGCTCTTAAAATTAAAAGACCGTACTATCAATTTTCTATAACTATAGTGGATGAATATTCCCGGGTCAAGCTTTTTTTCCCCTTGACCGGACAGTCAATACAATCTAAAATTCAATAGAACGGCGAGGTGATTATGAGTGAAGTTTCCGTTTTTGACCGGCTGGTCAGCGATCTGGAGTCCTCAGAGAAAAAAGCCCTCTTAGATAAAATACAGCACTCTTTTTCAGAGCCCCAGGAACCGCTTATCACCATCCCTGAAGACGAAACAGCATTGAACCCTGACGAGGAGCTTAAAAAATTCACCCTTATTCAGCGTTTTTTTCTCTTCCTCCAATCGATTTTCACCCGGAAAGACAGATACACACTGATCCAGGATATCTTACTAAAAAAGACAGCCTCTATAATAGAAAAGCGGGCAAGCGGCTTAATAGACTTTCACAATTCACTTTACAATGAGCAGATGCATAATGAACTGGCCCTGCTTAAAGAGCATACTCTCTTCTTTCAAGAAGCACTGCGAAGCGCCCTGGTCAAGAACAAACACGCCTTCTTTGCTTTTCTTGCCGGCCTGGAGCTTGAACTGGTACAGTTTAAATTAATCAATGAAACCGACCCATTCAGCCTTTGGGATACAGGTACCATAGAAAATCCAGCGGCAATTAAACACGAGATGCGTAAAATAGCAACCAATATTTTTCAGGAAATCTCTAAAGAGAACAAACAGAGGGTGTACCTTGACGCCCAGAGTCTTTCAGCTCTTTTTCATTTGAGCAATCACCCCTTTGACACCATGTTAACCGCATTTAAATCCGGAAAAAGTACTTTCCGGGATTTAGACAAATATATCACGCCTCTGGCCGATCTTCTTAAGGCTTTGGAATTTACACCCTCTGCTGACGCTTTACAGGCGCTTTTCCTCTTTCATTATAAAGATAGATTGGCTGATGAAGATTTTTCCCTTGAAAAAATGCTCCACCGGAAGCTCTCAGAATCAAAAACAGTATTAAAGGAAATAAGCAATTTTAACAAACGTATTCCTTTAGTATCCATTATCAGATATACAAAAGGAAATCTGGACTATAGCCCGCAGAAGAGGGGCGGCGGCGAAGACTGGTTCGTAATCTATAAAGATTTCTGGCACCGCCGCCTTGAAAACCATTATAAAGGATTCTATTGGCAGCACGAACACGAAAGGCTTAAAAACGAAGCGGCTGACTTTATCGGCGGCTATCAGCTGCCGCAAGTATTTAAAAACAGAGCTATATGGCCTGATGGCAGGATAAATTACTGCCTGTCACTTTCTTTTTTAAAAGCTGTGTTGGAAAATGTATTTCAAAAAAATCAGCGAGTACTCAAACTGATATTTCTCAAAGGTGAGTTCTATAAAGATGAAAACCGCCAGGCCTTTACAGATACACTTGAAGGGATCAGTAATATTGACACACGTATACTTTTACTCGCCGGCAGCCTTGAACCTGACGGCGAGCCGGGTGGGAAACTAAAGAAAATATATCATGAAACTGTCAGGACTGAATCTGATAAACAGATAATCCAGGAAATCTTCGTCCAGGCGAACAAAGAGGCCCTGGCCATTATTGAGCAGGCAGGTGCATATCTGCAGGCCATTGCACGTATTCTGGGAGGCATTTTACACGGCGAACCAGGCTCTAAATATGATACCCTGTCAAATTTAGCTTCCATAGGCGGCCGGGAAAATAAAAAGCTTATCAGCTCCTGGCATGATATTCTTGACCGGATTATCCAATCAATAAACCTGTTGACTGAGATCAAAGAGCTGGAAAGCAGCCGCACCCGGTCAGCTACAGCGGCGCCTTAATTTTCTTAATTTCCTGAAAAACCGGCAAAGAGCTCCTTGAAAAGCAATGGCACTTTTTTCATATTCTCGAGGCTTTCCACATAGGCAATCCGCATTTGTGTCCTGCCCGGACTTATCAGTTCCTGCTCTGAATTATAGAATCCGGCCATAGGAGTCACCAGCAGGGTATAACGCCCATCGGTAAGCTGAACACTGCCTTTAGAAGCACAGTACCTGACAAAATCAAAAGCATCAAAAGTGCTTGCGGCAATTCTGCGAACATCAACCACCGAATAGAGAGCGGCATCGGGCCGGGAAATAATTACCCCCGGGAGCAGTCTCTTGAATTCTGCATTCAAGCTGGACAGCATGTTACCATAGTAGGATCTCTGTTTCTCATACCATTGGATCAGATCCCGGTTGCTTTCATGGGCCAAAGCGCCGAATATATACTGCCCTATGGCATTGGAACAGAGATTCGCCGTATTCTCAGCCACAGCCCGCCGATAAAATTTTTCATTATCGGTAACCAGGGCGCCGATTCGCAATCCACAGCCATTCCACACCTTGGAGACAGATTCAATACTTATTCGCCTGCCTTCAATTCCGGGGACTTCACGGTTGCTTAAACCCCAGATACTGACTGTTCCCTGGCCTGCATACTGAAGCTCGCGGTAGGCTTCATCACTTACCAGCCAGATATTGTGCTTTACACACAACCTGGCCAGGGAGATGAGCATATCCCGGGTATATAACTGTCCTGTAGGATTATCATAGGGAATTACAAGCAGTGCGCCGGGATTGGAGCTTTCAATAACCCTCTCCATTTCACTTATACCGGGCAGGGTAAAGGTGCCGTCTTCCTGAAGAGTCCGGGCAATGGAAATTACACCGCGGCCCAAACGTGCCGCCATAGCCTTATAATTGGTATAGGCCGGATCGATTACCAATAATGGCCGCTCGTTACTGCCTGCAGCGCCGCATACACCGAGTAGGGCAAGCTCTATAGCCTGAGAACCCCCCTCAGTAATCAGCACCTGCAGCGCATCTGCAGTGAAACCGCTGGAGGCAATAATATTTAAGAAAGCGCTGCGGGTTTCCTGAAGACCCGCAGTTTCTGTGTATTTAACCACACCGTGCCGAAAGGGACTGTCAAGGCCCCCGAGCCCCTTCATACGCTCAATCATAGCGGGATGCATGGGAAGAGATACATTGCCTATGGCAACATTGATCGCTCGAACATTATCCCGTCTCCGGGAAAAATCAATCTGAGCCGAACGGATCACCGAGGGCTCTCTGCTGGAAAAATACTCTGAAATAACCGGCCTCATGGCTGACTCCTGTTAATATTGCTGAATCGCAGCATATTAACCATACCCTGTTTTAAAAAAAATGGTAAGCATCTATTTAATTTAATATCAATTCTTCCTATAATGGAATATGCCTTATTCAAAAATGGTTACTCCGGCGGAACTGAAGGCACCTTCGTGATCACTCTCTCAAGCGTCATGATCCTCGAGCTGATCCTGGTGGGAGCTGCTGCCGGCACTTTCGGCGCCTTACTGGGAATCGGCGGCGGCATAATAATCATGCCCTTTTTCCTTCAGCTCGGCATCCTGACCCCGGTGGCCCACGCCGCAGGGCTGATATTGAGCTCGCTCACCGGTATCAGCGCCAGCGCCAACAACTTAAAGATCGGCAACCTACAGGGCAAAACCGTTTTCGGTTTCATACCCGGAGCCATCACCGGGGTACTGGTGGGAGCAAGTTTTCAGATTATCTTTAAGCTGCTATTCCCGGGCAGCGATTATACACTGCTGTTCAAAATATTATTTATCCTGATGCTGCTCTACTCCCTTTTCCGGATAGCAGTAAAGCTTTTTCATACAGTCTATGCAGGGAGCGTTAAAACACTTGAGAGCCGCGGTGATCCGGTATCGCGGTCCTTCAAAGCCCTGATTACCCTGCCCGGAGGTTTCCTGGCCGGGGTTCTGGGAATCGGCGGCGGCGCCTACTATGTGCCCATGTTGAGAAGTCTGGGCCGCTTGGCTATGAAGGAGTCGGTCTCAGTATCTTCAGCACTGATCGCGGTGAGCCTGCCGGTAGGGGCGCTGCTGGCCCAGTTTTTTCTGCTTACCAGCGGCCAGGCGGGCTTAAGCAGGCAATCACTGATTCTCTCCCTCTTCACCGGTCTCGGCATACTGGCAGGATCATACGCCGGCGCCCGGCTGTTAAAGAGGATCCCGTCCATTATTGTGACTATAATTTTTATTGCGGTGCTGTTATATAATATAATCCGTCTTTGCTTCAGTTTAGGAGTTAACCTTTAATATTAAAGGAGATCAGAGGAATGAGAAATGAGTTTCTGAATGAAGATTTTCTGCTGCATAGTGAGAGTGCGCGTCGTCTTTACCATGAGTATGCCGCTTCAATGCCGATCTACGATTACCACTGCCATCTGCCGGTAAGGGAGATTGCCGAGAACAGGCAGTTCAAAAACCTTACCCGGATATGGCTGGAGGGGGATCACTATAAGTGGCGCGCCATGCGCATTCATGGTGTTGATGAGCGGCTGATCACCGGCGAGGCCTCAGATTATGATAAGTTTGAAGCCTGGGCGGAAACAGTGCCCTATACAGTGCGAAATCCCCTGTATCACTGGACCCATCTGGAGCTCAAAAATCCATTCGGTATTACCGGCAAAGTGCTGAATTCCGAAACTGCACGTGATATTTATGATACCTGCAACGCCATGCTGCAGAGAGAGGATTTCAGGGCGCGCAGCCTTATGAATCGACAGAATGTAAAAATTGTCTGCACCACCGATGATCCGGTTGAAAATCTTGAATACCACCGTCAGATAAGAGAAGATCAGGATTTTGCCATTAAGGTATTGCCGGCTTTTCGCGCGGATAAGGCAATGGCCGTAGAACAGCCCCGGTCATTCAATGAATGGCTGCAGAGCCTTGGCCGCTCTGCTGATATGGAAATCAGCAGCTACAGCCGCTTTATAGAAGCAATCCGGCAGCGCCATGATTTTTTCCATCAGTTTGGCTGCCGGCTCTCCGACCACGGTATAGAAGAGCCCTATGCCGCGGAATATACAGATGGGGAGATTGGAGCCATCTTCAATAAGGTGCGCTCAGATAAAACTCTCGAAAAGTCAGAGATCCTTAAATTCAAATCCGCCGTACTCTTTGAACTGGCGGTCATGGATGGTCAGAAGGATTGGACCCAGCAGTTCCACTTTGGCGCTATGAGGAGTAACAACAGCCTGATGTTTGAGAAGCTGGGACCGGACTCCGGCTTTGATGCGATAAGTGATCTGCCGATTGGCCATGGACTGGTAAAACTGCTTGACCGCCTCAATAGAGCGGGTAAACTGGCCAGGACCATAATCTATGTTCTAAACCCCCGCGACAATGAACTGGTTGCCTCTATTGCCGGCTGTTTTCAGCAGGGTCCGGTTCGCAGTAAAATACAGTTCGGCTCGGGCTGGTGGTTCAATGACCAGAGGGATGGTATGGAGCGGCAGATAAACGCTCTGTCCAATATCGGCTTATTATCCGGCTTCGTGGGTATGCTTACCGATTCCCGCAGTTTTCTCTCCTATCCCAGGCATGAGTATTTCCGCAGAATTCTCTGCAATATGATGGGCAGGGAAGTGGAAGCCGGTGAAATTCCGAATGATTTGCCCCTGCTGGGGAAGATAGTGCAGGATGTCTGCTACAACAACGCTTTTAAATACTTTGGCATTGATGTGGAGTAAAAGATCCACGAGGTGTGTGCCGCTACCGGTCTTTACCGGTCTATACCGGTAAAGAACAGGCCAACCCGCGCGTCAGGGCTGATAACTGAGGCTGCTCTCAGCTCGAGCAGTCCGGCCAGACCCGCAGTGCCCGTGGCCGAGACTTCCAGCTCCGTATTCTGCCGTACCAGCTTATAAGCCCGCGCAATTTTCTCCTCCGGTATGACCACGGCCCGGCCGCCGCTTTGAAGTATTCCCTCAAGCAGGTAGTACCAGTCGTAGGTTATATCATCCAGAATACCCTCAGCCTGACTGCGGGGAGACTCCGCATCCCAGGCCCACATAAACTCCTGCCGGTTATCGCGGATATACTCAAGGCTCTTCTTCATGGCCGGTTTGTCAAAGTTCTGCCTGCAGAATTGAATGATCTGATCAATCTGCCTCTGACCGCTTTTACTATATTCCCGGATCTTTGCCGTTTCCTTACGGGGATCACCCTGCCGTTCATAGTGCAGATCACAGGCCATCCCGTTATGCTGAGCTATTCTCTTTAAAGCCAGGTAATATGCCCTGACAAAGGGGAAGCCGCCTTCAGGCTGGCAGCCAAAGAACTCCGGCAGATAGCCGGCCATGCCAACACGGTAAAATTCCAGCCACCCCTCGATCACTGACCTGCCCAGAGCGCCGCCCCCAACCTGGATAATCATCTTATCCAATCTCCGGCTCTCTTCCTCTAAACGGTTGATAAATTCCCAGGCCAGGGTCTGACCCCCTTCGATATTTGACCAGTTATCATTGCCCGAACAGGTAAAGGGCAGCCAGCCCTTATGCTCCACCGCCTCCTTGAAAGCCAGGTAGCAGGGATCCCCTTCTCCTACAGATGATCTTTCTATTTTCTCCACAACCGCTCCGCGCTCTATGAGCATTCTCTCAATCACCATGCTGACCTCCCGGGGAACAAAGGCATGGAGCTCGTAACCCCCGGCCCGGGCAACGGCTGAGGCAGCTAAAGCGGCATTACCGCAGCTGTAGATGGCCAATATATCCTTTTCTTTCTGCTTCTTTCTTAAGCGCAATGCCTCCAGATAGAGCAGTGTGGCAAAGAGGTGGCGCCCCTTATGGGAACCGGTAATATTATGGGTTTCATCCTTGATCCAGATACGCCCCTGCTCCAACCCGGCCGCCGCGGTAATTTTCCCTTCTTCAAGGAGGGGGGTCTCAAAAAATCCATCACCCTCAAGGGCAATGAGTTTCTGCTGCAGTCTTCTTAGCAGATTGCTATATTCGCTTCCGGTAAGAATATAACGGCTTGCCAGGAGTTCCTGCCAGAGAGAATAGGGATCGATCCTCTGCCCACTACTACGGCCTGCACCGGGCTTCCCTGCCTGGAAACCGTTGATCCGTTTCTGCAGAATATGCTCCTGCCCTATTTTTCCGCCATGCTCACCGGAATATGCACCGGCCCGGGGACAGCCCCATAAGCCTTCAGCCGGCTGATAATGGCGATCACAGACAGGACAGTACAGGGTAATTGATTCAGTCATATCCATATCATCATACAAAAACAAAAAAAACTTGACAATCCATTCCACCCACACTATATTCTTAGTGTAATAGTTCAGTAGTACACTAAGATGGAGGTTTATTTTGATTGAGATTCAAGATCTTTATTTCGGGTACACCAGGGAGCAGCTCTTTTCCAACCTTGATCTGAAGCTGCTGCCGGGAAACATCTATGGTCTGCTCGGAAAAAACGGGGCCGGCAAAACCACTCTGCTCAAGCTGATCTCAGGATTGCGCTTTGCCCAGGCAGGGCAATGCAGTGTATTCGGCTACGTCTCTAAGGAACGTCCGGCAGGGCTCCTGGAGGAAATCTACTTCCTCCCCGAGGAATTCTTCCTACCGCCGATCAGCCAATCACTCTATGAGCAGCTCTACGCTCCTTTCTATCCCCGCTTCAATGCCACTACTTTTCGGTCATATCTTGCTGAATTCGAACTGAAGCAAGGCAAAAAGCTGTCGGAGCTCTCCTATGGTCAGAAAAAAAAGTATCTTCTGGCCTTCGGCCTGGCAACCGGCTGCCGTCTGCTGCTTCTGGATGAGCCGACAAACGGGCTGGACATTCCCTCGAAGAGCCAGTTCCGTAAGCTCTTAGCGCGGGCGATTACCGAAGAACAGATCATCCTGATTTCCACCCATCAGGTGCGGGATATGGAGAATCTGATCGATCCGGTGATAATTCTGGATGAAGGTCGGATTATCTTCCAGCAGTCCATGGATGAAGTCACCCGCCGCCTTACAGTGCGGCTGGAGCAGGAGCGACCGGATGAGGACAGTGTTATTTACTCAGATGAAACCCTCGGGGGTTACGTAGTAGTGCGGGAAAACAGGGGAAGCGAAGAAACCAGAATTGACCTGGAAACCCTCTTCAACTCGGTTATAGGTAACCGGGAAAAAATCGAGACAATTTTCGGCTCACAACCATTGGAAAGGGAGGTATAGTATGGAAAAAACAGTAAAACAGGGAACAGGTTTGTTTAACCCCAGGCGATTCCTTCTGTTACTACGGCGTGACTTCAGCAATGGCTACCAGAGTGTGCTGATTGCCATGGCTACGGTATCGATTATTATCATTTTAACTTCAGCATTCTCTGTCATGCTTGGCGGATCCGGCGAATTCCACACAGCAAGATTCACCGGTCTGCTCTTTATCGGCGGCTATATTGTGAGCAGCCTGGCTTTCAAGGAGCTGCATCAACCCGACCGGAGCTACTTCTACTGCACTCTGCCCGGCTCACTGGTGGAGAAATTTTCCAGCAAGCTGCTGGTGACTTCCCTGGGCTATGCACTGGGCACCCTGATCTTTTACACAATATTGGGAGCTGCAAGCGAAGGGATAAACCGGCTCATTTTCGATCGCAGCCATTATTTTTTCAACCCCCTGGATACGGACATTCTGCTGATGACCGCTGCTTACCTGGTTACCCAGTCCGTTTTCCTGACCGGATCGGTCTACTTCCGCAAGCTTGCTTTTATCAAGACTACCCTGATTGTAAATGTTGCAGCCATTGCTCTTGGTCTTATCATAGCTCTGACCTTCTACCTGATCTTCCGGGAACACATCCATCCGGGCGGCCTGGACCCCAGGATTCAAACCATCTTTAACAAACTTGGTCACACCGGACAGATCGAGGCGGAGTTGGGGGGAGTTGTCAACACCTTTCTTTCTCTGCTAAAGATCCTTTTCTTGTACGTTCTGGCCCCGGTGTGCTGGCTTATCAGCTATTTCAGGCTCAGTGAAACCGAGGTATAACATGGAATTTCGTCAAGACCAGGCGATTTACCTTCAAATTGCGGACATCATCTGCGAAAACATTCTCACAGATAGCTGGAAAGAGGGTGACCGCATCCCTTCGATCCGTGAACTCTCGGTGAGTATAGAGGTTAACCCAAATACAGCAATGCGTTCCTACAGCTATCTGCAGGAGCTGGGCATAATATTCAACCAGCGCGGAATCGGTTACTTTGTGGCCGATCGGGCCCGGGATATAGTTTTAGAATTAAAGAAAAACAATTTTATCAACCGCGAGCTGCCGCGGATTTTCAAAACCATGGACTTGCTCCATCTGAATTGTGACGATCTTGCAGAACTATATGCAGCACACACAAGGGAGAATAAAGCATGAAGAAGAGCACTATCATACTTATCAGCTTAGCCGGAGCTATTCTGATAATTTTCTTAGCCTTTACCCTTTTTTTAGGGTTCAGCATTAAGGGAATGATTTCAGGGCTCTGAGGATCTTATCCGGGGTTGCCGGAATAGAGGTCAGCCAGATACCCAGGGCATCGTGTATAGCGCTGACCACCGCGGGAGCGGCCATGGAAATCGGCAGCTCACTCATGCCCTTGGCGCCGAAGGGTCCCTCGGCATGGGGATTCTCGATCATAATACATTCGATCTCCGGAATTTGGTGGATCCTGGGCAATCCCAGTTTGGCCATGGTATCGGTGACTATCCTGCCATGGTCCAGTTTAAACTCTTCAGAAAGCGCGTAACCCAGACCCATAACCACGCCGCCCTCCATCTGCCCCTCAACCGCCTGCGGATTCACTACTTTGCCGGTATCGCTGGCAGCAATGACCTTGAACACCTTAACCTGCCCGCTTTTTTCATTTACCTGCAGAATAACGGCCTGGGCAGCAAAGCAGTAGGCCGCATGGAGCCTCTCCTTGCCTGACTGGTAGCCTCCCGAAGGCTCCTTGAGGCTGAAATGGGTTTCCGGCGCCGCATAACGGTATTCCGCGAAGATCTTTTCACCCCGATCATTAGACTTTTTAGCAAAATCAGCTATTGAGATCAGTTCCCGGGAGGTACCCTTCTCCATCTTCTCCACAAAGGCAAGGCCCTCAATCCCGATATTATCTGCATCCAGCTTATAGCGGGCGGCAAGATAACCGCTTATCTTCTCTTTTAAAGCGAGGGCCATATGATAGACCGCATTCCCGGTAACAAAGGTCTGCCTGGATGCCGTGGTCATTCCCCCCCAGGGGTCTCGTTTGGAATCCGCGGATTGAACGATTATTCTTGAAAAGGGCCAGCCCAGAACCGTTGAGGCTATCTGTGCCATGGTGGTATCGGAACCCTGGCCCATGTCCACGCTGCCTACCCTTACAACCAGGAAACCTTCACCGGTGATCTCTCCATAGGCGCCGCCGGAATCATCCATGCCGATACCGAGACCCACATTCTTATAGGAAGAGGCTACACCAATGCCCAGTTTCCATCCCGCCTCCGGCTCAGGCAGCTCGGTACCGGACAGAGCCTCTTTAACAGCCAGCAGGCAGGCTTTTGCCCCTACACTGTACCTGATCCTCTCCCCGGTAATCGTGGGCAACCCCTCCTCAAGTATGTTTTTGAGCCGTATATCAATAGGGTCAAGCTTTAATTTCTCGGCAAGCCTGTTAAGCTGAACTTCCGAGGCAAAGGTAACCGGAGGATTGCCGAAACCCCTCATGGCTCCGGCAGGAACATTATTGGTATAGACTGCGTAGCCGTCAATCTCAGCGTTGGACAGGGTATAGGGTCCGGCCCCGAAACTCACGGCGCGCAAAATTATTGCTTCACCGGCAGATGCATAAGCCCCGGAATCTGAATATATCTGAGCCTTGACAGCAGTTATTTTTCCCTCTCCGGTTATCCCGGTTTTATAGTGCAGGTAATGGGCATGGCGCTTCACACTTGCCCTGATCGATTCTCTGCGGGTAAAGGTATACTTAACCGGCCGGCCGGTTTTCAATGCTCCTAATGCGGCGATTATCTGTACCGTTATATCTTCCCTGCCGCCGAAGCCGCCGCCCATTGGCCGGTGGGCGATATGGATTTTTTCAGGAGGCAGGTTTAAAGCAACGGCCATCTGTTTAATGTCGTCGGGCGGTCCCTGGCTGCCCACATAAACGGAAACCCCGCCATCTTTTGCAGCCACTGCGATACCGGACTCGGGCTCAAGGTAGCCGTGTTCAATAAAGGGAGTTGTGTAATCCGCTTCCAGAATGATGTCCGCCTCTTCGAAGCCCTTTGCCACATCACCCCTACCCGATTCCATATGGGAGAAGATGTTGCTCTCTTTATTATTGTCGTGAAGCAGGGGGGCGCCCGGGGCTAACGCCTCCTGCGGGCTGCTGATTACGGGCAGCTCCCGGTATTTTACCTTTATAAGGGAGAGGGCCTGCTCTGCGGCTTTCTCACTCTCCGCATAGACTGCTGCCAGAGGGTCCCCTACAAAGCGCACTTTCTTATGGGCGAATACCGGCTGATCAGCTATGATAATACCGAAACTATTATCCCCCGGCACATCTTCTGCAGTTAATACGGCAGCAACCCCCTCCGCTATTAACGCGGCGGAAGTATCCACTTCCAGCACCAGGGCATGAGCATAGTCACTGCGTAGCACCTTTGTATAGAGCATACCCTCAAAGAAAAGATCATCGGCAAACTTCAATGTCCCCGTGGCTTTTTGAAGTCCATCTACCCGCGGCGCCGGATCACCGACCTTACAAGCTGAATCCGGATAAATTTCCTCTATTTTTATCTGCCGGCGCCCTTCTCTTAACAGGGCCGCGGCCCTCTGCACTGCCCTGATTATCTTGACATAACCGGTGCATCTGCAGATATTTCCGGCCAGTGCCTTTTTTATTTCATCCTCACACGGGTCCGGATTCCCGGCCAGCAGAGCTTTAGCCGCCATTATCATTCCAGGTGTGCAGAAACCGCACTGAATGGCGCCCTCCTTGATAAAGGCATACTGCAGCGGATCAAGATATTCAGTCGTGCTTAAGTGCTCCAGGGTCACCACCTTTTTGCCCTGCAAATCTTTAAGCCTTTTCAGGCAGGCCAGTTCCGCTTTGCCGTCAATAATCACGGTGCAGGCGCCGCAGTGGCCCTCACCACAGCCATTCTTGGCAGCGGTTAAGCATAAGGTTTTCCGCAAGCATTCCAGAAGGGTTGTATCCCCGGCCGCTGCCGCAACGAAGTAGTCTTTTCCATTTATTGTGAAATCTATACTTGAATGCTCAGTTTCCATCAGTGCCTCCGCAAATATCCAAAGCCGCCCTCAGGTAGACTGAAGCGCACCCGGTCAGTTGTTCAATATCCAATTTTTCCAGGTCAGTATGGCAGAGCGAGGAATCACCCGGACCATACTGCACAGTGGGAATACCCAGATCATTGATCAGGAAATCCATCTCATTATAACCGTCGGTAAAATACAACAGCGGCTCCTGCCCTGTAACTTGACGATGCGCACTAATTACCGCGGCCACAATTGGCTCGCCGCGGTTGGTTATCGCCGGTTTCAGTCCCCGCTCCTTTATGGGCTGCCAGTTCCAATCCGGACGGGCTATATCTACTGAAATTTCCAGGCCTTCTATCTGTTTATAGCGGCCGACCATCTCTCTGATTTGTTGAATAATCTCGTTTTGATCTTCCCCAGGTACTAATCTGCGATCAAAACAGAGCTCACATTCATCAGGCACCCGGTTATAGGCCACGCCGCCATTCATCAATCCCAGATTCAGGGAGGCCTGCACCTGGTCAAGCCCTTTGGGCTTGAATACGGGAAGCTCCTCTGCCAGTAATTCAGCGGCTATTTTCATGCCATATTCAACGGCATTTACCCCCAGCCAGGGACGGCAGCCGTGGCTCGCCCTTCCCTTTACAGTAACCGTAAAAGGAATGCTTCCTTTGCAGCCCAACCCTACTTTCAAGCCGGTGGGTTCGGTAACAATCGCCTGTTTGGCCTTTATGTTCATTGACTCAAGCATCATACTGCCCCGGTGCTCCGATTCCTCATCAATGACTCCGACAAAACCTACACCGTAGCGCAAGGGTTTTCCCCCGGCAATGAGTTCCCTGAAAGCAGAGAGTACCGCGGCGATGCCCCCCTTTTGATCCACCGATCCGCGCCCCCAGATATGGCCATCCCTGATAAAGGGCTCAAAGGGCTTTTCCATATTGTAAACAGGGATGGTATCCAGATGGCCATGAAAGAGCAGTCCCGGTTCCATCTCCTGACCGGGCCAAAAGGCCGTCACATTATAACGTCCCGGAGCTGCCTCGATCAGCCGGGTATCACAACCCAGCTCACGAAACCTGTCATGGAGATATTCGCCAATCCGGCCCTCCTTGCCGGTAACACTTGGTATGGCAATCAGCTTTTGAGCTTCCTTTACAACATTCATTGGCGGCAGATCAAGCGCTGTTTTTTTCGCTTTGCTCACTTCACTCATTTTTTTTCTATTGCCTCAGAAATGGTCAAAATATTTACTGCTCCCAGCAAAATAATATCTCCCTTTAATCAGGTGAAAGCAACAGCCCCGGCCGCGCAAACACTCCGGCAAAGCCCGCAGCCGATGCATTTTTCTCTATTCACCTGATAGCTGCCATCCCGGCTGTATACAGCGCCGGAATAGCAGATCTTTTCGCATAAACCGCACCCGGTACAGCTTTTCTGATCGATCACTGCTCTCAAATCTGTGGATATTTGCCGCTCTTCTATTTTCCGGCGGGTCAAACCGCGGATATCGGCCAACCCTTCCCAATCCTTTTTTTTAAGAAAATCTTCCAGGCCGCCGGCAACCTGATCAAAAATACCCAGCCCCTTGAGCAGGGGCGCAGTGACCATGCCGACACCGGTGGCCCCGGCCATGATCATTTCCACGGCTGATTCATAATTGCTCACCCCGCCCACCCCCACTACCGGCACATCTACAAAACCGGAGATATCATAGATATACTTAAGGGTTACGGGCAGTATATAGCTTCCGGAAAGATAGCCGCTGCCGTCGTGACTGCCCATAAGCGGGCTTCCCGTCTCAATATCAATACCAAGCGCCGGGCCTATTGAATCCATGGCTGCAATGGCGTCTACCCCCGCCTTTACCAGCTTCTTCAGCGTCTCCTCCGGTTCAGGCAGAAAGGGAGGGAGTTTGACCATTATGGGCACCTTAAGCAGCGGCCGGGCTTTGATCACGGTTTCAATCAACTGCCGGGCATCATAATCCACAAAAGATATGGCCCTTGAGCCCGCCTTTACCAGGCCCTGAGACATTTCCACGGCCAGGTCGGAGGATACGTAATTCTTGGCAATACTGGTTACCAGGGGTATATCGATATCCAACTTGTTTAACACCTCCAGCCAGGAATCGAAACCGATATCAGACCAGTCTGCGTTCAACAGGCTGCTTTTATATTTGCTCATATAGGGCACCGGAGAGGCGGCCGCTTTAAGACGGATACCCTTGGTAAAGATCAGACCGATATTGAAACCGGAGGCTCGCTTGATTTGCTCATAGGAACCTGAAAGGGGTCCTTCGGTGAGCATAAGAGGATTTTTCAGTGAAAAACCCAGAAAATCAACTGAGATATCTGTCATATTCCCTTAAGCCCCTTTTTATGCCTCTAGAGAATGCTCAATGCCTTTTCCGGGCACTTCGGCACACAGGCGCCGCACTGGTCGCACATCAATACCCGATCCTCTTCCGGCGCTATAAAAAGGCGGTCGCACACCTTAACACATTCACCGCAGCCTGTGCAGCGCTCTTCATCAACCCTGACCTGTTCTCCATCCCTGTAGATTGCCGATACCGGGCACACAGCCATGCAGGCCGGTCTTTTGCATTGCAGACAGACTCTTGTTTTAAGTTTCAGAATATCACTGCGAAAAATCTTTATCCTGCTCTTTGCCCGGTTGATGACCCTCTCTTTGGCCAGTGAGCAGGCTGCCTCACAGATGCGGCAGCCGGTGCACAATTTTTTATCAACCCGCAGATAGCTCAAAATATTTCCTCAATCCCTAATCCGAACAAGTCGGAACCCAAAAGGTCTAAGAGAAAGTCTATCACCATAGACAGCGCTGATAAAGCAATAGGCAGGATCTCTTTTTAGAAGTATCCTTTCCACCGTAAGAAAAATTGACTACCGAGGTATGGCGGTGTGAGTTA
>JAUVWI010000048.1 GCA_030604195.1 Spirochaetales bacterium
AAAGAGAAAGAAGAAAAGAAACTTAAGGTAGGCACGTTAGTAGCCCCTCCCTATAACAAATTATAACTCATTGCCCACGGCGCCTGCAACAACTTTGTCCACAACCGCCGCCCATGGGGAATTTCTAGACAAAACCAACCTTATTTGACAACAGCCGCTATTAGCACCATAATATCAATGACGAGGTAGCTAAATATGATCAAGATTTTTCAGGGAGCATACCAGGCTGTACAGAGTGATATTAATCAATGGATTGAAGTGTACAATCCTAAAGTCCTGGATTTTAAGCAATCCATGGTTATTATGGAGCATACCTTAGTTATACTGATAACCATACTTTATGAAGAGGCCCGGGACAAATCAAAAGTCAGTTATGTATTAGACAAAATGAAAAGGTAGCCTTACTCCCTTTTAAAGCGACATCAGGTACTCCATAGCGGCATGGATATCAGTTGTCAGATCTGTCTTAATATTACCCTCAATACCCACACCACCCTGGTAGTTTATTTTTTTTAAAAAGGAAATGACCCGACCAAAGTCAATGGCGCCCCTGCCCGGGAAAAACCTGTTATTATCAGAGAAGTGAATGGAATCATAATATTGGCCATATTTTTCCAATACTGCAAACATATTGCTCTCTTCAATATTCATATGGAAGGTGTCAGGTAGAATACGCAGATACCTGCTTTGAATATCCGCCATCAACTCTACTGTGTCGTCAAGCCCATTGGCAACTGAAGACTCATAGCGATTAGTTGCTTCTACTAGAACCGGTACTCTGCAGGCCTCCGCATGAGGGGCAATGCTCTTCAATGACTCACTGAATAAGCGGCATGCTCTGCTCTTATCCGCGGCTGTTCCGCCTTTGAGAAAGCCGATTATTATTCCCGCCTCAAATTCCATGGCAAAATCGATAAATCCCAGACATTGCTTTATGGCCAGGGCGCGTTTCTTTTCAACTTCATCGGCTAAAGAGAGTCCTGAGGCTTTAGCTGTAGCGCCGGTGGCAAACATGGTTAATCGCAGATTATATGACTGCAGATAGCTCTTTAATTCACCAGTGTTAATATTCGCAGGCTCGATTATATTAAGCTCAACGCCAACGAATGAATATTTTTTCAATGCTGCCATTGCCCCGCTGAAATCAGTACTGCTCGGATAGTTTTCAGGCAGGGTAAGTTGTAAAGAGAGTGGAAAAGGGAATCTATTATCCATATAAAAAAATCCTTCTACATAATATTGGAACAACCACATAGTATAGTTAGAGCTAAAAGAAGTCCAGTTATTTGGCGGCGAATATTGTAACTTCGATGCTTACCTACTATAGTGCTTCAAGGTTTTAGGCAAATGAAGAGTAACTACAAACCGGTTTATTTCCTCGCAAGTATTCTTTTCCTGAATCTTTTGGTGCGGATTATCTTGGCGCCCCTGCTGCTGACAATTGAAAATGATCTTGGCATATCCCGTTCTCAGGCCAGCGGTTTCTTTCTATTTATTTCTCTGGGATATGTTTCAACCATGTTGATCTCCGGCTTCATTTCAGCAAAATTATCTCATCGAACCACAATACTGCTTTCAATAATCTCCACCGGCCTGGCTCTGCTTCTGATCTCCCGGAATATCTCGCTTAATAGTATGCGTATAGCACTGGTCCTGCTGGGAATGAGTTGCGGTTTATATTTGCCATCCGGCATAGCGGTTATAACCAGTCTTGTCGACTCAAAGAATTGGGGCAAAGCAATCGCTATCCATGAGCTAGGACCGAATATGAGTTTAATCGCTGCTCCGCTTCTGGTTGAAGCGCTGCTGCGGTTTTATCCATGGCGGGTCATTTTTCTGTTACTTGGATTTGCCTGCCTGCTCAGCGGGCTTTTATTTGCTGTGCTGGTGAAAGAAGGTAATTTTCGCGGTGAGCCGCCGAATTTTGCCAACCTCGGGCTTATTCTTTCAAAGCCCTCTTTCTGGGTAATCACTATTCTATTCTGCCTGGTAGTCGGAACCGCTTTAGGTGTATATTCCGTTCTGCCTGCCTATTTAGTAAGTGATCGGGCTATGGAAAGGGATTCTGTTAACCTGCTTGTCGGGCTCTCGCGAGCTTCCGGAATATTCATGGTCTTTTTGTCGGGATGGCTGGTGGACCGCTTCGGAGTCAGGTTCACGCTGGGTACCATTGGGCTGACTGTTGGCGTGCTTACAGTTCTACTTGGATTGACCCATGGAATAGCATTGATATTGGTGGTAATAATGCAGCCCATGCTGATTGCCGGGTTTTTTCCGGCGGCATTTGCCACTTTAGCCTATATTGTTCCTGCCCGCACACGCAATGTTGCGGTGTCCCTGATGATTCCACTCAGCAACTTTGTTGGCGGCGGTGTTGTGCCCGCGGCCATGGGACGGCTGGCAGAACATGGATCTTTTGCCGTCGGCTTTATGGTAATTGGCGCAATGCTGACAGCAAGCATCCTGTTCTTGTTTTTCTTAAACTTGAAGGAATAAGATATTTCCCCCGTCTTGTTAAAAAGAGAATTTTAAAGTATATTTTCAGCATAGCAATAAAAAATATGCGTGTAAGATAAGCACTATTAGTATTTAACTTTAGGAGGGGTGCTATGAAACGAACAGATAAATTAAGAAGAGAAAGAGAACTCAAGAGAGCACAAAAAAAAGAGGATAGAATTCAGAAAGGTGATTCCGGCGAGCAGGAATTAACAATAGGTGACTATATAAATAATCTTTACTCGCTCTTTTTCCACGATGCTGAAAAAATATATAATATTAATCAGAGTGAAGAAATACTCGAACTGCTTGAGGATATGAAAGATAACATTCCTGAAGAAAAGTGGGATACTGTAATCCGAAAGGCGGTTAAAAAGGCTCAGATCAAGAGCAGAGAAGAGGCTGTGAAACAGTTGCTGTCGCTCTTGACAAGCTCTTGAATAACACCGGAACAGGATGAGCCAAGAGAAGCTACATGCGGTAATTGATTTTATCCTCAACCAGGCAGATGAAAGGGAGATAGAGGTAATAAGCGCCTCACTAAAACGCCGTCAGGAGGATATAAAGTTTCCCGGTCCGCAAAATATCGGAAAAATGGCTCAGAATATGGCATCGAGTATTAACAGGCAGGTGGAAAGCTCGGTGAGCCAGGTTCATGACATAGTAAAAGGGGCTGTTGCCGATATAATCCGGAAAGAAGCGCCTGAACTTTCCGAGGAACAGGTCGAGCAGCTGCTTCAAGCCTGGATTCCCGGGGAAGGGGAGCAGCCAACCAGCCCGGGCCGAGTTTTGCCCGGCGATGTTCTGCTTACCATGATAAAACAGTTCGTTAAATATAGTACCGGTTCCATGTCGGTTGCAGAGCAGAGTTCTCTGGCTGAAGCTATAACTGACTGGCCGAAAAAATACTGGGAGAATTTTCCAGGCAAGATTCAAGAGCTCCTTTCTAAATTTTTAAAAGGGCAGATGGACTCTGATGCTTTTTGGAATGGTGTTCACACTCAGGTCAAACTATAAAAAAATGCTGGAGGTGGTATGTACAGAATAAGCAGTTCGGATTTTAAAAAAGGCTACAGCTTTGAAGAATATTTAAACAATACAGCAATTAACAAAGATGTTTTTAAGAAATATTATAACCGTAATCTGCTGGCTGGATTCAACAAGGAAAAAGAAAAGGCGGAGCAGTTAATTGAACTGCTGAAACAGGGGCCAGGCTGTAAAATGCTGGCCATTGTTGAAGACTGGTGTCCCGATGCCTATTTTACTCTTGGTTTCTGGGTTCGGCTGGTTGAATACCTGGAATGGGAAATACAAATATTTAAAAGAGATTCAGGGCCGGATATGATAGCCCATTTTTTAAAAGATGGAAAAGCAAAGTCAATTCCGGTATATGCTTTTTACACTGGTAATCTTGAACCTCTGTTCTGGTTTTCCGGAAGACATACTGCCGGGGTTCAGTGGAAAAAAGAGAGGCTGCAAGAAAAAGATTACGATGATCTGCCACCAAGGGAAAAGGTACTGTTCCGAAGAGCGCTTGCCGCTTACTATGAAGAGTCACTATTTGAAGCAACAGCGATCGATCTTTTAGAAAAGTTGAAAAACAGCCTGAATCTATAAGGAGACAGCCCTTGGTTGATATACTTGTCTTTGGACCCCATCCTGATGATGCGGAATTTTCTATGGGGGCCAGTCTGTTGAAATTTATCCGGGAGGGAAGGACTGCAACTCTTTGTGTGCTTACCAGGGGTGAAAGCGGGACCTACGGCACACCTGAGGCCAGGGAAGAAGAGATGAAAGAGGCCTGCCGGAAAATGGGTGTAAATCTGGAAATGCTTCAATTCAAGGATTGTCAGATTTTTGATAATTTTGCAAACAGATTGACCCTGGCAGGGGTGATCAGGAAACACTGTCCCAGGGTAATCTTTGCTCCCTACCATACCAATCACGGTTCCCACCTGGATGGGACCGCCCATCCTGACCATACGGCAACCGGAATTCTGGTGCGTTCTGCTGCAAGGTACGCCAAATTCAAAGGAATTGCAGAGCTGAAGCAGAAGCCCTGGCCAACCCGCCATTTAATATATTATATGCTCCCCAAAAGTCTGAAACCCAATCTTGTTGTTGATGTATCTGATTATATGACTGAATGGGAAGAAGTAGCAAGCAGCCACCAGAGCCAGATGCAGCTAAGAAGCGGTGCTGTCTTGAAATACTTAAGAGATGTCAGGGCCATGTATGGAATGTTCGCCGGACGGCAATATGCTGAAGGATTCTTTATTGAAGAGCCTGTGGTTTTTGATATTGATCTTTTCCTGTAGCTTGATCTGAGAACTTGACTCGATTTACCGGTTACTAAATAATAACTATGAAGTAAATTGCCGGAGGAACTATGACAAAAATATCTTTGCTGTTTATTGCGCTGTCGTTTCTTTTAACCCTTTCCTGCGCATCTACAAAATTGGACAACTACCATGCGGAGGAGCCTGTCCTTCTTTATAAGACTGATTTTTCAGTAGGTAGTGATAGATTCAAGGTTGAATCTGCGGGTGAAATTGCAGAGATCAGCGGGGGTGTACTCCACCTAAAAGCCTCCTCTGCAAACGGGGAACCGGCTGTAATGTCCCTGAAAGTACCTTTCGGCAATAATTCGGTAACCTCATTTCTGTTGAAATTAGCCACTGATTCAGAGCTCGATAATCCGGCAGCACAGCTTAATTTTCTAACCACTGCTGAAAGCCGCTTTTCTCTAATCCTGAGCCAGGGGAATATCAGCTATGCCACTAAGGTAGGGGGCAAGGAAGCTGTGGCTGTCAAACCGTACAATAAGAGATTCCGGGTCAACGAATGGTACGATATGGTTATCGCACTGCATGATTATTCTTTAACTCTCTTTATAGATGGGGAAAAAAACAAGGTGCTAAAACTTAGCAGGCAACTGCCAGCCAGGGGTATATTAGTATTTGAGTGCCCGCAGGAATACTGGATTGACGATCTCCGGATAATGCAGGTTTCAACTTTTGCCAAAGCAAAATAATCATACACTTCTCAAGATAATCACTTGACCAGAAAACTATCCACTGCCGCTTTTATTTTCCTTATGCTATTGGCTATGTTAACCTGGGGCGGGAGCTGGCCATCAGGAAAGCTGATCGCCGGATTGGCCAGGGCGGAGGTTATTATATTCTGGAGGTATTTCATTACCTCTCTTTCAATTCTCCCTTTCCTGTTCATTTTCAAACAGCCCCTGCGAATAGAAAAAAGCTCTATGCCACTGCTGATTTTCGGTGCAGTAGTCATGATAATCTACAATAAGCTTTTTATAACCGGGCTCAAAGTAGGGTTGGCAGGGGCCGGCGGTGTTTTGACAACCAGCTTGAATCCTATTATAACCTTCAGTCTGGCTTCGGTGATTTACCGCGAATCAGTAGGACCCCGGCAGAAAATCGGCTTGCTGTTAGGTATTATTGGTGGGGCTGTGCTTCTTAATGTCTGGAAGCTGGATATCCGGGAATTGTTGGCAGGAGGAAATGTATTATTTCTGCTGGCCGCTTTAAGCTGGTCAATATTAACCTTGATCAGCCAGAAAACACAGCAGCGTGTGCCTTTTCTAACCTATAGTTTTTATCTATATACTTTTTCTGCTTTGTTGGAGCTATTCCTGGCTCTGCCACATGGCTTACTTTCAATTACAGGACAACCCTGGATGTTCTGGGGTAATATTATTTATCTTTCCATCTTCGCCACTACCTTCGGCGCCACTGTTTATTTTATGGCTGCCGGTAAAATCGGCAGCGGCCGGGCCAGTTCCTTTACCTTTCTGGTGCCGACCAGCGCCATGCTTTTCAGCTGGCTGCTGTTGGGAGAGGCGCCTGAACTGTCCACAATAATAGGCGGGTCAATTGCTATTTTGGCTGTATATTTGCTGAATCATTAGATCAGAATGCGGGTATCGCCGATCAGGCAGCCTTTTTCAAAAACAAAAACAGGGTTGAAATCCAGCTCCTGTAAAGCAGGGTAGGTTAGGGCCAGCCGGGACAGGCTTGCCATCAGTTCGGCTACTGCGTGACTGTCTAAAAGAGCGCTTCCTCGAAACCCTGCCAGGATTTTTTGAATTTTAAGCTCCGAGATCATTTCCAAAGCCTGTGGTTTATCTAACGGCGCAATCCGCAGGGATACGTCTTCAAGGAGCTCGGTGTAAACTCCACCGGCGCCGACCAGTATGACCGGTCCGAAATCCGGGTCCTGTTTGACTCCGACAATAATCTCCAAAGGCGCTTCTATCTGTCTGTAGAGCATTGCACCCTGGAAATCGCAATTTGAGAACTTTCCCTGTACCTCCACGAAAGCGGAATTCAGTTCCTGTTCATTTTTTATATTTAAGATCACGCCGCCCACATCGCTTTTATGAAGAATCTGAGGCGATACTACCTTCATGACCATGGGAAAACCGATCTCATCCTTCAAGCTCAAAATATCTTCAGGGGACCTGATAAAAGCGTGCTCCGGAAATTGAAATCCCTCACGTTCCAGAAAGCTTACTGCTTCAGGCTCGAGAACAGGGGGTTTTAGAGGAAGTGTTTTCGCCTGAACCTGACCTTTCGAAGCGGGTATCTGTCTGCGGGTATAATACTTATGTAGTTTTGAAAAAACGTAAGCTGCCCTCTCGCCGGTGGGGAAGTGGGCAATTTTGTTTTCATCGAGCGCGCGTATGCCCTCTTCCACTATGTCGCCGGCCATGAACACAGCAGCCAGCGGCTTTTCCTGACTTGAGGCAGCAGCTGCAATGCCTTCGGCTAAAGAGACGGAGTCAAGAAAAGGGGTAGCCACATTTAGGGCTATGGCCCCGTCGTAGTTGTGCTTAAGCATTATCTCGAGGGTGCGCTGATAGTTCTTGCCGCTTCCCTCAACCGTAAGGTCGATGGGGTTGGAAAAGGCGCAATGTTCAGGCAAGAACCCGTAAAGCTTATCTTTGACTGCCTGCTCTGTTTCTTCTACATCCAGGGCGAGCTCTTCGACCCGGTCTGCCGTAAGAATACCGGGACCGCCGGAGTTGGTGACAATAGCGATACGCTTTCCCTTAAGTGGCGGCAGCCTGGTAAAGCCATAACAGAGATCAAGCATTTCTTCGATACCTTCCACTCGTAAAGCGCCTATCCGGCTTATCATGCTATCAAAAACGCGGTCAGAGCCGGCCAAAGATCCTGTGTGGGAACTGGCCGCTCTCAATCCGGAGCTGTACCGGCCGGATTTTATTATAATCAGGGGTTTGCAGCTAACAGCTTCACCGGCGGCCTCTATAAAGGCTCTGCCGTTCTGCAGGCTTTCCACGTATAGGCAGATCACATCCGTATCAGGGTCCTGCGCCAGGTAGCTGAGCAGTTCGTTTTCACCAATATCAACCCTGTTTCCATAGCTTACAAACTTGGAAAACCCTATGCCCCGTTGTTTAGCCATGGCCAGAACAGCCCCGCCAATAGCGCCGCTCTGTGTAACAAAAGCGGTCCTGCCCGGGAGTGCATGGATTTCGATACTGGCACAAAAATTGCTTGAAGTGTTCATAATACCGGCGCAGTTGGGTCCGATAAGTCGTATTTCATGTTTCCGCGCATATTCCAGGAGTTTTTTCTCTCCCTGTATATTTCCCGCTTCGGAAAATCCCGAGGTGATTATAACGGCTGCAGGTATTTTCTTATGCCCGCAATCATCGAGTACCTCCAGTACAAAAGAGGCGGGTGTACAGATTACAGCCAGATCAATCCGGCCTTTAATTTCATTAACCCCGGTGTATCCGGTGACCTGCGGGAACTCTGCCGGGCTTTCCCCTTTGGGGTTAACCGCGCAAAGGGCGCCGCGGAAAGATCCTGAAACCAGTTGTGTTAGAATTTGGTGGGCAATCTTACCCTGTTTTACCGAGCCGAATATTGCAATCCTTCCTGGATTAAAGAAGACGTCAAGAGCCCGAAAGTTGTACGCCATATACACACCCTTCTTGAAATACTCTAAGGTTCTCTTCGAGATCCCGCTTCAGGCTTAACTTGATGGTTTGCTCCAGCCCCTTACAGGTAAAACCGGGGAGCGCTTCAGGTAGGCTTTCAAGGATGGCGCCGAGAACACCCAGGAGAAAGACATTGTAGGGGTGCTTGGGTTCGGCAACACCGAAGAAACGGTCGGTTTTTTGAGAGAAAACCTCCCGGACCTGATCAATACTGGGGTAGGTTTCTTTCCTTAGTATCATGGAGGTAGGGACAAAGGCATGGTTAATAAGTAGAACAAGCCCCCCTGTTTTAAGGAAGGAAAGGGAATTTACTGCTTCACCGATTTCCATGCCTATTAAAATATCAGCCCCGCCTGCCGAAAGCCGAGCACCGTATACAAAATTGTGGTCTGAAGATATCCGGATCTCTGAAGTGACCCGGCCTCCCCGCTGAGCCATGCCCTTGGAGTTGAACAACGATACCTTCAATCCCTGATCTGATGCGTATCCGGCTATAAGTTTGGCAAAAGTAATGACTCCCTGGCCCCCCAGGCCGGTAACGAATATGCTTTTAAACATCCTTTACCTCCCTTTTTGAGTGAATGGCATCAAAACGGCAGCAGGTATAACAAAGACCGCAACCTGTGCAGAGTTCCGGGTCAATCCACATAACCTGATTATCCTCCATAGCCTTGACCGAAAGTGCGGGACATCCTGTTTCCCGCAGGCAGGATTTGCAGAAGGTGCACTTCCCGGGATCGATTTCATATATTTCCTGCCAGGGTTCTCTGCGCCCCCTGGGAATGGCACACTCCTCACGGGAAATTATAACCCGTACTCCCTTTTCAAGCAGTCCCTCTTTGATAACATCCACAGCCTCATCCATCTCTAAAGGATGGATGACCTTAAGATAATCCACGCCCATAGCCTCGACAATTCGATCCAGGCTTACCCTCCTGGTATTCGAATTCTGAAACTGTTCTTCCGTGCCGGGGTTGACCTGAAATCCGGTCATACTGGTCCAGCCGTTGTCAAGAATGATAAGCAGGAGATTCGCCCGGTGCTGAACAGCGTTTATCAGGGGCGGAATCCCGGCATGAAAGAAGGTGGAATCACCTATAGTAGCCACCACCGGTTTTTCAACTCCCGCGCTTACAAAACCCTGGGCCAGGCCGATGCTGGAACCCATGGATACCTCGGTCCAGCAGGAATCGAAGGGAGGGTTCATACCCAGAATTGTGCAGCCGATATCTCCTGTAACAATGGTTTCCTTTTTACCCAGCTTTGTCTTTTTAAGAGCCCTGTTTAGAGCCATGTAGGTTCCCCGGTGAGGACAGCCGGCGCAGAATGTTATAGGATGTTTTACAGTAATAGCCTCTTTCGAGCCTTCCTCTTCAACAACACTTTCCTGCTTCAGAGCAGCGAGTCCCTTAAAAATCTCTTTCTTACTGTATCTGCCGACCCTCGGCAGAACACCATCCATTTTGCCTATGATGGTCCCATTAAAGCCTTTCCTGCCGGCCTGGCTGCGAATAAGCATTTCCACCACCGGTTCAAGTTCTTCGAAAATGACAATTCGATCAGCCTGGTCTAAAACCCTGTCAATCAGTTCCTGATCCAGGGGATATGAGGATTCCAGGTATACCACCCCGATTCCCTCTTCGGGCGGCAGCGATTCTATCAGGTAGGGTTTGAGGCTTCCCGCACTGATGGCGAAAAGACTGTTTTCTTTGTTTACCATAGAGTTTATGTTGCGCCGGCTGATAATTTTCTCCGCCTTCTCAAGCCTGGCTAAAAGCGAGTGATGCTGGTCCAGACAAATGGCGGAACCGGCCTTGGTAAAGCGGAAGATATCCCTTTTAAATAGAGGCTCCCGGTCTATATGTTGATAAGCAAAATCCGCGTCTATCAGCTCCTGGGCATGTGCTACAGAGGTAACGGAGCGCAAGATCACCGGGAGTTCCGTTGCTTCAGAGAGCTCGAAGGCAAACTGACACTGATAATATGCCTGCTCCGGGCTTGAAGTCTCCAGCACAGGCAATCCGGCCCAGAGTGCAAACACTCTGGTATCCTGCTCAGGCATGCCTGCTTCAGCTCCCGGATCATCGGCGATGTACAGAACCAGCCCCCCTTTGGTGCCGGAATAAGCTACCGAAAGAATAGAATCGGCAGCCACATTCGCTCCTGACATCTTCATGGCAGCCAGGGCACGCTTGCCGGTCCAGGCAGCTCCGGCCGCGATTTCGAAGGCAACCTTCTCATTGACGCTCCATTCCACATAAGGCGCCTCGGGGTTGTTTTGAGCGTAATTGAGCAGCTCTGTGAGGACCTCGGATGATGGTGTTCCCGGATACCCGGCAACCACGTGGACCCCTGCAGCCAGAGCGCCGTAAGCTATGGCCTGATTACCAATGATCATCTTTTTCATAATATCCACCTTTTGTAGGAATTTATAAAAACATGATGTTGGTTATTTGTCAATTAACTTATTTATCATTGATTAATAGTCAACGAAAGCATTTGCCGGCCGGTCAAGAAACAGGTTAAACACTGTTCCCCCTGTTGAGCAAATCTTCAGGATTGAATATCCGCCGCAGGGCCTGCATCTGCTTAATTGCTTCAGGACCGAACATCCTGACCAGCAGATCCCTTTTAAGCTTGCCGATTCCGTGTTCGGCTGAAATGGTTCCCCCCAGATCAACCACAGTATCAGCCCACCGGCTGTACAGCGACCTCCCCTGGTCATACTCTTCCAGGTTGTGAGGCAGGATATTCACATGGATGTGATTGTTGCCGATATGGCCGAATTTCACGTACTCCAAACCGGAAGCCTCGAGGTCTCTGTTGTAGAGCGCCAGCATCTGTTCCAGGGCGGAATCCGGGACCGCCATATCCGTTCCAAGCTTCATCAGCCCGGGGTTCTCTTTGCGCCTTTCGTCAATAAGTAGATTCACTGCCTCAGGAAGAGCATGACGGTAGCTCTTTAATCTCTCCAGCTCACCGGTGTTGGTGGCCATCCAGGTAGAGTCCTCATTACCGCCGCATTCGGTCATAAGCTCGGCCATCGAAAAGAGCTGCTCCTCGATCTGCTCCTCATCCCTGCCGTGGTACTCTACATAGATTGCCGCTCCCTGGTCCTGCGGTGCAGCCGGAAGTTTAGCAAAAGCGGGATTCCCCTCTTTCTGTTCCCTGAGGAGCTTCAGGGCATGGCTGTCGAAAAACTCAAGAGCCACCGGTTGACACGAAATTTCAGCAGCTGCCTGAGAGCGACCGCGCAGGCGGCATACAAAACGCACAGCCTGGGACTCTTCTGCAAAGAAGCACATAATGCCCCAGACCGCCTGGGGATAAGGAGCAAGAATCAGCTCCAGCTCAGTAATTACTCCCAGCGTGCCCTCTGAACCGATGAACAGGTCAAGGATATCCATATCTTTCTGCACATAGTACCCGGCTACATTCTTGACCTGAGGCAGAGTATACGAAGGAAGCTCTCCTTCCAGAATTCTTCCTCCTTCGATCCGGAGCTGGAAATGGTGTCCTGAGGCCATCTGCCGACCACGGCGTAATGCAGTTGCAGATCCATCGGCAAACACTACCCTCAGTCCCTCTATATGCTGCCTGGTCGGGCCGTAAAAAAAAGAGCGCGCTCCGGAGGCATTGTTGGCCGCCATTCCGCCAATGGAGGCTGTGGTTTCCGTTGGATCGGGGGGAAAGAAATATAATCCGGCCTGTTGAAAGGCCTCCAGGGCTTCTTTAGAATTCCTGTCCCAGTATTCCGACACAAAGTCTTTCTTATGAAGCGCATCGTTGATTTTTTCCAGCAGAACGCCCGGCTGCACCCTGAGCAGAAAGCGATCTCCATCCCGCCTCAAGCCCAGCATCCGGTCCATCCGGCTAAGGTTCAGGATATGCCCCTCAAAGGGAACGGCCCCGCCCGATATGCCTGTGCGGGCACCCTGGACAGTTGCCGGGGTGGCCGAAGCACTCAACCCGGCCAGGACCTGCCGTACCTCCTGCTCATTCCCGGGAAAGTAGATGGCTTCAGCTTGTCCCTGCAAGCGGGATTCATCCCTTAAATATTCTACATAATCCGGTTCTACCGGATAGATAACGATATCTTTCAACATAGGGTAGATTATAACAGAGACAGGGCACTGAAGCTATGTTTAGTGATTCCATATAGTGAGAATACTATTTCTTGACAGTATCTCCATGCTCCCCTATAAAGGTGTATGGCTAAAAAAATTGTTACTGCCGGCGATAGGGTTTATCTTAAATTCTTTGACATGGACTTTTTTCATAAACGTGCCAGAGAAGCAAATGCAGACCTCTGCCCATTCAAAGAACTGGATGAAAACAAATTCAAAGCAGCCATAGCCGATGCGGATGCCCTCATAGTAATCGACAGGCCCTTGACCGGGGAACATATGAGGGCAATGCAGAAGTGCAGGATCATCCTGACCCTTGAAGTGGGCTATGACTTCATCGATGTTAAAGCCGCCACTGAAAATAACATTATTGTCTCAAATGTTCCGGCCTACGCTAAAGAACAGGTCGCTGTGCACGCCCTGACGTTGATGCTATCCGTGTATAGAAGAATAAAGATAATGTCGGAAGAAACATCCCGGGGCGGCTGGAATTACAATGTAGGCAAGCCCCAGTTTGATACCAGGGACAAAAAACTGGGAATAATCGGTTTGGGCAAGATCGGGCGCACCCTGGTGCGGAAAGTTCAGGGATTGGGGCTGGAGATTCTGGCCTACGATCCCTACATAGCAGATGACATCTTTGAGATGGTTAACGTAAGGAGATGTTATGATCTGGACGAGCTTCTGAATGCAGCGGATTTTATCAGTCTCCACGTACCCTTAACCGATGAAACCTATCATATGATCGGCGAAAAGGAGCTGGAGATGATCAAGAAAGAGGCTGTAATAATCAACACCTGCAGGGGCAAGGTCATAGATGAAAAAGCATTATGCCGTGCTTTAAAAAACAATATCATAGCAGGGGCCGGTCTTGATGTGCTTGAAAAAGAGCCTCCGGACAAGGATAATCCTATTCTGACCCTCAGCAACGCTATTGTTACACCTCACGCCGCCTGGTACACTGAGGAAAGCATGGAAAGGCTGAAAAACCAGGGCATGGACGAGGTTATCAGGGTTTTGAATGGGAAAAGACCCCGGAATGTTGTCAATCCGGAGGTTCTTTACAAATAGCAATATTGGTAGAAGGAGAAAACAGTGAGCGATATAATTCAAGAGTTGAACAGCGAGGTACAAAAAGGCCAGACTGAAAGGGTTAAAGAGCTCGTGCAGAAGGGGCTTGACCAGGGATTGCTCCCCATGGAGATTCTAGAAAAGGGGCTGCGCCCCGCTATGGAAGAGATAGGGCGGAAGTTCGAGAGCCTGGAGATTTTTCTTCCGGAGATGATGAGCGCCGCCGATGCCATGACCGCAGGGGTCGATATTTTGCAGCCCCACCTGGCATCCAGTGGCCAAGATGCCCGGAAAGGGTTGATTGTCCTTGGAACAGTTGAAGGCGATGTTCACGAAATCGGTAAGAATATAGTCTCGATTATGCTGCAAGGCGCAGGGTACAGGGTAGAGGACGTTGGCTACGATGTGCCGGTGCTTACCTTTGTGGACAAGGTAAAAGCTCTAAACCCGGACATCCTGGGGATGTCCGCCTTGATGACCAGCACCATGGTGCATATGCCCAGGGTAATTACCGCCCTGCAGGAACGTGACCTGCGTAAAGGGGTTAAAGTAATTGTGGGCGGCGCTCCGGTTCTGCCCGAATGGGCCGAGGAAATCGGGGCAGACGGATATGGAGAAAACGCAGCAGAAGCAATAAGAGAGGTAAAGGAGTTGGTAAAATGATAAGATTCTGGGATATCATCGAAAGAGCAGAAAAGGGGAAAGTAGTGCCTGCCAAAGAATGGGACCGCCTTATTGGCAAGGCTGCCGCCCAGGTCGTTTCTAAATATGACCTGAAGTACGACCCCGAAAACCCTGTCCCGTCAGACGATTCACTGGCCGATCGCATGTTCGAAGCCGGTGTGGAGCTCTTTGAAAAAACGGGAATTTACTGCATAGACACTGAGAAAGTGCTGGAGTTCAGCAGGGATGAAATAAGGCAAGCCCTTGATTCTGTTCCCGATCATGTGATCTACGGAACCGGAAATGACACGGTTGTGGTGCCGCACAGGGAGGTGGAAGATTCCCGGGATCCTATTGTCAACTTCTCCGCGGTAGGCACTCCGGTAACCGAAGAATTGTTTGTACCCATCTGCCAGAGCTACGCCCAGGAGCCGATGGCTGATACATTTTCCGGCCCCCTGATTACCTCTTACAAGGGAATGGGAGTAACCTCCGGCTCTCCGGTTGAGGTAGAGGCTGGGATTTGGAACGTGGTTAAGCTGCGTGAAGCTGCCCGGTGGGCGGGCCGGCCCAATATGCCTATCCATAACTTCATGTCTATAGCCGAGAGAACCGATGCCACCATCGCGGCTGCCAGGCCCGAGCTCGGTGCGCTTCCCGGAGACGGACTCTTTGTAGCTGCCATTGCAGAGCTCAAAGTAGACTACGAACGGCTCAAGAAGGTCGCTTTTCTGAACCACAGCCCCTACGTAATAGGCGGGCTGTACGGACCCTTGATGGGCGGATACGCCGGAGGACCGGCCGCCACAGCCGCCATTCTGGTGGCACATCACCTGCTCGGCATACTCGCCTTCCGTGCCGTCAGGCACAATGCCTTTCCGGTACATATCCACAATGTCTGCAATACCTCACGGGACATGCTCTGGCTTGTTTCTGTTGCGGGTCAGGCCCTGGCGCGCAACACAAAAATGGTCACCTTTGCCAATGCCTTTATGGCAGCAGGTCCCTGCACAGAGTCAATTGTGTGGGAGCTCGCGGCCCACTCCCTTACAGCCTCCGTTTCGGGATGGCACCTGAACCCCTGTGCGGTTGCCAAGAACCGGCAGCCGCTGCACTGCAGCGCGATGGAGCCCAGGATTCACGCCGAAGTGGGCCACGTAGCGGCAAGGGGCGGAATTGATCGAAAAGAGGCCGGGCGTATGGTCAGGGCCTTGCTGGAGCGTTACGAGAAGCAGCTGGCCAATGCACCCATAGGTAAAACCTTTACTGAGTGCTACGATTTGCCGGCTGTAACGCCGAAGGATGAGTATCTCAAACTCTGGGAAAATTGTAAAAAGGAGCTGGGTAAGCTTGGCCTGGATTTTTCACTCATCCATTAAACAGTATCACCAAGGAGTAAATGATGCCCTATATTTCCATTGAAACTTTTGAAGGAAAGACTGCTGAACAGAAGAAGGCTCTGATAGCGGAGGTTACCAGGGCGGTGGCTTCAACCCTTGAAGTGCCTGTTGAAGCGGTTTCGATTGTGATCAAAGATATTCCGCGCAGCAACTGGGGGCAGGGGGGTAAGCCCTGCTCCGAGCTCTACCCGGCGGAATAGACTTACTGCAATAGAATTGAGCAATCTGCTCACAATCTCAATCTGCCAATAGCAATAAAAAAGCCCGGGACGCTGTAACAAGTGCCCCGGGCGCTGTTTATCTGCCTGTGTCTACCCCGATTCTCAGGCCTTGGCTTCCTTTTCCTTGTAATTCTTAAAAAACTTATCAGCCTTATCCTTTTCTGTAGCAGACCGGGTAAGCAAGCTGACAACGGCAAACACCACAAATCCTATGACGATTCCCCAGAATACGGAGAAGGGCCAGGACCTTCCGGGCCAGGCCGGAATAATGGGGGGCAGCTTCATACCCAGGTCGATCAGGTAGTGCCACAGCACGTAACCGCTGCCAACGACCATGCTGGCAATTGCTCCCTGATTGGTCCCCCACTTGGTGTACATACCCAGGACCAGGGGCCAGAAGACGCCTGCGGCCAGGATATCGCTGGCCATCCACAGAACCCACAGCAGGTCCCTGATCTGCAGGGCGACAAACACACCGAGCAGAGCCATAATGGTAACGGCAATTCGTGCGAACAAAATAATCTGTTTTTCACTGGCCTTCGGGTTGATCACTCTGTGATAGAAATCCTCTGTAAGCACCAGGGACCCGGTGTTCATGGCCGTGTCCATGGTGGACATGAGCGCTGCCAGAAGTCCGGCAAAGGCAATACCTCCGAAAAAGGCGGGCACGGTCTTTATAATTCCCACCATCACACCGCCTTCAGGTTTTTCTCCATTGAACATTCCCACTGCCAGCATGCCGATAATCACGGCAATGCAGTAGAGGGGAATGTTTATAATGAGGGCGCCGGAGGCGGTTTTCTTTGCCTCCTCCGCACTCTTGGTCGCGGAGAACCGCTGCCAGATTTCAGCGGAAATGATCCAGGCAAAGACAAAAGAAATGATGTAGAACAGGCTGTAATTGAAGTTCCCGAAAAGATTGAAGAAATCATGTTTTTCTTGTGTCTTGACGATTTTTGCTACATTTCCGAAACCGCCGGAGCCGCTGATCACTGCAATCAGGATGATCGCCAGGGCCAAAATGATCCAGGCGAACTGTCCTATGTCGGTGGTTACAACACTCTTGAAGCCGCCGAACATGCAGTAGAACCATACAACGGCCACAATGATGAGCAGGGCCAGGACGTAGCTCATACCGAAGAATCCGCCCATAAAAGTGGCTGCACCGATCATCTGAGAAGATGCCCAGGTTACCATATACCACCAGATAATAATGGTTTTGTCGTCAGCCTATTGCCTTAATTGGGCACGATGGGTTGGAACTGGGAGGAAGCCCGAGTGATCCGGTTTCCTTACCACCTCGCTATAGGGGTTTATTAGTTATTGGCAATAAAAAATGAAGCGAGAGGATTTGATAAGCCCATGAATAGCCCCTATTTTGACTTTGACTAAGAAGTGTTAGCTCTAGGAGCAGCTGTTCAAGTGCAGGCTGTGACGGATTTCTTAAATATTTAATAGTATCTCAATCTTTTCGGCGGCCGTCTGATCGAGCTGTCTTGGAGCATGGTAAAGTGTGTGACCTGCTTGGATATCAACAGCGGGACCCTCATGGATTAACAGGCTGCTATTCTTCCCCTGCCTTTAGAATTCTCTCGATCTCCCCGATGATAGACTCACTGAGGGGTTCAGGCCTGTGTTCGTTCATAATCTCCCGGGTTCTTTGATGGGCCTTCTCGATCAGTGTCTTGCCTCCTTCCTTCAGCCAGGTATCGTAGTTGTTGTGGTCCAGGAGTTCAGGAAACCAGAACTCATCGCGGAAATGCCTCAGCGTGTGCTCGTGAGTCAGGTAATTGCCTTTAGGTCCCACCTCGTCGATCACCTCCAGGGATAGATGCTCCGGGCTAAAATCAACACCCCTAACGAACCTCTTGACCAGACTCACAACCTCATTGCAGATCACCAGCGATTCCAGGCTGGCGGTCATGCCGGATTCGAGATAGCCCATATCGTGAATCAGGTTGTTTCCGATGAGGTATTCGTTGAGGATCGTCATCCCGATCTCCAAGCCTGCCTGCTGGTCCAGAGTCTTGGCATCACTAGCCCCCGCCTTGGCAAAGGTGGGAATACCATAGTAAAGAGCCATCTCTTTGTTCATGATGGAAGATAGCAGCACCTCCGGGCCGAAATACGGTGAAACCATGGTGCTCATGTCAAAAAAGGCAACCGAGGTATCGACTATGAGGGGAGCACCGGGGGATTTCAACTGATGGATCACCACACCGCTCAACATCCGGGCGTTTCCCTGGACAAAGCTCCCGGCAATTGTGGCAGGCGCCGTGCACCCGCCGATGTCAACGGAGTGGTACTCGACAGGCAGGTACTTTTCAGCACAGAACAGCAGCTTTTCTATAGAGTTCTTGGGATGAATAAAAGGGGCAATGGCCATGGCGTAATGAATAATAAACGGTATTTGTCTCAAGTTCTCTTCGCTCCCTGCACAGGTAGCGGCCATCTCGTAGATTGCCTGGAGTCCGTCCAGGCTCCAGGCGGTGAACATGATCGGTTTGGTGGAGTTCTCGACCATGGCGGCGAAGTGATACCGGTCGGAACGCTGAACAGGCACATCGCTGGCCAGTCCCATGCACATAATGAAGTTCACATTCTCCAGGCCGTCAGCCAGCCTAGCCGCTGTTTCAACGTCTTTCAACACAACGGCGCGTCGCTGCCCGCTCTCAAAGTCGATCACGTTTGGGGTGTCCGAGCCGGTTCCGAAATAAGCCTTTCGATCCTCCAGTACCATGGCTGGTCTTCCCGATCGATCATAGATCTCGATTTTCTGAGGTACGCTCCGAATGACCTGTTCAACGACCCTTTCAGGGATGCGGACCCTGTTATCGACATCTACCGCACACCCGGCTGCCTTTAGCAGCTGCAGAGCCTGTTCTTCGTGGACCAGTACCCCGGTCCGTTCTAGAAGGTCTAAACTGGCGTTATGGATTTCCTCCTTCTGCTCCAGGTACATCAGCTTGATCCTTGGCTGAAGGCGTATAAAAGAATCTTGTTCCATCATTATGGTTTATGCTTATTGAAAACGACCTCGCCGTTTTTCAATCTCTGGCCGAGAAAGCAGAACCAGTTGGCATCGTCCTGCTCGGGATAGTCCTTTCTCTGAAAGATTTTGCCCCGGCTCTCCTGACGCTCAATAGTTGAGCGAAAGATGATCTGACCGCATTCGATGAGGTTCCTTATCTCCAGGCAGTGGGTCATATCATGGGGGTTTGTTGCCGCTAGGCGCATGGTTTCTTTCAGGTACTCCAGACATTCCAGGCCCCGTTGAGCCATGGTTTCCGATCTGATGTCAACGTTATAGTCAGTCATGATATTGTGAATGGCAAGCTGGGCATCCTCCCAGGAATCTCCATTCACGAGGCCCCCTTTATATCGGGACAGTGTCTGGTTACAGAGTTCCTGAACCGGCTCTTCGCCCTTCCCCTGTGGAGTGTTTGAGATTTTGCCGGCGAACTCAACTGCCGATTCTGCAGCCAAGTAGCCCGTGGTGAGGGCGCCGGGTACAACGCTCCCTGGTACGCCACCCGCCTCATCGCCTGCTGCGAACAGCCCAGGAATGTTGGCCTGGCAGCGCCCGTCGACAATGGGACCGCAGGCAGCAGAAGCGGAGTGCTCGGGTTCAATGGGCCAGATCTCGATCTTGTGCCGGCGAAAATCCAAGTTGTAGCGCTCCATCACGTGAAGGAAGACCGATCCGAGACTTTCATTGGCCACAGCCCAGCGCATGTATTCCTGGTCAGCTTCGCTTCCCCAGGACATATCCGCATAAATCGGTCCTCTTCCGGCCTGGAGCTCGGAAATATAGGTCTTGCCGGTTCCAAAAAGTGAGTAGAGACCGCGCCGTTTTTCGCCGTAGGCTTCAAACTCATGAGTCCTGGGACGGATAACCTCCCCAAGAGCGTTCAGCCCAATTCCGGGAGGCTGGTAAGAACCCCGCGGCAGACCTCCGCCCCGAATGAAGTTCTTGGAAGACCAACGCCCCGGTATCGAAAGAAACTCCATATTGATCAACTCCACCCCTGCGCGGAACATGGCGGCCTTGCCGTCTCCGGTTAAAGCCGGAGACATGCGAATAGCGAAGGTCAGCCCAGGGAGAGGTTTGTAGAGCCTGTTGGGACGCCCGGTGGCCATGATTACAGCCCTGGCCCGGATTAGATGCAGCTGTCCATCGCGAGTACCATAACCAACAGCGCCAGCGACCTGGCCGTCATGTATCAGAAGATCCGCACCTATTACCCGATCCAGAATTTTAACTCCGCTCTTGCGGACTGCTTTGGTTAAAAAACGCTTCACATCTCGGCCGTCGAAGTGCAGGGTGTTGCGACAGTTATGGAGCTGATACTGCAGCCTTAGTTTCCCCGGCAGGGTTGAGTCTTTGTAGCGGATTTTGACGCCGTAGCGTTCTAGATCCAGAATCCGATCGAAACTTGTCTCAGCGATGTAGCGTATGATCTTTTTATTGATCAGCCCCTTGGCCACGTTTTGAATATGATCCTCCACCAGATCATCTAGGCTTACTCCTTCTGCCTTCTGGACTTCAGGGAAGTAGCCCCAGATGTGGTCCACCCCCGTGGCCGCACAGCCCGAACGCTCCGGGTTCGATTTGTCCACCAGAATGACGCTGTCGGTCAGCTCCCCGGCCCTGATAGAAGCCATGCATCCAGCCAAGCCCCCGCCAACCACACAGATCTCACACGTATGCTCTTGTATTTCTACCTTTTTCACTGTTTCCTCCAGGTCCTAATCTTCGATAATCGATCGCGTGAATGCCGCTGCTTTTTTAAATCCCTCCTCATCACCCTCCTTCTCAGGATTACCGTAGAGGGCTGGTGACGGGACGATATGCAGCGGTAGAGGTAGCTTCAGCGAAACTGCCTCTTCTGGACAGTCCAGCACGCAGGCACCGCAGTACCAGCACTCCTCAGGATAAGCCACCCTGGGCGGCTCTTTAGTGTCAAAACTAAAGACGTCTTGCGGGCAGACTTCATAACAGGTACCGCAGTGGGCACAAAGATTTTTGTCGATGATTGGTGGCATTGTAACTTACCTTCTATTCCTAAGTTTGCTGAGGGTTTTCTCCTCCTGTTTTTTTCGATGTACCAATAATTGTAATCGAGCCGTTAGTATCGATCATGATCTCTCCTGTATTACTTTTTAGTACTATCTGCACTGTTTCAACTCCGTTTGTTGGTCTCTGTCTATACAACTGTTTTTCTTCCATAAGTCAATTATTATCGGCTAAAGCCTACAGCTTGGCGCACACCGGCTGAAATACGACCGGGACGGACATCATTCATATACCTTGGAATCTTCATCTTTGGCTTGATCCATCTTATTATGGTCCTCAATATATTTCTCGATCACTTCATAGGTCACATTACCCGTAGTTGCAGCAAAATATAAACGAACTCAAAAGTTTTAGCCTCCGAACGCTTTTTTCAGTCCTTTATATTCATCCAGCAGCCTTCGGGATGCCCGTCACTTTATGCGCTCTATCATATTTGATAAATAAATATACAGCGGAACAAACAGCATTCATTATATGTACATGCTCTATAATCACATGACCCTTAAAAAAAATTATAAACCTCCTCCATTTATCTGTCAAGGTAGTTCCTGATAGATGTATTGTATTTTACATGCTTATGCCATTATTGTGAGCTTTTTCTCACTATTTGAAATTTTTAATTAGTTTTTTTTCGGGGAATGGAAGAAACCCCCCTTGTCATTAGACGAAGACTTTAGTATCCTTACGATATGATGCAAAATTACTTTAAAATGATTCATAGTGTATATAATATCAATTATCATGATGTGCTCAGATTCTCTCACCTGCTCACGTGGTTCGCTCGGGTTCGCAGAGTTAGAAGATTGATGCATCAGGTTTTTGCAGACGCCACACAAACCAAGCTCCACAAAACCGTTGGTAGAGGTGAGAGGTGATCATGGGATCACATATTCAGATTCATCCTGATATTCTCAACATTCCTTACGGAGATCGGCATCGGATTAATGACGCCACCCAGGGGAGAGATGGCTTGATAAACCTAGCCTCTGGGAACCCGGATTTGTCGATGCCGCCTTTTATCACGGAACGACTTAAAGCCAGCCTCGATTCTGGCTACGCATCGTATACAAACTACTATGGTCTCCCAGAGCTCCGTCGAAAGCTCTCTCAGTTTCTGAAGAAAAATTGCGGCATCAGTGCGGACCCGGACACAGAACTCTTGATCACCCACGGTGTTCAGGAGGGTCTCTATATCGTCATGAAATCGATTCTTCATCCCGGCGATGAGATCCTCATTCCTAGCCCGCACTATGCAGAATACTACCTCAACGCGGTTGCCTGTGGTAGCAAACCGGTTCTTGTCGCCTTGGACGAAGAAAAGGGATTCATACCAGATTTCGACCTAATCGAGAGGGCAGTTACCCGAAAAACTCGGGCCGTGGTTTTCTGTAACCCGAACAACCCCTTGGGAGTGGTATGGCCACGCGATGTACTTGAGGACATCTCGGACCTGGCAAAGGCAAACAACTTGATTGTCCTGGTCGACGAGATCTACCGTGACTTTACCTACACAGACCAGCCACCATCCATAAGTACACTTCCGGGTATGGCGGAGCGGACGTTCACATTCGGTGGTTTCTCGAAATCCTATATGATGATGGGACTCCGAGCAGGTTATGTGATCGGGCCTACAGAACCTATGTTTCCTATCAAGAACCTTCACTACTGTGTTACTCTGTGTCCGTCTTCGCTGGGACAGATCGCCGCCCTTGCTGCCCTGGACTGTCCGAAAGAGCAGTTGGAACCCTTATACAGGGAATTTGGAGAACGACTTGAAGTGCTTTATAAGGGGGTGAAGGCGATCTCTGGGGTGAGTTGTGTGGAACCTAAAGGGGGGTTTTACATGTTTCCTAATGTGAAGTGCTTCGGACTAAGTTCTATGGATCTGGCGCTGCTGCTTATAGAAGAGGTGGGGATCGTCACCCTGCCCGGGACAGAATTCGGTCCTTACGGTGAAGGGTATCTGCGCTTATCGACCTGTGTTAACTGCGAGCAAATTGAAACTGGCGTTGGCCGTTTGATAGAATTTGCAAAGGCTTTTGATTAGATGATAAATAGCAGTACATCGTTGACAGAAATATAGGGTTTGATTTTATTAAGAAAGGAAAGAAGATATTACTGACTCCCCTGAAAAAAGGATATATCGAAAGTTAGCTTAATCGCAAGTGAAGATCGCACTGACAATTTTTCAGGAAGCATCACTGCCTTTTCCTGACTATGGTGAGTAGTTTTACTAACCGATCTCGCCTCTGTTCTTATTGTTTCAGCTCATTTGCAGACATTTAAGGGGTGGAGCGTGTGTGAACTTCCAGATCCGTCGCAGATTAACCATCATGGCCGAGCAGATAATCATCTGAGTGTTTCTTATAACTCATTTTCCGCAGGTTGAAAACTTAGTTTTCTCGAATTATTGATTTGCTAAATACTTATCCTGGTTGAAATTATATTGATCGGTAAATTTCAGGTTTTCTATTTTTGGCACAAGTAATCTCTTAGTCGGCTACTTTTTTTAATTACAGCCTTTGCATGCTCGCCCAGGAGTTCCTTCAAAATACCTTCCAGTTCTTTAATCTGCCTACGCTTTTTCTGAAATTCTTTATAGTTTTCCGTGAGTTCCTTTATCCAGCTGACGTCCTCTTCGGGTATGGCTTTTGTCTTCGATCGCCCATTCTCTGACCAGGTAATACGCCTGAACAGATGACCTCCCTTTTTATGGCACCAGCAGTTGGGTTTTCCGCATTTACAGTACACCTCTCTGTACGCTCCTGGAAGCATCGAACGAACGGCTAGTATTTGTTTGAGAATCTGGCTTTGTTGTTTTTCTAGTTCTTTTATACGATCAAGGGTTGACATCTTAACGTTATAATATATAATAGCAGTTAAGATGTCAAGTGCCAATGATGAAAGTTTCCTCGTGTATGAAAATTTTAAATGTACAAATTTAAACAGAAAATGATAAAAGTTCTTCAACAGACCATACATGGTCAGTTTTACCTGCTGCCATCATAGGGGTATTATATTTTAAGCCGCGGTGAGGCCTAACGAAATTGTGTATTGCAGTTTCTAATTCAAATTGCCATAAATGGTTCTGTAGCTTTTTTGAGAATCCGGATGTTTTGCGTGTTAAACGCCGGTTAAATTGTCTTCGTGATAAATGAGAACGTTCAACAAATGCAACATTTACATTATTACTAACTGGAGAATATTTAATCTTATTCTTAATTCGCTGTATAGTTCCGAATATTACTTCTATTTTAATATCCACAACTCGTCCATTTTTTCTGGTTTTCTTAACAACTACATAATCCATTTGGGGAGGCGGAACTTTTACTTTTTTCTTAGTAGTTTTTCCATAAAATTTGAGTAAGGCCATTTTATATCCTTTATACCCATCAGTTGTAATTAAAGAAGGATATATACCATCTTACTTTCCGCAAGTAAAAAATCCACTTTTACGCTATTTTTACGGTTTGCTTAGAATTCATTTCTGTCCTTCTATAAACTCGACAGATAATTTTTTCATTTCTTCTATAATTCTCTCCAAGCTTCTATAGTTGCTTATGCATTCCCTGCATATTTTAGCTTGTTTGTCTGTTAAAGTTCTTGTTACGGTTTTACCTTTTACTTTGCGGGTCCAGCGATTATATGGTCCATGGCGTGCATTCTCATCGTGAGCGCACGCACATTTCGAATAACCACATTTCTGATATACTGACATCACACTGCCAGTAGAAATGAATCCCATTTTGTCAATTTTTCTTTTCAACAAAGAATATTTTTTCTGTAATGCATCTTTTTCTGACAAAAGGCTTGACTCCTTCCTTGAAGTAATATATACTCCAATTCAGTAAATGTCAAGCTTTTTTTGGGAGGGGAGCATGAAAAATGATGCAGATAGTCTTGGTCTAGATTCGAAGGCAATTAGCGCCTTACCAATCATAAACAAGTTCATTCAGCGAATTGAGCTAAAAGAGCTATTATCTAAGCATATTCTCTCAAAGGAAAATCAAAAGCTTTCTCATGCGGATGCGATTTTGCTCTTTGTAAGAAACATTTTGATTGAACGGGAACCACTGTACAAACTCTCAGAATGGGCAGCTCGTTTTGATCCTCATCTTGTTGGATTAGCAGATACAAAGCCATCGGTGTTAAATGACGATCGTGTTGGGAGAAGTTTGGACGCGCTTTTTGATGCTGATAGAGCCTCTCTTTTGACAAATATAGTACTTAAAGTAATAGAAGAGTTTGATATAGAGCTTTCTCAGCTGCACAACGACTCCACCTCGGTAACAGTTTACGGGGAGTACAGGCAGAGTAGCTCAAAGCGGAAGGGAAAAGTCTCTTTAGCCCTACTAAAAGGTTTCAACAAAGACCATCGCCAAGATCTGAAGCAACTGCTTTTCACGCTCACGGTAAGCAGAGATGGCGCTGTTCCCATCAACTATAAGGGATATGATGGGAATACAACTGATGACAAAACCCACATTCAAACATGGGAAGCTCTTAGAAGAATAACCGGAATAAGCGATTTCATATATGTTGCAGATTCAAAACTATGCACCCGAGAGCAGATGACATACATCGCCAAAGAAGGTGGTAGATTTATTTCAGTACTTCCTGAAACGCGTAAAGAGTGTGAGTGGTTCAAAACCTGGTTCCGATCACACAACGTAAACTGGCAAGAACTGCTCAGGAGACCTGATAATAGAAGACCTGAAAGCCGTGAGCATGTATATTGGGGATATGAATCACCCATGGCTTCAGATGAAGGATACCGTATTCTCTGGATATCGAGCAGTCAGAAGCAGGAACAAGATGCTCAGAAAAGACAACAAAAGATAGAGAAGACTATCAAAGCCTTGGACACGCTGAAAGGGAAAGTGGGCACGTGGAAATGGAAGACGAAAAAACAGATCGAAAAGGCCGTCGAAGATATTTTCAAGAAAAATCAATCGGAACGTTGGTTTGACTGGAAGATGGTAGTAAAAGAGGTTGAAACGTACAAGCAGAAGGGAAAAGGACGCCCTGGGAACAACACCGAATACGTGAAAACGGTGAAAGAGAAATGGACATTTGAAGCCATGCCCAATGGTATGAAGATACAAGAAAATGCCGATACCGATGGATTGTTTCCCCTCATTACGAATATGGATGGCGAGGTTCTTTCTATGAAGGATGTGCTTGAAAAGTACAAATTCCAACCCTATATTGAGAAAAGACGTCAGCAGTTTAAGAGTGTCTTTGAGGCTGCTCCTGTATTTCTGAAGCTTCCCCACCGGATTGAAGCCCTCATGTTCGTATATTTTATTGTACTTTTGCTCAACGCTCTCATGGAACGCGAATTACGTTTAGCTATGCGGAAAGAGAAGATAAGCTCACTGCCGCTTTATCCAGAAAAACGAAAGTGTAAGTATCCAACAACGGCCAGGATAATAGATCTATTTTCAAACCTGCGAAGGCATATATTATTCCAAGGCACAGAGATGGTGAAATGCTTCTACGATCCAATTTCTGAGCTTCAAGAAAAGATTCTTGATTTACTGATAATATCTAAGGATCACTACACTTGCTAATTGACAAAAGTGGAAAATGCCGGATAATAGCATTTTTTACTTGCGGAAAGTAGGATACCATCAGTTCGCTTTTTAAAATTACTTATTAAATCACTTGCCAATTGATAAGTTCTTTTACCAATCTCATATTGCACGATAACTTTTGTCCGCACATCTTTAGCAATCCAGCACCACTGATCCCCATTTAAGCAGGAAATATAATCATTTTCTTCCAGGTTCTTTTCTTTTTTATATACAAAGCTCCACATTTCATCTAATTGGAGTTCTTCAACGTGCATTTCTCTAATAAAAAAATTAGTAACACGCCTGCACTGATATGCAGCACGTTTAAGATATTTTAATACCGTATTCTTATCTATTTCAAAGATTCTACTAATCCCACGAATACCATTACCTTCTGCAAGCGCCCTTATAATTTGAACAAAAAGCTTATGCTTATTGTCCCATAAACCGTAAAAAGCATTATTCCAAGAGCTATATGGTAATTTCCAGATTGCCGCTGAAGGACGTTTTTGAGCATAGAAATACTTATTATAATCAGCTAATCTGTTTAAAGGTTTTTCCTGGGCTATTGTAATTTTGCGATTAAAACCCTGTTCCTTGATTTGCCTGGAAAAAAGGTAATAACTTGACCGTGATTTAAACCCGAAATCTGATATAGCCTTATGGATGGATGCTTCTATAGCGCTTAGCAGAATTGAGCCACCTGTGCTGAGATAAATTGAGCCACTCTTTTTAATAGAATTTCCACTATTCGACACGGCACCAACAATGAACAGCAAAATACCCTTGATGCATTATTGAGCAAAATGCAGTGATTTGTAATTATTAGAATGAAGGTAAGAAAAGAAGCCCGAAGGAATCCACTCCGGGC
>JAUVWI010000100.1 GCA_030604195.1 Spirochaetales bacterium
AATGATCTTTTATTGGTGAATGTAACATGATACCCCCCAGATATTTCTGAGAGTATTTTTTCATAGAACCAATAAAAATTCTAGTGGGTCATAATGACACACTTTTTGCTAAATGCGTTTGCCCTGCGTCAGATTCTGCATACTCTTGAAGTTTATCTTAAAAAAGATCAAAATCCAAAGGGTCTATGAAGAATAAGAATTATTTCCAGTGCAGCGAATGCGGCAACAGGGAACCGAGATGGCTGGGCAGATGTCCGGAATGCGGCAGCTGGAACAGCCTTCAGGAAAAGCAGCAAACAGCTTTGAAGAAAAAAGGGTCCTCAGACCGGGAGCAGGCCCCGGTACCGCTTGACTCAATTGAAATACAGGAAGGATTGCGCTTTGATTCCGGAATAAGCGAGGTCAACAGGGTCCTGGGCGGCGGCATAATCAAGGGTTCGGCTATTCTAATAGGCGGTGAGCCGGGTATTGGCAAGTCAACCCTGATGCTGCAGGTTTCCGCCCGGACCAAAACCAGTGGCCGGGTGCTCTATATTTCCGGAGAAGAATCAGCCGGTCAGATCCGCATGCGGGCCGATCGCTTAGCCATTACCGGTGAGCGTATTGAGATATTCAGCTCAACAGAGCTGAGCTCAATTCTTTCTACTTTGGACCAGGTCAAACCGGTGGTGATTATTATAGATTCAATTCAGACCATCTATTCCGATGAGCTGGGAGTTGTGCCGGGCACGGTAAATCAGATAAAATTCTGCGCTCAGGAACTGATAAGCTGGGCCAAGGCCAGGGACGCTGCACTCTTTCTAATCGGACATGTCACCAAGGGAGGCGTTTTGGCCGGTCCCAAAGTTATCGAGCATATTGTAGACACGGTTCTATACTTTGACACCGGCACGGAAGATATCAGGGTTTTGCGCGCTACCAAGAACCGTTTCGGCGCTATTGATGAAATTGGTATTTTTCACATGTCGGCTGCCGGCTTAGAGGTAATACAGGACCCCGCCTCCATTTTTATTACCCGGAGAGGAGATACTGTTCCCGCCGGTGTGGCAGTGGCCCCCACTTATGAGGGATCACGGGTACTGCTGGTGGAAATCCAAAGCCTGGTAGTACCGGCCAAGGGGGGTATTTCCCGGGTGTTTTCAGATAGGATAGACAACGCCCGGGTATCCAGAATGGCTGCCGTTCTGGAGAAGCATCTGCGCCTGCGTTTTTCCGACCAGGACATCTATGTGAATGTGGCCGGTGGAATACGCCTTGGAGAAGTGGCCATAGAACTCCCCCTGTGCCTGGCCCTCTATTCCGCCCGCATCAATCAGCCCCTGCCCCCATCAACTTCGGTTATCGGCGAAGTGAGCCTGGCAGGCGAAATACGGCCGGTGAGCCATTTGGAGAGGCGGCTGCGTACGGTAATGGAAATGGGCTATAAAAGGGCTCTTCACCCAGGCTCTCCGGTCAATAACCGGCAATTCGAGAGCTTAAGCCTGCCCGTTACCGATATAGCCCAGGCGGTTCGTTCGATTTTCAGTGATTAGAGCTGTTGTTTTCTCCTTTTAAGTATATCGCTTTGATGTAAGCTGCTCCAGGGCTTTCAATGTTTAATTTAAAATTCAATTTTGTCCATACCAGCTCTTCAAGACTTTCCGGGTTGTTTATCAGCAGGGTTTTACTTTTCCGCTGTTGCCTTTTTATCAGGCTTTCGATTTTAAGCAACATACCTCTGTCGGCAAATATTTTCCAGCTCCGGGCGATCTTCAGAGGCGGAAAAGCCCTGGTATACTTGCAGCCGCCTGTGCCCTTTACATGTTCCCAGTATCGACGGGCCAGGTTGCTGGTGTACCCGGTGTAATAGTTGCCATTTTTCACCTGCAGTATGTAAAGCCAGTAATATTCAGATTCAGGCATTGTCCCAATTCTACCTTTAATAGATTTGGTTTACAATAACCATGGTAACAGGATACGGAATACGAGGACTATTTTCCCCTATTTTATACGATTTTCCTTTTGAGTACTTGCGGTGAATTATAAGATTTTTTATAATTTATTAAAAGCCTTAAAGCTGCAATAGAATAGAATGCTTAAGTATCTGTCTCTTCCAACCGGAAAGAAAAAGGAATTTGCCGAATTGTCTCTAAAGGAGCTTGATATCAGGCTGCCCTTAAGAGCCGGCATAACACTAAAAAAAACGGGCAATATGAAAAATACCATGCCGGGGCGAAACTCCTTTTTTAAGCTCTTAGGTATTGATAAGTCAAGAATATATTCCTGCTGTCAGACTCACTCAAAAAGAGTTCTTGATATTGAGAATGGTTCTCCCAAAAAGTACTCCTCCTTTAAGGCCGACGGGCTAATAACGGAAAATATGGATGCAGTGCTTACTGTCACAGTAGCTGACTGCCTTCCTCTGTTTATTATTGATAGAACAAAGTCTGTTTTTGGTATTCTACATTCCGGTTGGAAAGGCACGGGCATAATACTCAACGCTATAAGCATATTTCGCAGCAAGTACAACTGCCGGCCTGAAGATCTTCAGGTAATTATCGGACCGGGCATCGGAAGCTGCTGTTACGAGGTGGAAAAGGCCCGGTATGAAAGTTTCCGTTCCCAATTTGGAAGTCAAAGCGTAAAAATGGCCGGGAAACGGTTCTATCTGGATTTGAAGAATGCCAATATCTGTCTTCTGCTTGAAGCCGGTATAGATCATATTGCCGTTGTCCGGGACTGTACTTTCTGCAATCAGGATTTTGCGTCTTTTAGACGTGACGGACCTGTAAATTATATACACATGCTTGCTTTCATAGGCAATATTCACGCATACACAACCGGCACCTCAGCCCACGACACCACCACCACCGGCCGTACCGGCACCAACCCAACCTACGACACCCCAGAAGCCTGAGCCTGAAACACCCAAACCCACAGAACCGGCTCCGGAACACACCGCGATTCAGAATCCAGAGATCGTCAACACGGGGAGCCATCAATTACAGACCAAGGTGGATGACAGCGATAGAGAAGGAGGAAATCGCGAACGCCAGGATGACGACAAAGAGAGAGGCCAGGAACATCTTTTCGGAATGTAGTGAGTTATCCATTGCTGAAATTAATTGTTATCTGTTTTCTCTTCATTTCCAGGCGGCGGTAAATTACCCCGGCGCTGTCAAAGAGTTTTTTAGACGCAATAACCGGCTCTGTATGCGCGTATTTGTCTGAAAGATAGATAACCTCTTTTATTCCGGATTGGATTATTACTTTAGCGCATTCATTACAGGGGAAGAGAGCAACGTAGATGGAGCAGTCATAAAGATCAGTGCTGATTTTATTAAGTACAGCATTCAGTTCGGCGTGGCAGATATAGGGATACTTGGTATCCAGGAAATCACCATCCCGGGCCCAGGGAAAAGCATCATCGGAACAGCCGGTAGGCAGGCCGTTATAACCTACCCCAACTATCTTCTTGAATGAGTTCACAATACAGGCCCCCACCTGGGTGCCGGGATCTTTGCTGCGCAGTGCCGATAGCATGGCTACGCCCATAAAATATTCGTCCCAGGATAGATATCCTTGCCTCTTTTTCATCCGGCTGCTCCTTTAAGCTCATGACTTATTTTACTGATGTCTCCTTCATAAGGAACTTTCCTGCGCTCGCAGTGTGCACGGCTGCATAAGCGGCAGCTTTCAAAGGGTATCTCTGTCTGGAAAAAGACTCCCGAAACGGTTTTATTAGGTATCATCAGGAAGCTTTTGGTTAATTTAACGCCGATAAGTGCTTCTACATCACCGAAGAGGGAAAACAGGGGCTGCTGTTGCCCAATTGGCCACATCTCCTTTTCTCCCGATCCGGGATTCATGTGGGAAAGATTATCTATTCCGAATTTCCGGCATAATAGTGACCTGACAAATTCAAAAGCCGCTGTTAACGCCATCTGCTTGATGGTGTCCAGCCAGTAATGGGCCAATAGATCATCTTGAGAAATAGGAATGTGATCCAGTTCATTGCCGCCGGTAGCAATGTAGGGAAAAACCCTCTCCACTTCTCTTAAGTTGCGGCTTAACACGGCGCTTTTGAACTTCACCCCTTGCAGGAAGATATCTGTTCCGTTTCTGCCTGTGATATAACATACACGGTAGAGAGCTTTGGGCTTGACCAGTGGAACAGCTTTATCGAGCAGAGCGGAGAGATTGGTGCTTTGATCTGCATACCGGGAAAGGTGGGCCTGCCTGCTGAATTCATTATAGTCAAAGTTGAAAGGAATATGGGTAATTGTCTTCATTTTTCCGGCGGTTCTGCCAGAAAAAGCAATAGTTTCCTGGTGAGCTCAGCATCTGCCAGGGAACGGTGCGCTTTCTCAGGCAATTGAATGGAGCACTCTCTGGCAGCGGTTATCAGTTTAAACCACTTATAATGGTTATAGTATTCATCCCACACCTGCCGGTGCCTGCCGTAGAGTTTCATCAGGCATAGTACTTCTTCCGGATTTGACCAGTTAAGTCCATATTTCTTTAATGACTGCTTTATCATTCTAAGATCAAAGTCAGAATTGTAGATGCAGAGAGCCCTGCCGCCAAGAAGCTGTGATAACTGCTCCATCCATAAGGAATCTAGAGCCGGAGCATTGATAACCATGTCATTGGTAATGCCGTGTATTCTGCTTGAGTCTGCCGGTATTTTTTTGATTGGTTTTATCAGGGTGTCCAGTTTAATATCCCCGCTGCAGTCAATAGCTGTGATCTCTATTATCTCATCATCAGGGTTGAGACCGGTGGTTTCGGTGTCGATGATCAATGGGTCCCGGCTGATAAACTTAAGCGCAATTTCCCGTACACTCTTTTCCGGGTTAGAAAAATCAAGTTCAATCTGCATGGCAGCTTTCCTCTATAATCAATGACACAGCAGTTGCCCGGGCACACATAATTGTATGAATCATTCAACCTCCAGGCAACGGGCCGGTAATGTGGCTTATTTATCCATTAAATGCTAAATAGCCGTTTTTAGCAAGTCCTTCCGACTTTAACCGGCAGGCAGCGTTTAATTACGCCCCTGTCTATAAACTTGACAGATCGGGAAGATATCCTATAAATAAAGATATGAAAAATAGGAAAAACTATTTTGTGCCTGTGGTAATTGTTGCAATAATGTTACTGGTTTTTCTAGGGTACGGCATCCTGGCGCTCTCGGCTATTAACACCTTCAGCAGGCCGCTGCTCTTCCGGATAATCGCCATTGCAGCGATTTTAGCTATAATGGGCGCTTTAGTGGCGGTTTTAATACAACGGTTAAAAGAGATTAAGGAGGAGGATGAGGATGATATTAGTAAATACTGATTTTATTTCAGGAAAAAAAATTGAAACTATCTCGGTGGTTAAGGGTTCAATGATACAGGCCAAGCACATCGGCAAAGATATTATGAGCGGACTCAAGACTTTAGTGGGCGGTGAGCTTACCGCCTATTCAGAGATGATCAACGAAGCCCGGGCTATTGCCACCAAGCGTATGGTGCAGGAAGCGGAAAGCCTGGGCGCTGATGGGGTAATAAACATCAGGTATGCCTCAAGCGCGGTTATGCAGGGCGCTGCCGAGATGCTGGTTTACGGTACTGCCGTCAAGTTCAAATAGCCGCTTCTAAAGCGGCTTATCAGGCAATTTGTCAGGCAATTTCCAGGGCAATTTCCATCATCTGGGTGAATGATTTCTGCCTTTCCTCAGAGGTTGCGCTCTTATGTTCAATAATGTTGTCACTGACCGTCAATATTGCAAGAGCCTGCACCTTGAATTTTGCAGCCAGAGTATAGAGTGCCGAGGTTTCCATCTCGCCGGCTAATATTCCATAATCGGCCCAATGCTTCCAGAAGTCGGGATTATCATTGTAAAAAGTATCGCTGGTAAGTACATTACCTACCCGTACTTCAATTCCCCTGCTTTCAGCAATCTGAAAGGCCTTGAGTAAAAGATCAAAACTGGCTGTAGGAGCATAATCCATGTTGTTGAAACGAATCTTGTTAACATGTGAATCCGTTGATGCCGACATGGCCAGGATAACGTCTTTTAGCTCAATTTCTGGCTGCATGGAGCCGCAGGTGCCGATCCTGATAAGTTTTTTAGCGCCGTAATCAGATATAAGCTCATTCAGATATATTGAAATAGAGGGTATGCCCATGCCCGTACCCTGAACTGATACTCGCTTGCCCTTGTAAAAGCCGGTAAAGCCATACATACCCCGGACCTCGTTATAGCAGGAGGCATCTTGCAGGAAGTTTTCAGCAATATACTTTGCCCGCAGCGGGTCTCCGGGCAAAAGAACTGAAGCGGCTATGTCTCCCTGCCGGGCGCCTATATGGATGCTCACAATTAGTTCCTCCTGATGGTTTAGAGTAGGTTTAGACTAATAGTTGCGGTGAGCTTATCATATCTGTAAAAAATGTGATATAATTAAAATTAATATGGCTGGAAGATCGGGCTTACCGGGCGGAAAGCTCCGGTTTATGGAAATATATTTAGCATTACTATTTGGCATTGCGCTGATAGCGGCCTTCTCCGGCTGTGAAGCAGGCTCCACCAGGGCTGCTGTTACAGGCACCCTGACATTACCGGCTGTAGCAAACTTTACCTATTATGTGTGGGTGGAGAATGATACCTATGCTGCCGTGGCAGAGACTTCAGGGGTTGTTGCGGCATCAGCAACTGTAGATTATTCAATCAGTGATGTGCTCTATGGCGCCTATTACATTCATGCCTGGGTGGATGATGATGCTGACGGCGCTACCGAACATGAACAATACTATGGAGGGGTTACGGTTAATCCTCCCTTGGCGCCGAACGCAGAAGTTCCCTCTTCCGGTACGGTGGTATTCAATATTACCTTTTCATATTAGCTGCTTTATTTTGTTCGTTACCGCTAAGCCGGCTAAACCTTAATAACCTCAATAAAAAGGCTGCGGAAAGAAAGGACTGACAGATGAAAAAATATAAAGTTCCGGTTTCCTGTAACAAGGACTGCGGCGGCGGCTGTCCGCTGCTGGCCCATATGGAGGATGGGCGGTTGGTAAAGATCACCGACAATCCCCTGGGCACTCGCTATATGACCGGTTGTGTCAGGGGTTTCCAGATGCCCAGGGTTGTTTACCATCGTGACAGGCTTAAGCAGCCGCTTTTGCGCAGCGGTCCGAGGGGTTCCGGAGAGTTCAAGGAGATCAGCTGGTCCGAGGCTTTGACCCTGATAGCCGAACAACTAACCCGGGTAAAAACAGAATACGGCGCCGCCTCAATATTGCCCCTGGGGGGAGGGGCGGCAGAGCGGGGCGCCCTGCATAATACAGAACGCCTTATCAAGCGTTTCTTCAGTATGCTGGGAGACTATACTGCCACCTATAATTACTACAGCGCCGATGCGGAAAGGTATATCAGGTCCTACATGGTCGGCCCGGTTGATGTTGGCCTCGACCCGGCGACTCTTGTCTTTAGCAAGTTGATCATTCTCTGGGGCGCCAATATTGTTGACACTCGCTTCGGCTGTGAAATGGAGAGATACCTGGTAGAAGCTAAAAAGCGGGGTGTGGAGATTATTGTTATCGACCCCAGGCGCTCGCGCACTGTAAAGAAGCTGGCCGGCCGCTGGATACCTGTTCTTCCAGGAAGAGATACGGTTTTAATGGCTGCTGTGCTCTATGTGCTGCTGAATGAAAAATTAGTAAACAGGGACTTTATTGCTCGTTACAGTGTGGGTTTTGCTGAGCTGGAAAGATACATCCTGGGCACTGAGGACACCCCGGCTAAAACACCGGCCTGGGCTGCCGGTTATCCCGTTGATATCAGGGTCATTTACAATGTCGGGAGCAATCTGCTGTCACAGGGAAGTGATATCAGCAAGAACATCCGTGCTTTTGAAAAGGCTGAGTTTTCCGTATGCCATGATTATTTCCTAACGCCAACAGCCAGTTATTGCGATATTGTATTGCCCGTTACCACTTTTTTAGAGCGTGAAGATATTGTTTTCCCGGGGATAAATTATCTCTTCTACTCGGGCAAGGTCCTGGAGCCTCTATATGACTCAAAAAATGATTTTGATATTTTCTGCCTGCTGGCGGATAAGCTTGGTTTCGGGCGAGAGTTCTCAGAGAACAGGAGCGCGTCTGACTGGCTGGCCGGTCTGGCCGCAGCATCGGAGATACCTGACTTCGAGGAGTTCAAGCGCAGCGGTATCTATGCGGGAAAAGATCAGCTGCGCAGCGGCCTTTCCGATTTCATCGCTGATCCTGATCTGCACCCCTTATCAACACCTTCCGGAAGAATAGAAGTCTCTTCTCCTGATTATTATAAAGCCACCGGCTTTTCTCCCTTTCCGGACTGCAGGATATTCCTGCCTGATGATAATCATCCGCTGCATCTGATTACTCCCCATCCTCGCTACCGTATACACTCCCAGTATGCCAATATACGCTGGTTCCGGGAACGTGAAGAACATCACCTGATGATGAATCCCCTGGATGCGGAGAGCAGGAGTATCAGGGATGGTGAGAAGGTCATAGTATCAAACCCCCAGGGCCGGGTAAGGGTGGTGGTCCGCCTGACTGAGGATGTCAGCAGGGGCGTGGTTTCTCTTGATGAGGGTATCTGGCCGGTAATTGAAAAAAACGGGGAGGAGAGTTCCGGCTCGGCCAATATGCTCACCCCGACTGAACCGACTATGCCCAGCCAGGGTTCACGCACCCACTCGCTGGCAGTGGAGGTGATTTCTGCTGTGCGTTAATTAGTGGCTGAATCAGCGGCTAAGTGAGGGGTTAGGGCTTAGGGGTTGCCAGTCTGCGAATGGCAGCCATTACCGGCTCTGTTCCGCTTAGTATATAATCTCTGGCCGTGCTGCCATCCAGCAGTTCGCGGTAATCAATGCTTCCATTATTAAGGTATTCCACGGAGAGCCCGTGAGCCCTTGCAATTGCATGGGCGGCGGCGATATCCCAGATATGGGGCTGGTCAAGCAGGGTACCGATTATTCCCGTATGCATGAGCTGGGCAAGAATATGGAGTACAGTGCTGCCGATATTCCGGCATTTCCCAGGGAACCGGCTCAAGTCAAAGCGTTTATGGAGTTTTGAGCCGATCATTATCTGGTCAGCGCTCGATATTTCTGCCTTATAATTGGCAACCTCTACAGGCTCTCCATTGATAAGCGGGGTTTTGCCCAGGTCGGCGAAAAACATGGAACCGTCGTCGCTCCCTGCACCCCATTTCGGCGCGTAGACTATGCCGGCCACCGGCATAAGTTGGGAATCAAGCAGCCCCACAGAGATACACCAGCCGGGCATTCCCTGGCTGTAAGAATCGGTGCCGTCAATTGGATCAACGGCAAAGGTGAACTCTCTATTTTTATCGAATTTTCGTAGGGACTCTTCTGTTATTATATTTGCCTCCGGGAACCTGGAGGCTATTTCCTCAATGAGTGCCTGGTCCACGTCTTTATCAACCTGTGTGAGGATAGAGCCGTCATCCTTGTAGCTGCGGGTTACTTTTTTCTGTTCCTGTACAGCCATTCTCCCGGCTGCCAATACTGCGGGAATCAGGCCTTCAATAGATTCCATGGTTTCTCCTGTTTTTGAGGTTTTATCGGGCTGCTCCTCTGTCTATCAGTTATAGCAGGCTAATGTCAATGGATAGATAATTTAAGCCATTTGCGCTGTAGAGATTTTTCAGAATCTATTCTTTCAGAATCTTCACTTTCATCCGTGATAATATCCACAAAACAGGTTCGGGATATCGATGATCGCCTTTACGAGGCACTTAGAACTCTATCAAAATAAAAGCATCGTTCTATAAGCCAGGAAGTAATGCACATTATCGAAGAGTATATGTCTACTCCACAAAGAGATCTCCTGCAACAAACTGATGCTTTCTTAGCACTTTCTGGAGCATGGGGGGTGGTCCCGAAACTGCAGAAGAAATAATTGAAACTATAAGAACAAGCCGAATAAATACTTCCCGATTCACAAAAAACAATGGCCTTTTTGATTGATACCGATATCATAATATACAGCGTAAAGCAAAACTCAACTGTCCAGGAATATGCCGGTAGAACCCATCTTCAGCATTGACCCGGAAACCATTAATTACCATGACCCTAACGAAGTTAAAAAAGTTATTCAACCACTTTTTAATATAGTTGAATCGCTTTACAAAGAGAATCAGGCGTTGCGGAAGGAGAATCAAGCATTAAAAGATGAGGTAAACCGGCTGAAAGGTGAGCAGGGTAACCCAAAGATAAAACCGAAAACAAACAACGATATAAGCGCGCCCAAACAGAAGAAAACCGGCAAGAAAAAAAGGGAAAAAAGAAACACTCTAAAAAGAACAATATTCCAATAGACAACATCAAAATTGTGGAATATTAGGGAGAGCTGCCTGCCGATGCTCAGTTTAAAGGATACCGTAGTGTTGTTGAACAAGACATCATCATTAAAACCAATAACACTGAATACAAACTAAAACGATACTATTCGATTTCCGAAGGAAAGACATACGAGGCATCACTGCCTGACGGAGTCAGCCCATATTTTTCAGCAAACTTAAAATCATGGATAATCAAGTGGTATTTTGACAGCAGGATGTCTGAAGCGAAGATACACCAAATGCTGCGTGATATTGGAATTCAAATATCGAGAGGACATATCTCAAACTTTCTAACTAAAGGAAATGATGTTTTTCATAACGAGAAAAACGAAATGGTAATTGCAGGTATCAATAGCAGCAGGTACCAGCACATAGACGATACGGGTGCCCGTGTTGCCGGAAAGAACCACTATTTTATTGTTCTCTGTAATGACTTTTACACAGCTTTCTTTACCAATCCGCGAAAAGATCGAACCACGATCATAAAAATACTGCAACAGACTGAAGAAATTCCTTATCTGATAAACAAGGATGCCCTTTCGTTTCTGGAAGAAAAAAAGCTGAAGTTATCAATACTTGGGGGATTGTACCCATTTTTGGGATTTGAAGCGATGAATAAAGAAAACTTCCTTAAAGAGTTATCGCGAAGCCTCCCTGAATTAAAAGAACGACATACCAATCTTATTCTGGAAGCAGGGGCAATCGGTGCATATAGCGAGCAAGAAGACAATGTCTTTGATATTCTTGTTTGCGATGATGCAAATCTTCGAACATAATAAAATCAAACTTGAGAAATTTCTTAAAAGGTTCTGGATTTACTATCGGGAATTAAAGAGATATAAAAAGAATCCGACGAAGAAAATAAAGAAGCAATTGGATGCCGGGTTTGACAGTGTCTTGCCTCAGATGAAATTGGAATTTTTCCTTGTTTATGTTAGCACTATATCAATGTGGAGGGAAACATGACAAAGAAAAAGAATTTCAGTCCGGAACAAAAAGTTACCATCATTAAAAAGCAACTATTAGAGAAAGTACCCGTATCTGATCTATGCGACCAATACGGGTTTCATCCTTCATTGTTTTATCG
>JAUVWI010000064.1 GCA_030604195.1 Spirochaetales bacterium
ATATTTTCTCTCAGATCGCTGAGACCTTTGAAGAAAATGTATTTGGAATTGAAAAAAGCGGCTGGTAACCGCGGGATTCTTTCTTGCCAGGGTTAGCTTAGTTTAATCTCAACATCAACAACCCCAGAGGTGAGGTTTGCGCATCGAACTTGTTCGCCACTGACAACCACCATTTCCAAATTCGCCAGCCACCCCGGCGCTCTTCATTCAGAGTTATGGGGAATTTCTAAATATCATTCACCAATTTAAAAAAATCTTTATAGCTGTTAAAAGTAAAATCCGCCAGCCCATTTACCTCTCGAATACGGGTAAAATGAGCTGTTTTCATACCAACCTGGCGTGCGCCCACAACATCGTAATGGTACCTGTCCCCGACAAAAAGTATTTCCCCGGGATCAATATTCAGTTTTTCAACGATTTTCAGGAATGGCTCTCTATTGGGTTTAAGATAATTTGTTTCTTCAGAAGAAAGGGTATAGTCCCACAATCCATCTAACCCTAAGTAGCTCAATTTACTCTTTACCGGAAAATCAGAGAGCACAGCCAGCTTGTATCCCGCTCCTTTAAGCTCTCCCAGGGTCGCGGTCAGGTTAGGGAATGGTTTCATAAAACGGAAAAGATTCTCAAATTTATCATAAATAATTCGTTCAATCGCTTCTTTAGCACTCTCCCGGGTAATAGCTAAACGTTTTGCCAGAAGTTCCGCCTGAAGTTCCCTGAAATTATCAATCGGGCGAATTGAGCGTATCTCTTTTCGAACCCGGGAAAACTGAAAGAGAAACCATGGATGACATAGGGCCAGGAAAAGAGAGGTAGAGAACATGCGTGAATAGGGATAGAAGGTGCCGTCAAGATCAAAAGCTACCGCTTTAACCGTCATATTGTGGTAAAGAATATAGAATTATCAGCCTTTATTCAACCATACCTTCAAGTGACGGTTGGAATACTCCCCGGGCATCGAGGCGGACCAGATGTATAAAGTCAGCAGGGTAGCGCATTATCAAAGAGGCGGTGCTGTTTTCGGTATTCCGCTCCATCACCGCAATTCTAAAATCACCATTAGCCGTAAAATAGGGTAAAAGCACTACTATATGAAAATGTTGGCGTAATCTTGGCTCTTTTCCATACTCCGAATTGATGGATCCCAGGTAAACAAAACCCGGATTCCGGAAAGCGGCTGTAAAAAGCAGGGTTTCCAGATTAGCTACCGGATAGCCCACATCTTCAATATAAGTAAAAAAATCAACCTGTCTTAAGTCAGCCCTCTCCGGATCTACCTGGCTTTGCTGCTCCTCCACTCCGGATTGGGCCATAAGGAGATTAACTGCTAAATTCCTTGACCAATCCAGTCCGAAGTAGGGATCCCGTTCCTCTTCATACGGCAGGCTCCAGCGGTTTCCACGAAAATCCAGGTGCTTTACCTTCAGCTCCTCAATATCCAGGCAGCTGCCGGTAAGCGGATAATAGAAGCCATCGGTTATCCATTTTGCAAAGCCGGAACAATTGAAGCCGCCGTTAACCGCATCTTCCTGTTCTATTCCATCCTTTATAAGCACAAAACGTCCTTCTGAATCCTGGGCCCCATCATCAGTATCCTCAAGAAAGGGCATCCTTGCCCGGAGAAGGGATAGAATATCCTCTATACGCCGGTCTAACTCTCTTTCACCGCGACAGAGCAGAAGCGGCCACTTCAACACCGAGCCGGAAAGGGCTATCACCCTGGAAAAGGGCAGCGTTAAAAAGGTTTCCAGCGGCAGGGGCAGAATAGTCTTGTTATAGACAGGTTTGCCGAAGAGGAAGACATCCATTTCCGACCTTTCGCCAGCCGGAAAGATCCTGATAAAGGATCCCGGATCATTACGGTAAAAAATCTTAATCTGTTTAAATTCTCCTTTTTCCAGGCCCCGTTTGATTATATAATTGCCTCTGCCTGCAATCGGAAAAACTCGATTTTTCTCATTTAAAAAAAGAAGATAAAATGAGTTCGCAGAAGTTTCAACTCTGAACTTCACCCTTTGGCCGGTTAGACTTTGAGTAAATATCCGGGAAGGGGCTTTAAGGACTTCTTCTTTGGGTGCGGTAATTAAGGATTTTAGACGCTGCCTGTATTCATAATTCTCTTCCACTGCATGGATAATAAAAAATGAGCTTAAGTCAGGAGCTGTATATGAGTTCTCCCCCCAAAGAGGGCATACTGCCGTAATCAGAAAAAGAATAACGGTATTAAATAAAAAGTGCCTGGCCATCGATTCTATTTACGGTATGGGACAACTTTTTCTTCAATATCTCTTTATTTAAAGCATAGAGGGGGCTGATCTCTACCGGATAAATTGATTTTCCCTCTTCATCCCTGGGTACCTCTATACCGCATTCTTCAAGCCAGAGAGCATATTTTTCAATATAACCTCTGGCACAGGTTTCTATTGAATCAACCCCGCTCATATTTTTTAGTGGTGCGAATTCATCCACGCGCAGGGTTTCATAGAAAACTACTTTGTCTGCCAGCGGGATAATGTCAAAGATAAACTTTTCAAATTTAATAACCTCCACCTCCTTAACGTTACAGCCATTACTGCCTGGTATTAGAGCTACTTCCTTCTTACGCGCCTGGTGAAAGGGCAGGACCAGGTCAGTCCGGGCAAGAAAAGCTACGTTAAATAGATGAACAGCAATAGAGCCCTGTAAGAAAGACAAGTTCCCATCTTTATCCCGAAGGTATTTGCTCTCTTCATTTAAATCCGAATATTCTATAACACCTGCCCTGCCATTCACCAAACCTATTGATCCCAATTTCTCATCTGCAGATATTTTACTGATAACCTTTGAAGAAACCTCTGCGCCCATACTCCGGTGCACACCCAGAAAGAGAGGATCCGGTATATTTACCAATGGATTATCAACCTGGAAATAGAAAAGCTCTTCAATTCCCAGCTTCACCATATCAGTTAAGAGACCATCCTGAGTCAGTGCCCCGATTACCCCCCCATGACCATCGGGATTTTTCAATATTGTTCCTGCCGGATTCAGTAAAAGCTTACCAGAGGGGGAAAGCGAGGGGTTTAGCCTTTGCAAGAAAAAGCTTACCCGTTCTTCAGCCAGGCCGAAAAAGTTATTTTTACGGAAATAATTAACAATCTCCAGATGATTTGCAGGGCTGGTCAAAATATACCAGAATAAGGGAACCCGGTAATGAATCTCTGCTGCCAGCACCTTTTCAGCGAAAATCTGCAGAAGAGAATGCTTTTTAATGGGAGAAATCGGAAAAAGCCCTTTCGGCCCTTTAAATCTGAGCCTGGAGCCCTGGCCACCGGCAACAGTCAGAAAAGCTGCTTTACCTCTGCAGATCAATTCCCGGCCCAGCTCTCTTTCTTTTTCCATCTTGATAATATCGTCATGGGAAAGATAGGGAATAGGGGAAAGCGAAGGTGGGACCTCTTTCTCCAGCAGGCATTTCTGCAGGGACGCTAACAGCCTCAAATCCAGAGAAGCAAGTTCTTCAAGCAGTATACTCTTCTTATGCTCATCCCAATCAGCCCAGCAGTCGAAAAGATGATCCTGCCCAAGAGCAGAGAAGCTATCAACAACTTCCTCTTCATTCATCATCAGCGATCCCCCTGACCTTAAACCATATATTTATCAGATCACTGCGTATCTCTGCAATTTTCGACTTATAGTTCAAATCCGAAGAGTTCAACTCCTGCCAGATCCTTTTCTTCGCGCCCTCGATTGTATACTTCTGATCATATAACAGATGTTTCAGACGCAGGAGAAGCTCTACTTCGCGGCCGGTATATACCCGCCTGCCGGCCAGATTTTTTCTGGGAGAAAGAAATGGAATCTCCTCTTCCCAATAACGGATAACATGGCTTTTAACTGCGATTAGACTGCTGACTTCACTGATAGTATACTTTCTCACTTAAGCTGCTACAATCTCTCCTTAAAATCAAGGCTTACCGGTACGTTGCTGAATCCCAGATCCTCACGAATTCGATTTGTCATATATTTTTGATAGACACGGGGAAAGCCCTTTCGCTGGTTAATAAAGAAGATAAATTTCACCGGATTGGTCCCGATCTGGGTGCCGTAGCGTATTTTTATATTTTTACCCCTTGTAGGCAGCGGATAGTGAATCAGCCATTGCTTCAGGTAGCGGTTCAGTACCGGTGTAGTTACCCGCTGGTTCAATTGCCGCCACATTATAGCAACAGTAGCAAGCACTTTTTCCACACCCTCGCCTGTAAGCGCGGATAGGGGCAGGATCGGGGCAAATGCTAAAACAGGAAAGAGAAATCGTATTCGGTCCTTAACCGCCTGAAATTGATTGGGTACACTTCGGAGCAAATCCCACTTATTCAATACCAGAATAATCCCTTTTCCCTTTTTAACTATCAAAGAGGCTATTTTCTTATCCTGTTCAGACAAGCCGCTGCCTGCGTCGATCATCAATAATACTATATCCGACTCATTGATACTCTTAATAGCGCGGTTTACAGCATAATATTCAACTGAATCAGTTACCTTTTTCTTTCTTCTGATGCCGGCTGTATCAATAACCTTAAGGTTCGTATCACGGTATCTGAAAAGCCCTTCTATTGTGTCCCTGGTTGTGCCCGGATCTTTAGAAACAATGGATTTTTGCTCATTCAGCAGATAATTCAGCAGGGTTGATTTACCGGTATTGGGCTTACCCAGAATTGCAAGACGGATAATGGGTTTCAGGCTCGGCGCCTCTTCCTGAAAAGAGGCATTATATTCTTTAAATATTAAACTTTTAAGATTCTCTATATTTCGACCATGAACTGCGGAAATCCAGATAACATGGTTAAAACCCAATTCCATGAAATTCCAGAAAGACTGTTCCAGTTTAGGATTATCCACCTTATTTACAACCAGGATAAGTTTTTCCTTGTACTTTCTCAGACCTTCAATAAATTCATAATCTTCTTTGTTCAATTCCTCCTGCACATCCACAAGGAAAAGGATTAAGTCCGCGTCTTCGGCATTCTTAACACTCAGATCCCTAACTTCTTTTTCCAGGTCATCCATCTCTACTTTATAGCCGCCCGTATCGACTAAGTGTATTCGTGATCCTTGGATCAGACATTCAGCCTCAACCGGATCACGCGTAACACCCGGAGAAGGGTCGGTAATGGCCCGGCGCCGTCCCAGCAAACGGTTAAAGAGGGTGGATTTGCCCACATTTGGTTTGCCCAGGATCGCAACCCGAAAGAGACGCTCTTTAATAGGAGATAAAGTCAAGATGTTCCCCCGACCACTGTTTCATATAAATATCGATTTCCCGGAAAGACTTCATGTCCATTATTGCGCCCACAACTTCTTCAGCTTCGGCAATTGTTATTGAACGAATGATCTTCTTAATTTCCGGGATAACTATGGGACTCATGCTGAGCTCATCCAGGCCCAGCCCTATCAGAATTACCGCGGCTTTAAGATCACCGGCCATCTCACCGCACATGCCCACCGGAATTCCTTTTTCGTGGCCATTATCAACTATCAGTTTGATTAATCTTAATACCCCAGGATGAAAGGGCTCATATAGATAGGCAATCCGCTCATTTTCCCGGTCCACGGCAATTGTATACTGGATCAGATCGTTGGTGCCGATTGAAAAGAAATCCACCTGCCGGGCCAGAATGTCTGAGGTTAAGGCTGCAGAAGGCACTTCGATCATTATTCCTACAGGCACATCATTATCAAAGGGAACACCCCTTTTTTTAAGTTTATCCTTGGTCTCCTCCAGCAGGGCCAGGATGCTTTCCAGCTCTTCAATACCTGAAATCATGGGAAACATTATCTTTAAATTGCCGTAAACTGAGGAACGCAGCATGGCACGGAGCTGTGCTTTAAAAATATCCGGCCGGGACAGACAGAAACGTACCGCCCGCCACCCGAGGATCGGATTACTCTCATTAATACCATTAAAACCCGGTATTACCTTATCTCCGCCCAGGTCGAGGGTCCTTATGGTTACACTCTTTCCTTTTACTGACTCCAGAACACTCCGGTAGGCTTGAAACTGTTCTTCCTCAGTGGGAAAACGATTCGGACGGATAAAAAGAAACTCCGAACGGTAGAGGCCGACCCCATCCGCTCCATGTGCAATTACCGATTCCACCTCTTCAGGAATCTCGATATTGGCCTCCAGAGAAATCAGTTTGCCATCCCGGGTCTCTGCGGGGAGCTCATTCAGGTTTAACAGCTGCAGTTCATGCTTCTGCCATTCAGCCAGTGTATTGTAATACTTTTTTATAGCCCTCTTATCAGGCTTTACAATAACCAGCCCTTTGGAACCGTCTACTATTAATTCATCGCCAGTCTGCACATATTGAGTAATATTTGAAAGACCCAATACTGCGGGTATTTCAAAAGATCGGGCCAGAATAGCGGTGTGTGAGGTCTTGCCCCCAACATCCGTGGCAATCCCGATTACCTTTTGCTTATTCATGGTAACTGCATCTGAAGGCAGCAGATTGTGAGCTACTACAATACTCTCGTCATCAAGATCAGCAAGAGATATTTTCTGGATACAGAGCAAGTGGCTTATTATACGCTGGGAAACATCATAAATATCAGCTCCGCGCTCCCTTAAATATTCGTCAGTAAGGGAGTCAAGCCTGGCGGCAATCTCACCTGCGACTTTTAGCAATGTCCATTCAACATTCTGCTTATTCTGTTTAAGCTTTTCATTAACCTGCTCATGGAACTCCGGATCATTCAGCATTAACAGGTGAGCATTAAGGAAGCTGTTTTCTCCCTCTCCCATGGCTACAGAAGTTCTTTTTATAAGAGCTTCCACCTCGGCGCCTGCCTTTTCCACGGCACCTAAGAAGCGTTCAACTTCATAAATAATCTGGCCGGCAGAAATATCATACCTGGGAATGGAATATTTTTGTTCAGCATAGACAAAGGCTTTTCCGATAGCAATACCGGGAGAGACTATAATGCCCTTTAATTGTTCCATTTGTTGGATAATATAAGTGCTTTTTCTTAAGCTGTCAAATCAATCTGTTTTGCGAATATACCGATCATAATAGTAATTATGGCAAGAAAAAAATCATCTATGGGCTGTCTTTTTTATCTGGCCCTGGTTCTTCTGGTTATTATAATCTTTCTATTCAAATGGGGTGCCATCAGGGAGGTAATAGAGAGCACCGGCTTTTTCAAGGTATTTACTGAAAATGATAATCCTGATCCTATAAATGTAGTGATCAACCCTGATGAACAATCAGATGAGCCGGCCGCTGAACAGGAAGAAAAGAGGGTCGAAAAAACCACTGATATTGTGCTCCATGTTGATGAAGAAAAGGTTAAAGAAAAACAAGAAAAAAAGCTTGTTCATACCCGCAGATCGCGTATTTTCTTTGTCCAGGTTAATTCCGAAGGTGAAATAGCATTAAAAGGCGTTATCCGCTCTGTTCAATACCTGGATGCGCCTCTAAAAGCTACCCTGGAAACCCTGCTCCAGGGTCCGCTGGCAGCCGAAATCAATCAAGGTCTATTGACCTTATTACCCCAGGATACAGCCATCAACAATATCTCTATAAAGGGAGATACTGCTATCCTGGATTTTAATGAGAGCTTTCGCTTTAATTCTCTCGGTCCAGAAGGCGCTTTAGCTCAGATCAAGCAAGTGGTATTCTCTGTAACCGAGTTTTCCAATATCAAAAAGGTGCAGATATTAATAGACGGCAAGCGCACCAGGTATTTGAGTCCCGAGGGAGTTTACATAGAAAAACCGCTATCCAGAAATTCCTTCTAATACCTCTTCTTCTAATCTTTTCTGCATAGCAGGATAAGATGCTTCCTCTGGGCTTTTCAAGTAGAAAAAATATTCGGTATTTCCTTTGCTGCCCAGGAGCGGTGATGTAGCAATCCCGGTGGTAAAAACACCCTCCTGCCACAGATCTTTCATAGTATTCAGCACTATCTTATATCTGGATTCTTTACGGTACACAATTCCGTTAAAATCCTTATCCGGATTCCGCCACTCGAATTGGGGTTTCACCAGCGCAATAATCCAGCCCTCCGCAACAATCCCCAGCAGGAAAGAAGCGGCACAGCGCAAAGAACGAAAAGAGAGGTCCATAACTGCCGCAGCCGGTTTTAGACCATGAATCTTGTCTCTTAAGTCAAAAATATTTGTCCTTTCAAAGAGAATGATCCGTTTATCCCTTCTTAAACGATAATCCAATAGGTTGTAACCAACATCTACGGCAACAACCTCTGTCGCGCCCCTCTGCAGCAGGCAATCACTAAAACCCCCGGTGGAACAGCCGGCATCAATAAAACTTCTGTCTTTACAATCAATATTCCACTTATCTAATGCAAAGTCTAATTTTTCGCCCCCCCTGGAAACAAACCTGCGCCTTGGTGCAAAGGCCAGCTCACAATTGTCAGCCACCTTTAATGCCGGATCCCGGACTCTTCCCCCCCTTACAAGAACCTCACCACATAAAATACGGGCAAAGAGCTCTTTCCTTGGGATTTCCGGAAATCTTAATGATAAAACATGAATCAGGGAGTTTTTCACATTTTTTCACATTGAAGCATTTTCAGTAAAAAGTTCTATTGCCACGGTCTTGCCGCTTTGAATATCTATCTCCAGCAAAACACCCATAATTATCGCAGGCTTCTCTACAACATCCATCTTCAGGGGCATCTGGGTAAGGCCTCTTTGTATGGCGATCTCCCGGTTCATACCTATTACGCTGTCTTTTGGCCCGACCATACCCACATCGGTCAGATAGCCGGTTCCGCCGGGCAATATACGCTGATCCCCGGTCTGCACGTGAGTATGCGTGCCAATTACGGCGGAAACCTGGCCGTCAAGATATAAAGCCAGGGCTTCCTTTTCTTCAACGCTTTCAGCATGAAAATCAACAATGATTACCTTTGTCTCACGCGACAAGCGACGAGCAGTATCCCTGCCGATCTTAAAGGGGCAGCGCAGAGGCGAGAGAAACATCCGGCCCTCTAAATTTACCACTGCCATTTTAATTTCCTTTTTGCTGATTAAACAGCTGCCCTTTCCCGGCAGACTTTCATCATAATTCTCCGGCCGCAGTAGTTTATCTTCACTTTTTAAATAGGGATAGATCTCTTTGTGCTGCCAGATATGGTTGCCCGAGGTAATTACATCTACACCGGATTTGAAAAAAGTAGTCATAATTTCAGCAGTCAGGCCAAACCCTTGATTAGCGTTTTCACCATTGATGATAACCATATCAGCTTTGGTCTTCTTAGTAATACTTTTCAAATTCATAAAAATAGCCCTGCATCCGGACTGACCTATTACATCGCCTAAAAGCAGGACTCTTATGACTGAAATCACCGCGCAAACTCGATAATTCGCGTTTCTCTGATTATCGTTACTTTTATTCTGCCCGGATACTTCAATTCCGATTCAATTTTTTTAGCAATATCTTTGGCAAGGGAACGGGCTCCCGCGTCATCTACCGAGTCATTATTTACCATAATACGCAATTCACGGCCGGCCTGGATAGCATAGGTTTTCTCCACACCGGCGAAGCCTTCGGCAATTTTTTCCAGATTTTCCAGCCTCTTAAGATAAGCATCGAGTGTTTCCCGTCGGGCACCGGGACGTGAAGCGGAAATAGCATCGGCTATCTGTACAATTACCGCCTCCAGGCTTTCCGGTTCCTCATCGTTATGGTGAGCAGCAATTGCATTGACCACCCTGGGCTCTTCGCCAATACGTTTGGCCAGCTCTGCTCCAATTTCCGCATGGTTGCCTTCGCCCTCCGTTTCAATTCCCTTACCTATATCATGCAGTAGAGCAGCTCTTTTAGCTGTTTGCACATCAGCACCGACTTCTGACGCGATCATTCCGGCCAATATGGCCACCTCTTTAGAATGATTTAATACATTCTGACCGTAACTCGTGCGAAAATGCAATCTGCCTAAAGCCCTGATTCCTTCGTTATTCATTCCATGGATAGCCAGCTCAAAAAGTATCCTCTCGCCCTCTTCAAGGACTGTTTGACTTACTTCTTTAGTTACCTTTTGCACCACCTCTTCTATACGCGCAGGATGAATGCGTCCATCAGTAATCAAGCGTTCTAAAGCTACCCTGGCAATCTCTTTACGGATTGGATCGAAACAGGAAATAACCACTGCTTCCGGCGTATCATCAATTATTATATCAACCCCGGTAAGGGTTTCCAGGGTTCTGATATTCCTGCCTTCCCGTCCGATGATTCTACCCTTCATCTCATCATTGGGCAGACTGACCGTTGATATAGTAACTTCAGCGCTGATATCTGTAGCGATTCGCTGTATGGTAGAGATAATGATCTCTCTGGATTTTTTCTCCGCTGTTCTCTGTGCTTCCTGCTCAATCAGGTTAATAGTAGTCTGGGCATCGTGTTTAGCTTCATTCTCCAGACTTTGTATAAGCAGCTTTTTTGCTTCCGCAGCGGTTAAACCCGAAATGCGTTCAAGCTCCCGGGACCACTTCTCCTGTTCTTGTTCTAAATTAACTTCTTTCTCTTTAAACAACCTCTCGCGGTCTGTAAAAGCCTTCTCTTCTTTTTCTAAAGAATCCAGTCTTTTTTCTAGGTTTTCTTCTTTCTGCAGCAGACGTCGCTCAAAGCGCTGCAGCTCATTCCTTCTCTCTCTGGTTTCCCTCTCAAGTTGATTCCTTTCACGAATCAGTTTATCTTTTACTTCTAAAAGTGCTTCTCTTTTCTTTGTTTCCGCTTCTTTCAGGGCATCCTGCACTACTCTTTCTGCCCTTTGTTCCGAAGAAGAAAGCTGAAATCTGGCGTATAGCCATCTAATTACCCAACCTAGAATCAAACCTGCAAGAGGAAGAATGGCAATCATTATGATGCGCATAATCCTCCTCCTTCTATCAACTATAGAACAAATTTATATTTAGTATTTCCGGTTTTGTCAAGCAATAAAAGATATAGGTATTAAATAATAACTAACTGATATAATAGTTGCTAATAAATGCTCAATCGGATGATCAGCTCTTTTAGATCCCACTCTTTTTCTTTGGTAAAACCGAAAAAGATCAGGGCCTGCTTGCCCTGGAAAACTGCAGGGAAGAAAACCCCGCCGCTTAGATGTCTAAGATCATCTTCACTTAATTTCCTTGCCAGGGATCGGATCCTCTCTATTCTTTCATTAATTATCAATACCTTTTTCTCAGTGAAAATAGTACTGAAGAATGTATCCTCTCTACTGAACTGATATTTTTTAATACTGGAATCTACAAAACCGATGGTCAGCTCCGGCATATATATAGATTCCTGCTCTGTCAAGATTACCGAATTTATCGCGCCTATATTCTTTGATATTCCTACAATTACTTTTAACTGAGTGGCATAGCTCTTCCCCCCTTTTACTTGAGAAAAATAGCTGTCCAGATCAAGGCCTCGATCGCTGAAGCGGAGTTTATCTGTTTTAGCCCTATCTGATCGATGCAATGATTTACCTCTTCTCCCTGCCATATCACCAACATCTGCAAAGAGATCCAACTCCCCTGTTGCGGAAAACAGCTCTTCAATACCCCCAACCTTTTCCTTTTCTGATTTCCGCAATAAGGCAGATTCGGCTAAAGCCTTTAAACCACGATGCCGGCCGGCCTCTTCCTCTTCATACAACTCCTCCCTGACCCTATATACACCATCCTCAATTACAATACTGGTACGCTGCTCATCGATTAGTTCTTTAACCTGATTGATATCAAATATCTTTACTTTACCTGCTTTTTCAAGTTTTGCAAATTCCTCTGCATCGAGTAATAGTGATACAGGCGCTTCTTCGAGCACCTGCTCAAGTTCCTCCTCCAATTCCTCTAATTCAGCAGACTCCCTGGTCATTTCCAGAAGGTCCATTGCCTGATCCAGCTCAGCTTCATCAATATCAGCGGGTAGTTCTAAAGGTATGGCAACCCCTGGTTCGGCAACCCCTGGTTCGGCGGCCTCAAACCCTGTTAGCGACGGTTCAGCCGCTACTTCCGGCGTTATTTCCGGCGCCGCTTCCACTTCTTCTGCCAAAACCAATTCTTCAAGCTCTTCCTGCGGCTCCGGGGGAAGCGCTTTTATCTCCTTTACAACCTCTAATTCAGCCAATTCCTCCTTCTCGACGACCACTTCTTCTACTTCTTCTACTTCTTCTACCTCTTCTACTTCTTCTACTTCTTCTACCTCTTCTACTTCTTCTACCTCTTCTACTTCTTCTACCTCTTCTACCTCTTCTACCTCTTCTACCTCTTCTACCTCTTCTACCTCTTCTACCGCCTCAGCTTCTTCGATTTCTTCAATCTCAGTTACATCCTCAACCGCAATCTCCTCCACCTCTACCGGTTTTAGCGGCGCCTGCACTCCGCTTACAACCCCTTCAGGCTGAGGCTGCAATGGAACAATGATTTTCCCCGCTGTCAGGGCTTGTTTTATAATCTCCTCAATCCGGTCAAGGTTAACCCCAGCTTGTTTGGGCTCACCTATCTTCGCTTCAATAATGGTTATGATTTCATCCCAGCTCCTATCTATCAGCCGGTCGATCTCCTCTTCTTTATCTACAGGAACCTTGCCGATTCCCTTTTTTATCTGCGTCTTAATCCCGCTCCTGCCTGCCACCAGTTCCCGGCGCCATTTATCCCAGCTGATCTCCTCTTTTCCGTGAATAAATTCCTGAAGCACACCGATCTGAAACCTTTTGACCCTGTTTCTCATCACCACCATGGGATCCTGTTTAAAGTTGAAGATCAAAAATATTATCAGGAAAGTAGTCAGGAAAAATGCCGCCAGTAGAATTATTTTCATAGCCGGGTGCAGCTCAATAGCCGAGAAAGGAGTAAAAATCCCAACAAATCCGTAATCCTTAGTTCGTATAGCTGAATGAAGGTACTTTTCCTGTTCGCCCTCCGGATTATCAAGTACAATCATCTCTGAGATGATTTCTGTAGTATCCGCTTGCCATTGTGATTTTACGACCTCAGTGATTAATGGCAACTCTCCCGGGTAATTAATTAAAAGACCCTGATTTTGGATCAGTAATAATTTCTGAAATTCTAAATCAGCTACACTGAAAAGAAGAGTACTTAGAGCCGACCTGGATATATAGAAGAGGGCGCTTCCCCTGTAAATCTCGTAACGATCAACAACCGGAAATGAATATATGAACTCATCGGCGCCTATAATTAATCGAGGCGCTTCTCCCTGCCCGGTTATTAGTTTGTCACCGGATATACCGCTCTCCACATCGGATAGTTTTTTATAAACAATGCTATACTTATCCTTGATCCTGATATCGCCCGGCAGGGTGCTGAAGTGTATCTTATCGCCATCCGGATCCAGGAATCGAATTATCCTCAACCAAGCGTAATCTTCCTGGAGCCGGCCAAAAGTATTGATTCGATTGGAAATATCTTCCTGACTCTGTTGAGCCAAAAATGCAGCGGCAACAAAGCTTTTTTCTACAACAGGCATGAATCGCTCAAAGTTATCATGGTGATAGCGTTCAGTCCTTTCAGCTATAATCATCAGCTGCCGGTTGAGCTCTTTTTTAATCCGCGGCTGGAAAAAACCCGTTTCCAGCAGCTCAAAGAGTCCGCTGAAAGCCAGTATTGCGAAAACGCTGAAGATGAGAATCGATACTAATAGACTTAAGGCAATTTTAAGACTCTGCCTCATTTTAGGGAGCGCTTCCTCCTATTTAAATAATACTATTCTTTATAATATATCGGCTTTAAACAAGTCTTCATGTTAGTTCAAAATAACAAAACCCAATTAAAGCTGACCATTAACATTACAAACAGGGTGCCATAGTGCGTTGAAAGCGCCATTTGCCCCTCAGAGCTGCTAAAACCCGGCATATTTCTCTCTTGAATCCTTATAAATAGAGCGTCAAGGGTTTGTGTCAGGTTACCAGGCGTTACCCGCTTCTTCTCCTCAATTAAATAGTGCAGATAAAAGAACATTCTGCTTATCAGCCGTCCGATTCTGCCCGGCAATCTTAGATCTGAGCGTATAGAGAAGCGGGAAAGATAGAGTAAAGCGGCCATATTTAATCCTTTTTGCAATCCTGTCTTGAGTGCCCCTTCTGTTATCCATAGCGGACCGAAATGGAAAAGAACTAAGCCAAATGGTGACAATAGATTTATTAATACAGCGCTGATAAAAAATAATAAAGTGCCGCCTACCATGAGTTTTTTCCTCAAAATGAGATTTATGAGTAAGAAACCGAGGGTTTGATAAAATTTGATTAACAGATTGTTTTGCAGTATCAGAGCGGGAGCGGTAAGCAGGCCGCCGGCAAACAAAATTGAAGAAGATATATGCCTGAAATATAAGCTTTCAAAGCAAGACACCTTCTTCATAGTTTTTGTTATTACTTTACTGCAGGTGCAGCCTCTTTAGTTTTCTTTTTTTTCTTCTTTTCTACTTTTGCCCGCTCAACAAGCTCCAATAATACCATTTCCGAGGCGTCACCATAGCGTTGGCCAAGCTTCATAATCCTGGTATAACCGCCCGGCCTTTCAGAAAATCGTGGTGCAATATTCAGGAACAATTTGGCAAGAACTCCTTTATCGCCGATCCTCCTGGCAATAATCCTGCGGTTATGTACAGAATCCTCACGAGCCCGGGTAATCATCTTTTCAGCGACTTTTCTAATTTCCCTGGCTTTTGCCTGAGTAGTTTTTATTCTCTCATATCTGAAAAGAGCAGTGACCATAGTTCGGTATAAAGCTTTTCTAGCGCTGGCTTTTCGCCCCAATTTATTAAAACCCATTCTATGTTTCATTGCTCTCTTCCTTATCCTTTTCCAACTGTTTCTGCTTTATCTTCTTTAAAACACTGTAATCAGTCATGCCAAGATCAAGGCCCCTGTCTCTAAGCTTTTCCTTAATTTCCTGAAGTGATTTTTTCCCAAAATTACGGGTCTTAGCAATTTCTTCTTCGGTCTTTCTGGTAAGATCTCCAATGATCCTGATGTTGGCATTACGCAGGCAATTGCTTGAACGAACAGAAAGCTCAAGCTCTTCTACGGGTGTCTCCAGAATTGCCTTGATTTTTTCTTCCTCCTCATCTACTTCGTCATCATCCCGAGTCTCATCTTCATCAAAATTGATAAAAACAGATAAATTGTCTTTAGCAATTTTAGCTGCTTCGGCCAGAGCATTTTCAGGAGATACGCTCCCATCAGTCCACAGCTCAATAATAAGCTTATCATAATCCGTTCTCTGGCCGACCCTGGTATTCTCTACATTATATTTCACCTTAACAATCGGAGAAAATATTGCATCCAGGGGTCTGGTCCCAATTACTTCTATATACTTCTCATTTCTTTCAGCCGGCACATAACCCCGTCCCAGGTCAGCCTGTATTTCGATTTCTATATTTGCTTTCTTGGTAAGAATTGCTATATGATGATCCTTATTGATTACTTCGATCTCATTATCTACCTCTAAATCGCCGGCAGTAATCTTTTTTGGACCCTTAGCAGAAATAGTAAAAACCTTTTCTTCAATATCATTCTGCAGGCGGAACTGCACCTGTTTAAGGTTATTGATGATATCCGATGTATCTTCAACTACTTCAGAGATCGAATCGAATTCATTGGTTATAGTAACCTGTGTATCATCTTCCTTGTAACTGGTGATTCTAATAGCTGAAATAGCATACCCCTGGATAGAGGACAACAATATTCTCCTTAGAGTATTGCCCATAGTAACTCCGTAGCCCCTTTCAAAGGGATAGGCTACAAACTTCCCATAATCCGGTTCTAACTCACTATGCTCAAAGGTAATGCCCTTTGGCCTTTTGAATCCCTTTAAAAGGTTTCTCCTCGCCATAAGAACTCCTTATTTCGAGTAAAGCTCGACAATTAACTGCTCATTAATATCCTGAAGATCAGTGATATCATTCCTTCTGGGGATGGTGGTTACCCTCCCCCAGACCTTATCCGGATCTACCTCAAGCCAGGGTGAAGCGCCGGATCGAGAATATTCTTTAAGACTCTCTTTAACGACAGTCATTTTCTTAGCCTTTTCCTTTAACTCGATCTCGTCACCCTCCTTTACAATAAAGGAAGCTATATTAACTCTTCTCCCATTGACTTTCACTAAACCATGAGAAACCAGTTGTCTGGCCTGATTTCTGGAAGAGGCAAAATGCATTCTATATACAATTGTATCCAGCCGTCTTTCCAAAAGTATTATCAGGTTCTCGCCGGTAATTCCTTTCAGCCTCTCAGCTTTGAAAAAGGTTAATTTAAATTGTTTCTCGAGCATGCCGTAAATTCTTTTTACCTTTTGTTTTTCTCGCAACTGAATTCCATAATCTGAGAGTTTCTTCATTCTGGCGCGGGGCCCTTTTCCGGGTTTACCGCGACGCTTCTTTATAGGGCACTTCCCAGTATTACATCTCTCGCCCTTTAAAAAAAGTTTAACTCCTTCAGCCCTGCATAATCTACATTGAGGGCCCAGGTATCTGGCCATTTATTCCTCCAAAATTCTTTCTATACTCTTCTCTTCTTCTGCGGCCTGCAACCGTTATGAGGTATCGGTGTAACATCCTTGATGAATCTAACCTTCAAACCCAATACACCTAAAGCCCTGATTGCAGATTCGCTGCCAACACCGGGACCTTTCACATAGACCTTTACCTCTCGCAAACCATGTTCAATAGCTTTTTTAGCCGCGGTTTCCGAGGTAGTCTGAGCAGCGTAGGGAGTTGATTTCTTAGCGCCGCGGAATCCTAACGATCCGGCCGATGCCCAGGATATTGTATTCCCCTTATTATCGGTTATGGTAATAATTGTATTATTAAAGGTTGCCTGAATAAACACGCAACCTTCCGGTATATTTTTCTTTTTTTCCCTTTTTCCCTTACTCTTTGCCAAATTTCCTTTACCTCCGGCGCTTATTTCCTCTTTCCAGCTACTGTTTTCCTCTTGCCCTTGCGGGTACGGGAATTAGTACGCGTTCTCTGACCTCTTACCGGAAGTCCCCTTCTATGTCTGACTCCGCGATAACAACCTATATCCATAAGTCTCTTAATATTGAGAGATATTTCGGTTCTTAATCTCCCCTCGACTTTATAGTCACTTTCAATCTCCTGGCGAAGCTTGTTTATCTCTTCAGAGGTTAAATCATTAATACTTCTTTCAGGATCAATACCGATAGCTTCACATATCATTTTAGCAGAAGAGCGTCCTATTCCATAAATATAGGTTAATGCCACATCTACATGCTTGTTCGGCAGGTCAACGCCCGCTATTCTGGCCATTAGCTGCTCCTCCTATTTCTGTCTTTGTTTGTGCTTTGGATTCTGGCAGATAATCCGTAAAACACCTCTGCGCCTGATTATCTTGCATTTGTCACACATCGGCTTAACGCTGACTCTAACCTTCATTTTTTACCTATCTCCTTATAAATTCCGTGATTTTAATTTGCCGCGTCTGACTATGCCTTCATGGTGATGCATACGAAGATGTCCCTCGATCTGAGACATTGTATCAAGATCAACTCCCACCATTATCAAAAGTGATGTTCCTCCCATTAACATGGCTACGGAACGTGGGAACTGAAACCAGGTCTGCACCAAAGTTGGAATAACAGCAATAAAGGCTAAGAAAATTGCTCCCGGCAGAACAATCCGGTTAAGAATACGGCTAAGGTACATCTCCATTTTTTCAGAGCGAATACCAGGTATGGAACCACCGTTTTCACGTATATTTCTAGCTATCTCCAGCGGGTTTAATGTTACCTGTGTATAAAAATAGGCAAAGAAAATAATCAACAGTGTATAAGATATAACATAGGGAATACCATTAGGCCGGAGCCAGGAAGCAAAGCGGGATAGCCAGTCTATTTGCGTCCCCAGATTCTGCGCAATCTGCAGCGGAAATATAAGAACCGAAGAGGCAAATATTACCGGTATTACTCCGGATGGATTGATCTTAAAAGGAATATATGTGTTTTGAGCGCCATAAACCTTGCGCCCGACAACCCTTTTTGCGTAATGGACCGGTATTTTACGTTGTCCCTGCTGCTCATAAACCACTAAAGCCACCACTACAACAAACATTACAAAAATAACAATCACGAATACGGGGTTTAATTCACCGCGTCTGATAGCAGCTATAACCGTGTATAAGGCATAGGGAATACGGGATACTATACCGGCAAAAATTATCATGGATATGCCGTTGCCTATTCCACGCTGAGTCACCTGCTCGCCCAGCCACATTAAAAATATTGTCCCTGCTGTAACAGTTAGAATACCAATAAATGTATAGGCAAGGCGCCCTATGGTTAGTGCGTCCGGTATCTGATCAATATAAGCGGTAACCGCAAAACCCTGTATAAGGCAAACCGCTACAGTTCCATAACGGGTGTATCTTGATATTTTCTTGCGTCCGCCCTCTTCTTCCGATATTTTTTTCATTTTCGGAAAAACCAGCAGCAGCAGCTGCATAATAATGGACATGGAAATATAAGGCATAATACCCAGCATGAATATAGAAAAATTACTAAAAGCGCCTCCGGCAAAGAAATCGAGATAATCAGTTATTCCTACCGTTCCGGATGTCTCCTGTGCCGTCATATAGAGTCTTAATGCATTTATATTGACCCCGGGGATGGGAAGGTTGGCTCCAAGCCTGAAGATAATTAATATAAAAACCGTAAATAATATACGGTCTCTTAGATCTTTTACTCTAAAAATATCAACAAGCGGATTATTTGCCATTATCTAAAACCTGCCTTGCGCCGGCAACTGCAATTATTTCACCACCGGAATCAACAATCTTCTTCTGCGCACCGGCGGATACTCTGTCCACTTCAACAATCAATTTTTTACTTACCTCGCCTTGCCCCAGTATTTTAATGGGTTTCTTTTTATTCTTAATTAATCCTTTATTTATCAAACTCTCTCTATCCACCTTTTCGCCGTCAGCAAATTTCTCCAGGGCCTTGAGATTTAAGATCAAATATTCTTTTTTAAATGGATAGTTGGAAAAACCGCGACGGGCAATCCTTCTATACAAGGGCATCTGCCCGCCCTCGAAACCCGGGCGTACTCCACCACCGGAGCGGGAATTCTGACCCTTGTCGCCTTTACCTGCAGTACAACCCTTGCCGCTGCCTGGACCGCGCCCTAATATTTTTTTCTTACGTGTAGCGCCTGCAGGTTTTTTGATCGTAATATTTTCCATAACTATAATTCCTCTACCTCGACCAAATGCGAAATAGTTCTAATCATTCCCAAAATAGGCGGGGTTGCCTCATGTTCAACGACAGAATTAATCCGTTTCAGACCCAGGGCACTAATTGTTCTTCTCTGATTGGGTTTCCTGCCGATAACACTCTTTACCTGTCTTATCTTAAGCTTTTTCATCTAATTATCCCCAAAAATCCTTTAAGGCCTTTCCCCTGTTTGCGGCAATTTCCTTGGCATCCATGAGCTGGTCAATACCATTAAAAACTGCCTTTACAATATTCATAGCATTTTTGGAACCCAGCGACTTACTCAAAATGTCTTTAACCCCGGCCCCTTCCATGACCGCCCTCACCGGTCCGCCGGCGATAATCCCGGTTCCCGGAGAAGCGGGTTTCAGCAATACCCTTGCACCTTTGTAAACGCCGATTACCTGGTGAGGTATGGTGTTACGTTTTATGGGTATGCTGATCATCTCTTTCTTACCCTTTTCCATGCTTTTATTTATTGCATCGACTACATAATTAGCCTTACCGAAACCATAGCCGACGCTACCATTACGATTGCCTACTATGGAGAGTGCTGAGAAAGAAAATCTTCTTCCACCCTTAACAACTTTGGCAATCCTATTTAGTCTAACCAGTTTTTCAAACATCTCCCGGTCAGCTCTATCACGTTCCAACATAACCCCCTTTTGATGAAGCCCGAATACAGATCAACCTCATATTTAAAACTCTATTCCCGCTTTCCTTACTCCCTCGGCCAGGGATTTAATAATGCCATGATATTCATATCCATTGCGGTCAAAAACCACACGTTTAATTTTTTTCTCTTTAAGGCGTTCGCCCATCTTCTGCCCCAGTTTATGTGCGTCAGCAACCTGATTCTTCAGCATTAACAGTTCTTTTTCTCTATTCGAAACTGATGCTAAAGTATGTCCTAGACTATCATCTATTGCCTGAACATAAGTATAACGATTGCTTCTGAACACCGTCAAACGCGGGATTTTCTTTGATCCTGATATTTTTTTCCTGATCCGGATCTTTCTTTTTTCTCTTCTTCTTCTTTTATCATCTATCCTATTCATTGCTTTACCCTATTTGATTGCCGACTTTCCGATTTTCCGGCGAATATGTTCATTCTCATAACGTATTCCCTTACCTTTATAGGGCTCAGGGGGACGAAAAGATCTCACTTCAGCGCATACCTGACCAAGTTTCTGTTTGTCATAGCCGCTCACTATCAACCTGGTATTCCCCTCCACTTTTATCTCGATACCCTCCGGGATGGGATACTCAATTGGATTGGAATAACCCAGATTCAAAACCAGATTATCGCCTGATATTTCCGCCCTGTAACCTACGCCATTAATAAGCAGCACTTTACTAAATCCACTGGAAACCCCAGTCACCATATTGGCAATAAGCTGGCGGTATAGTCCATGCATTGCCCTGGCGCGTTTTGACTCATTACGCCGGTTGATTACGCACTCCTTTCCCTGGATGTCAATCTCCACTTCAGGCTGGTGCTCCTGCTTTAAAGTACCCCTGGGGCCAACAACCGTAATAATGTTACCTTCTATACTTAACTTTACGCCGTCTGGTATTCCCACCGGCATTTTTCCAATTCTTGACATGATTAACCTCTTAAATCACCAAATGGAGCAAATTAATTCGCCGCCGACAGCTTTCTCCGCTGCTTTTTTGCCTGTAGTAACACCTACTGAAGTAGAGACTATCAATGTACCGTAACCGTTAATAATTCTGGGCATTTTTCTGTAGCCGGAATAGACTCTTCTCCCCGGCCGCGAAATCTTTTCAATACCGTGAATCACCGGTTTCAGGCTGGTATCGTATTTCAGAAAGATCCTTATCTGATTCTTATTATCCTGACCAGCCTTCTTAAAGGTCTTTATATAACCTTCATTTTTAAGAATCTTTATTATCTCTAATTTCAGTTTCGAGGTTGGAATGTCAACCTTCTCAAAATTTGCCATGCTTCCATTTCGTATTTTTGTCAACATGTCTGCGACAGGGTCTGAAAGACTCATTTACCTTCTCCCTCTTCTGTAATATCCTGGTAATGGGGTTTAAAATTTACCAACTTGATTTGGTTACCCCTGGTATTTTCCCTTCACTGGCCAGACTCCGGAAACAAATACGACACATTTGAAACTTGCGTAAATAACCCCTGGAACGGCCGCATATCCGACAGCGATTTACTTTTCTTGTTGAATATTTTGGTTTTCTCAACGCCTTCATAATCATCGCTTTTCTAGCCACTTACATCCTCCATATACAATTCCG
>JAUVWI010000061.1 GCA_030604195.1 Spirochaetales bacterium
GAAATCCAAAACCCACACGAGATTTTTTAAAATGGCTTAACCATTCGCCCTGTAATTGTTTATATCACAATTGATTAGAGGACGCTATTTTGTTCTTCTCTGACCTGGCGGTTTGCTAAGACCTCTGTGTTTATTAATTTATTATTCACAGGAGGTATTGGAGTATGAAAAAGGGATTAGCAGTTGTAATAGTACTGCTCATTATGGTTTCCGGCGTATTTGCAGGAGGAAAAGCAGAAGCCATGGAAACAGCGGCGCAGGAGGTAAGTGAAGGTCCTGTCCGAGTGATAATTCCCCAACCAACGCGGGTTACCCCAGGATTTCTAACTGACGGCGCCGGTGCAATATTTGCTAGCTGTGTCTATGATTGGATGTTCCGCATCAACGGTGAGACAGGGAAAGTTGAGCCTAGTTTAGTGGAGACTTATGAGGTAACTCCGGACGGAAAAGTATGGACTTTTCGGCTGCGCAAGGGGGTGAAGTTTCATCACGGTCCGGAGATGACGGCTGATGATGTTATTTTTACAGTGGGAAGATGGACTGATGAAGATTCAGGTTCGCCGCTGAACAGTGTTTTTGCCGACCTGATAAGCAGGGTGGAGGAGGTTGATTCTCATACCGTTAAAATCCATCTAACCAGAACGGATGTAGATTTTAATTTAAAATTACTCGATTTTAATGCCGCTATTCTTGCCCGTGATTATGATTATGACAATCTAGGGGAAACCAGGCCATCAGGCACCGGTGCGTTTAAAGTGGATAATTATTCTCCGAGAGAAAGGGTGAGCCTGGTGGCAAACCGGGAGTACTGGTTGCAGGGAGTTCCCTATATTGAAAATCTGGAAATAATCTTCATAACCGAACTGGAAACGCAAATTAGAATGCTTGAAGCCAGACAGGCCGATGTTGTTACCGACATCAGCGTTGATCATTACCGAAGGCTGGAAACGAACAACCAGACAAGTGGGATGTACATAGAGCTCGGGCACCATGTACCGATTGCCATGCGTGTGGATCAGGAACCGTTTAACGATGTTCGTGTCCGTCAAGCCCTAAAATACGTCATTGACCGGGAACAGCTGCTTGAATCGGTCATGTACGGATTAGGCAGCCTGGGAAATGATACGCCTATCGGACCGTTTCATCCCTATTATGATGACCTCGGAGGAATCAGAAAGAGGGATGTACAGAAGGCAAAAGACCTCCTGGCGGAGGCTGGCTACAAAGACGGTCTCAAATTGGTACTGTACACCGAAACCAATGTGCCGCCGGTTATGGATATTGTTTTGGCGGTGCAGCAAATGGCCCTGGATGCGAATATAAACATCGAAATCCGCGGAACCACCAGGGATATGTACTATGCTGAATATTGGCTGCCATCAACATTCAAAGCAACTCTGTGGGGCCATAGGGAAGATATTACCCAGCTTTTAAATCTGCGGTACAAATGCGGCGCGGCTTGGAATGAGGGTCACTACTGTAATCCGGAACTGGATAGGTATGTGGAGTTGGCATCATCGGAAGTTGACCCCAAGAAAAGGCAGGAGTACTTCAGTAAAATTCAGCAGCTTCTGCACGATAACGGGCCCGACATCGTAGCATTCTTTCAACCCTATTTCGGCGGGACTTCAGATAGAATTACTGATTTCTATCTAACAAGAAACTGGATCAACGATTATCGGTTTATAAAGCTGAAATAATATTTTTCAATTACGTGGTGCCGGTTTTCTTAATCAAGCAAATGGGCACCACGTATTTTTTCTTAGAGCAATAAAGGACCGGAAATATGATCCGTTTCATTGGTAAACGATGTGTATTTATAGTTTTATCACTTTTTGTAGCTTCTCTTCTGGTTTTCGTAATAACCGCGGTCATTCCCGGAGATGTAGCCCAGATGATACTGGGGCAGTTCGCCACACCCAGGTCTTTAGAGGCGTTAAGGGAAAATCTTGGACTGAATAGACCGGGTTATGTGCGTTACTTTGAGTGGATCACCCGGTTCGTACAAGGAGATATGGGTACGAGCTTGTCAATGCCCGGTGTATCGGTTTCCTCTCTTGTTCTTCGCCGGGGGAAAAATTCTCTCATTCTTGCAGGAGCAGCAGCCCTGTTCTTGATTCCCGTTTCTCTGGTTCTGGGAGTTATAGCCGGTTTGAGCGAAGGAAAGTGGCCGGATACGATTATTTCTACCGTTACCCTGATTTCAATTTCTCTGCCGGAATTTATCAGCGGAATTTTTTTGATGATCATTTTTTCCGTATGGTTTGGCATATTACCAGCTACCAGTTCCATTGATCCGCGCTTTAGCTTGTGGAACCAGCTTTCGTTGTTGATTCTTCCGGGTATTACCGTTTCGCTGGTGCTGCTCGGATATGTGGGCAGAATGGTTAGGGCAAGTGTAATTGAAACTTCCCGCGCAGATTTTACCAGAACCGCGGTATTAAAAGGCTTGTCTCACAGGCGGGTGGTTATAAAACATATACTACGCAACGCCCTTTTACCGACGGTTACCGTAATTGCGATGAACCTGGGATGGCTTTTCGGTGGTATAATTATTGTCGAAGAGGTTTTCGGATTTCCCGGATTGGGAAACCTGGTATTGTTCGCTATCCGCCAGCGCGACATTCCCATGATACAGGCTGTGGTCCTAATCATGGGTGCAGCGTATTTAGTTCTTAATTTACTGGCGGACATCCTGTATACGCTTATAAATCCGCGCATACGCTATTAAGGTATTTGAAGGAGAAGTAGGAAACCTATGATCGATGTGCAAAAGAATGACGGAGGAAAAGATAAAACCAGGAATAAAAGAAATGAAAAATTCATCTTTATTCTGAAGGAATCTTTCCGAGAAGCAATTACTCTTATATCCAGAATCAGTAAGTCCAGAACCGCTACAATCAGCATTATCATTCTTTTTATCTGGTTTGTGATGGCCCTGTTCGGTCCTTCTATTGTGCCTCATGATCCCAACAACCATAAACTGGATGTCCGTTTTAACCCGCCTTCTCTGGAACACTTATTTGGAACGGATCGATACGGGCGGGATGTTTTTAGCAGGGTAATCGTAGGTAGCCGGACGGTGTTGTTGCTGGCAGCTTCCGCCACCTCATTAAGCCTGGTTTTAGGCACAATCATCGGGCTTACTTCCGGTTATTTCGGAAAAATATATGATGAAGTGATCATGCGCTTTATGGATATTCTCATGTCCTTTCCAGCATTATTATTCGCTATGATGATACTGGGTATTTTCGGCCAAAACTTTCTTGGAGTGGTGGTGGTGATCGGGGTGGTATTTGCACCCCGAATAGCCCGGGTAGTCCGAAGTTCGGTGCTTGATTTAAAAAACCAGGAATTTGTTGAAGCGGCCAAAGTACGGGGTGAGACCTCTTTTTATATCATGTTCGTTGAAATATTCCCCAATACTTTAGGGACCCTTGGCGTGGAAGCCGCAATCCGGTTTGGATACGCAATTTTTATGAGTTCTTCTTTGGGATTTTTAGGATTAGGAGTACAGCCTCCTACACCTGACTGGGGCCTTATGATGAATGATGCCCAGCAGCATATATCCATTGCACCCTGGATGACTATATTCCCTGCTCTAGCCATTGCTTCGCTGACCGTATCGGTCAATTTTTTAAGCGATACAATTCGGAAACTCGAATCCGGAGATTTATAATATGGAACCGGTTCTTGAAGTACGTAATCTTTCGGTTAGTTACACGACCAGACATAGTGTTTTACGCGCTCTGCGGGATGTTTCCCTCTACGTGGACAGGGGAGAGACCTTCGGGATAGTCGGCGAGTCAGGGTGTGGAAAGAGTACCCTGGCCTTTTCAATTCTCCGTTATCTTGACAGAAACGGCCGTATTGATTCAGGACAAATTCTAATAGACGGCGAGGATATCGTCCCAAAGTCAGCGGGGGAAATACGTTCCATCTGGGGAAAAAAAATCAGTATGGTCTTTCAAGATCCCTCGGCAGCTCTCAATCCTTCCATGCGTATCGGTGAGCAAGTAGCTGAAGTGGTAGTCAGACACCGCAATTGTTCATGGAAGCAGGCGTGGGAAGATAGTGAGAAGATGCTGGCAAAACTCCAGATTCCCGACCCGGAATTTGTAGCGAAAAATTACCCCCATCAGCTGAGCGGAGGTATGCGCCAGCGTGTGTGTATTGGTATGGCCCTCATTACCAACCCGAAGGTGCTGGTCATGGACGAACCTACCACCAGCCTTGATGTGACTACCGAGTCCAATATCCTTGATATGATCAAGGAGCTGAAGCGGGAATATAATACCGCCATAATTTATATTACCCATGATTTAGGTGTGGTGTATAAGGTGAGTGATCGTATAGGGGTAATGTATGGCGGGCAGATGATTGAAGAGGGGGGGAGCGAAGATATAATACGTTCTCCCATTCACCCCTATACCCGGGGATTATTGAATACAATCCCCAAGCTCAGGACCGGACCCAGGCGGGGACGCCTGAAACCTATTCAGGGCTCAGTGATCGAATTAATTAATATGCTTCCCGAGTGTACATTTCGTCCCCGCTGCGCCTATGCTCAGGCCGAATGTGCCGCTGCGGTCCCTGAATTTCTGTCCGCAGGCGCAGACCGGAAGGTGCGTTGTTTTCGTGCCGCGTATGTTCAAAGTGTGAAAGGAGACGGAAGATGCGATATTTCAGCAGAAAAAATATTTAAGTCTTCTAATATGGAAACAGGGCCTGAAACGGATTTGCTTTCACTGAAGGACGTAAAAAAACATTATGAGAGTTCTTCCCGGTGGTTCGGTCTGAAAAACTCAAATGATACGGTCAGAGCAGTGGATGGTATTACTCTTTCGCTAAAACGGATGATGACCGTGGGGCTGGTTGGAGAAAGCGGCTGCGGAAAAAGTACGCTGATCCGGACCATTATCGGACTGGAGGAAATAACCTCAGGAACATTGCTATTAGACGGTCTTCAAATAAGGAAACCTGTTTCAAAACGTCCAAAAGAGGTGACCCGACGGGTTCAGATGGTATTTCAGGATCCACGTTCAACACTCAATCCTAAGAAAACAATTGGTCAGGCTGTTCTCAGGCCCATCATAAAAAACGGGGTTAGCAGGCTGGATGCGGTCAAGCGTGCCAGGGAAATATTGGAGTCAGTCAATATGGGAATGGAGTACATGGATAGATATCCTGACCAGTTAAGCGGCGGCCAGAAACAGCGGATTGCTATTGCCAGAGCATTTTCCGGACATCCTGATCTGGTGCTTTGTGACGAGCCTACTTCAGCTCTGGATGTCTCGATTCAGGCAGCCATTATCAATTTGCTTATTGATTTACAGCTGAAAGAGGGGACTGCATACATTTTCATTTCCCATGATTTAGGAGTAGTGAGCAATCTGTGCGATCTGATGGTGGTAATGTACCTTGGTAAAATCGTAGAGTACGGCCCTACGGATAAGGTAATTTCTCCGCCGCTTCATCCCTATACTGAATCACTGCTTTCTTCGATATCCGTTGCTGACCCGGGTGTGCAGCAGCGGCGGATACGGCTTTCCGATTCCGTTCCAAGTGCCAGAGCTATCCCAAAGGGGTGCCGGTTTCATAACCGCTGTCCCAGGAAAATAGGCATGATTTGTGAGGAGAAGGAACCTCCCCTGGTTCCTACGGACAAAGATGGAGATCATCTGATTTCCTGTCATATAGCGGTTGAGGAACTTGCGCTTATTGAACCGGTTTTCCGGCAAGGATGAAATATATCAGAATAATTATTGAAGGAAGGTAAAAAAATGAACGCGAATGAACAATTTTGCTTCTGGAAGAGGCCGAAACTTACCGTACTATCGCGGGAACAGCGGGAAATGATCTATAGATCAGCGCTTGAGGTGTTGGAACGTACGGGAAACAGATTACATTCTCCTGAAGCGGTAGCTATTTTGAAAAAGGCAGGGGCTATGGTCTCTGACGAAAATCTGGTTAAGATTCCCTCCGGGATTGTGGAGAATGCCTTATTAACGGCAGGAAAACGGCAAACCCTATCTGACCGTACCGGTAAGCGGGTGATTTTCCTTGAAGGAGATAATGTCTATTTCGGGCCTGGTTCGGACAATCCCAACACTATGGATCTGGATACGGGAGAGCGGCGTACAAGTGTGCTGAACGACGTTGTACAGGCAGCCAGAGTAGGTGATGCCCTTACGAATATCGATTTCTTGATGTCTTTCGCTTTGGCCAGCGATATCCCAAATAAAAATGCCGATTGTTTTCATTTTGAAGCGATGATCAACAATACTACCAAGCCCATCGTCATCACCGCGTGGGACCGTAAAGGTCTGGAAGGGATCTACGAGATGGCTTGTATTGTTACCGGCGGTGAAGCGGAGTTTCGATTGAATCCGTTTATTATTCTATATGAGCAGCCTAGTTCTCCACTTAAACATTCGAAGAATTCCCTGGAAAAGCTTGTTTTTTGCGCTGAAAAAGGGATTCCCGTGCTGTATGCGTCTACACCTGCTATCGGCGCGGCAGGCCCTGTTACACTGGCGGGTAGTTTTGTTTTGAATGTGGCGGAGTTTTTAACCGCGCTGGTTATTACGCAGGAAGTGAAACGAGGATCCACCCTGGTGTTCGGCGGCGGTCCGACAGCGTTGGATATGAGTACAACGCTTTTTTCCTATAGTGCTCCAGAAACAATGCTTAGTTTAACCGTACGCAAAGAAATGGCCGAGTTTCTGGGGTTTCCCGCCTTTAATGCCGGTGGATTCAGCGATTCCAAGTGTGTAGATCAGCAAGCAGCACTTGAAGCTGCAACCTCACTTTTATTTGCAGCTCTGGCAGGCGGGAACCTGATCCATGATGTAGGTTATCTTGAGTCCGGTATGACCTCAAGTTTAGAAATGCTGGCTATTTGTGATGAGCAAATATCTTTAGTCAAACGGTATCTTCAGAGTTTCAAGGTAGACAAAGACTCGTTATGCGTCGATTTGATAAATGAAGTGGGGCCGGATGGAGATTATCTGGGAACGGACCATACGGTACGTCTTTTCAGAGAAGAGTTATGGACTCCCTCAATTACCGATAGGAATATTTTTTCAAACTGGCTTGAGCAAGGATCGACGACCCTCAAGGAGCGGGCAGGAGAGAAGGTCCGCCATTTGCTCAAGAATTATACTCCCCAGCCGCTGTCCGCTGAGGTGAGCAAAGCAGTGCGGGAAATAACGAATAAGTTCGAAAGCATACGCTGAGAATTACAATATATGTATCAAAATCGTGACATGGGAATATCCTACATCAATGCCAGAAAAAGCCATCGCTGTTACGGAATGGGGCTGGGGGTCATCATCCTGGACGACGTTTATCCAGGATTTCCGGGAGATGTACGCAATGCCAGTGCATATCCTTTTCCCGTACAGTACGAAATTATCAAGAATGTTGATATCAGGGATCTGGTAGTCGAAGAGGACAAGTCTCCGTGTCTGGAGCCCATTCAAACGGCGGCCAAAAATCTTGAAAACATGGGCTGCCGTGCAATCGCGGCCGAGTGCGGATATTTTGCCTATTTTCAAAAGGAAATTGCCGGTTATGTCGATGTCCCGGTGTTTATGTCCAGTCTGTTGCAGGTCTCCTTTGCACAGAAGCTCATCGGGTCGAACCGTGTGGTGGGTCTCCTGGTTGCTGAAAGACGCTATCTGAAGGACGCACACCTCGAGGCGGTCGACATCGATCCGGGAAGCAACTATGTCGTCGCCGGTGCCGAAGATGACTATGGTTGCCCTGAATTCAAACACCTCTGGAGCCAGTCACAGCGAACCGATCCGCCGGGTGCCGTCTATGAAAAAGCGGAAAAGGATTTCATTCGCGCAGGTACGGCTTTCTACAAGGAATACCCCAACATGGGTGCGATGGTTCTAGAGTGCACCGGTTTTCAGCCATTTGCCAGGGCGCTGCAGAGGGAAATCGAGATCCCGATTTTTAGCTGGGGGACGCTTTTGGACTATGCCTATTCGGTAGCGGTTCACAGGGATTACTATGGTCACGTTTAAAGAAAGAAATACGCTGTAGCGAATCTAGTTCAGGGAGCTGCCATGGACGGTTGGTTATTTCTTCCTGCTTGATAGAACAAATCTGCGTGAAGTGGAGGAAGGATTAGAGGTCTTACTATCATCGACTGACAGCGGGCTTACTATTTTATCTTCCGGTTATAAATAGAAACAATAATGAAATTTATAAACAGGGTTATACTGAAGAAGAGAAAGATGTGTTTAATGCTGAAATATATTGATATGGAACTGGCTGCCAGTGGTGACAGGAACCAGCCGAAACTGCCGGCCGAGGCCCAGAGGCCCAGGACAACTCCCCGATTGCCGGGATGTATGTTGGCGCTTAGATATGCCTGCATTAACGGTTCAATAGCGCCTACAAAAAAGATTGCCGCCAGGTAAAAAATTGTAAAATATACCAGACCATGAGTAAAAAAGATTGGCAGAGAGAATATCGAACTCAGTCCTAGTAAGATAGCTATTAGAAACAATCTATTATATTTATCCCCCAGGCGGACTATGGTTAACCCTGAAAGAGCGGTGGCCAGACCGGCCAGAGCGGAAATTATTCCGGTAATGGCAGAGATACCCTGCATGTTTTGACGAAGTTCCTGAATATAGAGAGGGATAAAGGGCACTGCCATCATACGGCTGAAGCGCACCAGGAAGATTAATGTAAAGATAATGGGAAAGGGCCGGATCAACATTGCTTTAAGGGAAAATGTTGCCGTCTTTTTATCATGTTCAGGTTCCTCGATTGTGATATCTTTAGTGACCAGGAGTACCATGATAAAGCCGGTAAAGATTATCAGGCTGCCTATGAAGAAGGTGGTTTTAAAGCCGAGGAATTCTGCTAACATACCGCCCAGAAATGGGCCGAAGGAAAAGCCGATAAAAGTTGATGAAGAGAGGAAGCCCAGGGCATAGGAGAGACGGTTGCGGGGGGTTCCTGAGGCTACTAAGGTGGCTGAAGCGGTTACCGTACCGGTGAACAGTCCCTGGAAGATGCGCAGCACTAAAACAGTTTCCACGTTCTTAGCCAGACCCATAAGGCCCACAATCAGGCCTCCTGCGGCCATTGCTCTGAGCATCATGGTTTTGCGTCCCCATTTGTCTGCAAGTATGCCCCAGATAGGGGCCATGATTCCCAGCAGCAGGCTGGGCGCGGCAGTGAGAAGCCCCACCCAGAAGCGCAGCTCAGTTGTGGATGTAATGCCCAGCTCCTGAATATAGAGGGGGATAAATGGGAGCATAAAACCAAAACCGGTTACAGATAGTATTTGAGTAAACCAGGTAATGTAAAGATTCTTCTGCCACTGCTCCATAGAAGACTGTTTATAGCACAGTGCGTATGTTCCCGTCAATCATCAGCGGAATTCCTTTAGATTATTTAAAAATTTCTATGGAAATTGATATTGCCTGGTTGCTGTAAATAATAGATACTGCATAGTATTAAAATCAGGGGTATAAATGCCGACTTCCATGCTGCAGACTAAAATTGAAAGATTACAAAATGCAGATATCTTCTCATCCTATTATGATGATGAATTGAAGATTATCGCGGAGTACAGTGAATATTATAATTACCAAAAAGATGAGCTTATCTTCAAGGCAGGAAATTCGGGAAATGCTCTTTATATAGTAGAATCCGGCGAAGTTGTAATAAATAAAAAAGCTGACACCGGTAGGGATATTGATATTGCGCGGTTCCTGTCGGGTGATTGTTTTGGTGAGCTTGATATGCTGACCGGTTTATCCAGAAATGCTTCCGCCCGGGCGGAAATTGAAACCAGGCTGCTTATGTTTCCCCGGAAAGGTATCTGTTTCAAGGATATATTGGCGAAGCATCCCGCAGTATCAGCGCGGATACTCCATAAGATCCTGGTCAACATTGCCGGTAGGATAAGAAAGGCCAATTCACTTATTAAGGAAAATTCTCCAATAATCCAGGAACTGAAGAAGCAGGTATACAGTGATAAGCTGACCGGCTTATATAACAGGACATTCCTGGAAGAAAAACTTGGTGAATATCTGGTTAATAAAAAGGCTCATGTCAGCCTGCTTATGATAAAGCCTGATAATTTCAAACTGATAAACGATACCTATGGCCATGAAGCAGGAGACCAGGCGCTGAGGATTATGGCAAGCAGGTTGGAAAAAATAATATCCGGCGAAGATGTGGCAATACGGTTTATGGGGAATGAGCTTTCCGTAATTCTTCCCGGTGCTGAGCGGGAAGAAGCCCATAGGATGGCAATAAAAATTCAATCATCCATGAATAAACTTGATTTACATCAGGTAACTAAAGGCAATCCATTCATGCTCACAGTGAGCATAGGAATATCTCTTTTCCCTGAACATTCAGCAACTACGGCGGGACTTATAGAGAAAGCCCATGTGCTGCCGCTTATAGGCAGGGACCGGGGGGGTAACAAAATACTTTTTCCGGAGGATAAGCAGGGAAGATAAGATGCAAGCGCCCATTGATGTTTTAAGAAAGATTAATATATTTTCTTCTCTTGCTCCGGAAGAAGTACCCATTATCTATTCTCTGATGAAATCTGTAGAAATAGAGCAGGGCAAGACCCTCTTCCATGAAGGTGATGCTGGCAATGATATGTATATTGTGCTTTCAGGCAGGGTTGCAATAACGGTAAATACGCCTGATGGCGGGGAATATGAAATTGCCGAGATAGCCGAGGGAGATTTTTTCGGGGAAATGTCCATGTTTGAACAGGTGCCGCGGTCAGCTACCTGCTGCACAAGAGAGAACACCACTGTGCTCATTCTCAATGGCAGGGATTTTTATAATTTCATCAAGGAGCACCCTTCGACAACGATTAAAATAATGCACAGGATGCTGAATATAACTACTGAGCGGCTGCAGGAAACGAGCGCCTTCCTTTCGGATATGGTAACCTGGGGTGAAAAGGCGCGTAAGAGGGCGGTAACGGATGAATTTACCGGGCTTTATAATCGGCGCTTTCTTGATGATTCCCTGGAAGAACGGCTATCCGAGGCTGAATTAAGCGGCAAACCCCTTTCACTGGTAATGGTGGACCTGGATCATTTCGCAGCGTTGAACAAAGAATACGGTCAAGATATCGGGGATAAAGTCATACTGTCGGCAGTACGGGTTTTTAAATCCGTTTTCAGCGAGGGGGATATTTTGGCACGCTATGGCGGTGATGAGTTTACCTTCATCCTTTCAGATACCAGGCCTGCAAAAGCACTGGATATCTGTACTATGGCGGTAAATGAATTAAGAAAGGTTAAGCTGCTTGAGAATATGGACGGCAGTCTTAAACAGATAACATCAAGCATGGGAATTGCTTCCTTTCCTGCCCATGCCCATACTATGGAAACTTTGAAGGAAAGAACAGACCGGGCTCTGTACAAGGCCAAGGAGCTGGGACGAAATAGAGCGGTATTGTATAGTTCGTAAAGGGAGTTGTGATAAATGAAAGCAGGTATTCCCACCATTGCAGAAAAGAACAGGATCATCAATAACATTATCAAAGCTATTACATCGAGAGATAACTTTCTTCTTGTAGGGCATAAGAATCCGGATGAGGACTGTATAGCATCAATGGTCGCTTTCAGCCTCCTGTTGAGCAAATTTTTCAAGAAGGCCCATCTGGTGATCTCCAGCGAAATTCATCCGCACTTTCAGTATCTTTTAAATATCTGCAGGTATAATTCTATTGAACTGGTGAAACAATGCGGGAAAATACCTGAAAAGATCAGTACGGTAATTATCTTTGACACCCCTAAACCATCAATGATAGAGGATTTTTCGGACTCTTCCTCTTTATTATCCGACAGTAATATACTTAAAATTGAAATTGATCATCATCTCGAAGCGGATAGTGATTACATTGGTAATAATGGCTATTGCCTGGTGGATGAAGCCTCATCTGCGAGCGAGCTTGTCGGCCTTATTGCTTTTAAGCTTAAGAATCGCACCGGGCTTCTTGAAAGACATCAGGTTTTTGAATTATTTTCACGGAACTTTGTCCTTGCCGTATTAACCGGAATTATCGGCGATTCAAAAATGGGTAAATATTTAAAAACAAACCGTGAGAAATGGTTCTACAGAAATTTCAGCAACATGTTCAATCAATTGCTTTCTAAAAAAACGCATAAAGGCTCTAAGAATCTATCCACTATGAAAGAGGTTTTCGATGAGCTGGAAAAGTTATCGGAGAAGGAAGATACCTGTTTCAGGTATATGATGAAAAGAAAAAACTCCTGTTCACCTGTTATAAGATCAGTTGTGTTAAATCCTTCGGATATGGAGTATTTGAAGTTAAATTACGACCATGAAACAATAATAACGGTAGCCAGGTATACGGCTGATAAATTGGCGGAAGAGAGCAGTTATCTCAGCCTTGTTGTATACTATGATGATCCCGATGTATCGAACTTGATTCAGTTTCGCATGAGGCGGAGTCAGGATTTTAAAAAGCTGGACTTAAGAAAGGTTATTGCTCATTTCTCTATCGAAAACGGCGGTGGCCATCCCGGGGCTATAGGCTTTCGAATTGACCGTGATCTGATAGAGAATATCGATGAATACGTTAACCTGCTTATCTCAGGTACTGAAGCCCTGGTTAGGGAATGAGTTATAATATATCCAACTTTTCTAAAGAGAAGCTATCTGAACTTACCGGATTTATGAATACAAATCATGATTTGGATAATTTTACCGCTGAACTCCTTAAGGAGAAGATATTTGACGATCTGGATTTTAATGCGGATTTAACGATTTGCAGTACCCGTAATGGAAAGCTGACCGGCTTCGGTATGGCAGTCCTACGGCAGGATGGCCTGGGTTTCATAAAGATTATTGCAGTCGGCAAGGATTCAAGGGAAATGGGTATTGGCAGAGCAATATACCAGCTCCTTGAAGAAAGGCTCAAGGTTATGGGATGCCATTCTATAAGAGCCTATAATTCAAATCCAAACTACCTGCTTCCGGGTGTGGACCCCCGCTATACGCCGGCGCTCTGTTTTTTTAATAGCCTGGGATTTAAAAGGTATGGTGAAACCCTGAGCATGTCTGTGGATCTTACAAAGAAGAGTTTTCAAACATCCGTGGATGAAAAAAAGCTGCTCAAATCCGGCGTGTCTATAAGCAGGGCAAAGTTAACGGATGGGGAAAGACTTATCAGTTTCATGCACTCAGCATTTCCCTTATGGATTCATGAAGTAAAAAAAATGCTCTCCAATGATATTATTACTCTCTTTATTGCTTCAAAAGATCGCGAAATAATTTCCTTTGCAGGTTATGACGGGAACAACTTCGGCGCCGGCTGGTTCGGTCCCATGGGTACTCATACAGCACATAGAGGAATGGGAATAGGTTCCCTGCTCTTCCGCATCTGTCTGAAGGATATGAAGAAAAGCTACCGGAAAGCTGTCATACCCTGGGTGGAACCGGTTTGCTTTTATTCCAGGGTTTCAGGCGCTGAAGTAGAGAGGCTCTTCTGGCTGTACCAGAAAGAAATTTAGATTTACCGTTTCATTATACCCCGGCCCTCATGGGGCTGTGCTGGGATTGATTAATAATTTTCACAAAATTTTAAGATTATTGAAAATATTTTTTATTGACTTTCCCGGTTGGCTGATTGTATAATGCCAAATGGAAAGAAAAAAATTGATCCACACTTTAAAGCAGAATAAAACCAAAGGAGGCTTTGTATGAAACGTTTATTTTGGCTGTTTTTAATTTTCTGTCTGGTGTCTGTTTTCGTGTATGCCGGCGGCAGGCAGGAAGAAGCAAAACCTGAGAAACTCATTTATATGTCGGCGGCCTGGGGCGCTCCGTCACAGGAATTGCTGGATAAGTTTGAGGCTGATTCAGGGATAAAGGTAGAGGTAACCACCCTCGATGTCAAACCCTTAAGAGATAAGGTGATGACCGCGGCTGCGGGAAAGGTGAATCCTGCTGATATTATTTTTGTAGGCATAGACGATATCGGGGGTTTTGCCAGTTCAGGTATTTTGATGGAGCTTGATAAACAGGTATCCAACAAGGTTTTTAGAAGCGTCTATGGCAGGCAATTTTTCCAGATGGACGGCAAGAGCTATGCGGTGCCCATTTACCAGCAGATGGTAATGGTGGATTACGATAAAGCCGTACTGGCCAAAATCGGTATAAAGGGTGAAGACATAAAAACCTGGGGGGATTTTGAAGAGGTGTGCACAAAGCTGAAAACAGACGGAATCCTTGAATATCCCATATCTTTTGGAGTCCGTTCCTGGTCCTGGTATCTGATGGCTCTCTCCATGGGTTCGACTCTCTTTGATAAAAACATGGAACCGACTTTCAGTAAACCTGATGATCCGGGTTATAAGTCATTTGCCATGCTTATTGATTTCTACAACAAGGGACTGATATCTCCCGAGCGGGTTTCCTCGCCCAATCCGCATCCCGCTTTCTGGGCCGGCCAGGCTGCCTTTCACCAGGCGTGGCAGGGCTCCCTGGCTATTGCCAACAATCCGGAGCAATCGAAAATTGCTCCCAATGCTGATTATCTGCTGCTGCCCGATAAACACTTTACCTGGAGCCTGCCTGCCGGGCTTGGCATCTCTTCATATTCGAAGTACCCCAAAGCTGCAGAAGAGTTTATCGAATTCATGATCTCAGAGGAAACTCAAGCCTTCATGTTCAAAACCCATGGAATGTTCCCCGCTTTAAGGAGTCTCTTTGAAAAACTCGGGGCCGAGGGACAGATTGAGGGATATGATGCAATGGCGAAACAGGCCAAATACCTTGTCCCTCTTCCCTATAACACACCCTGGTATTCAGAGTTCAATACCGAAGCGACCAATGCCCTGGTAAGGGCTGCCAGGGGTGAGCAGACAGTGGATCAGGCAATACAGGCTCTGGCAGAATACCAGAGAAAAGTAAAGAAAGAATACGAATAGAGTTTTTAACTTTGAGGGCTTGGGGTCTACAGTGCCTCAAGCCTTCATAAGTATATATAAGAATATAGATTCCCGTCTTCTATCATTATGCTATTACCTTCAAAGTTTTGTGCCTTCGGCGAAATAAATAATCAAGTCCAGCGCCCGAATATATATTGTGCTGGACTTTTGCTTTAAGGAGTTTGGTTGTGGATGTAATCTGCGCTGGGAAAAAGAGATTTTTAAACTGGCTGGACAACCGGCAACACCTTGCCTATACGATTATCACACCCACATTACTCCTGCTTTTTTGTTTTGCCTACTATCCGGCTATTCAGTCCTTCAGATTCAGTTTTCTCAAATACAATATCAAGATGCCGGGAAGAATCGGCTTTAATGGTTTAGTCAACTACATAGCTGTTCTCCGGGACCCGCAATTTATTAAATCAGTCATGCGGGTGAGCTATTTCATGACCATGGCAACTCTACTGGTGGTCCTTATTTCCCTGGGAATTGCTCTTATCCTTAATGTTAAGTTCAGGGGCAGGGGCATTTTAAGGACAATCATCATAATCCCCTGGGCAATACCGCCGGTGGTTAACGGCTTCCTGTGGAAGTGGATTTTTAACGGCGATTTTGGGGCCTTGAACGGTCTCTTGTTTCAACTGGGAGTTATTGACAAATACCAGTTCTGGCTTAACAATCCATTTGTTGCTTTGAACCTCTCCATATTCATGTTCGTATGGAGGTATTCCCCATTTATCATTGTGCTTTTCCTTGGGGTGCTCCAGTCAATTCCCAATGAGCTCTATGAAGCTGCAAGAGTTGACGGCGCCGGTCCCCTGGGACAGTTTTTCTTTATTACTGTGCCCTCCCTGCAGAGGGTAGGGGCGATTGCCGTAATTCTGATCTTGATTGCCTCCTTTACCGTGTTTGATGATATCTATGCCCTGATGGGGTTTGATGAGGCTACCAAGACCCCCATGATATATAATTATGAAGTTACCTTCGAAATGGGAAGATTCGGCAAGGGTTCGGCCATGGCCTATATGATCGGCATATTCCTCTTCATCCTGACCATGCTCTATATCCGGATGAGCTTTAGAAAAGAAAAAGCATGAAAAAAAAGCCTTTATACAGAATTCTTTTAATCATCACGGTTGCCCTGATCTGCTTCTGGTCCCTGGCTCCTGTCTTGTGGATATTTATATCCTCGATTTCCACCAGGGCGGAACTCTATTCAGTTCCTCCTCACTGGCTGCCGCAGAAGGTAACCTTTACCGCTTATAAAAATGTTCTGATATCCGGCGAGGGCTTTCGGGGCGGGGGCGGCATAAGCGCTGCAGAGCTTATTAGAAAGGGCATACTAAACTCTGTATTCATCGCAGTTATCACCACAGCCCTTGTCATGGTATTTGCCCCTCTTTTAGGTTATGCTTTTTCCAGGCTCACCTTCAGGGGAAGGAATCTCTTTTTTTATATAATAATCGGTATTATAGCGCTCCCATCCTGGCCGGTCTTGATCGGGCTCTTCTCTCAGTTCAGCGCTGTTGGCCTTCTCGATACCAAGATCGGGTTGATACTTCTATCCTTTACCTTCAGGATTCCCTTCGAAACCTGGTTTATGAAGGGATACTTCGAGTCCGTTCCAGGTGAGTTGGAGGATGCAGCCCGGATAGACGGGTGCACTCATATTCAGACGCTTTACAAAGTGAGCATACACGTGGTTCGTCCCGGCCTTATTGCCGTATCGATTATTTCTTTTCTATTTACCTGGAACATGTTCTCTGCTCCCCTTGTTTTAACCTATACCCTCCGCTCAAAGCCTTTGACAGTGGTTATGACAGAGTTTATCGGACAATATTTTGTGCATTGGGACCTTATGTCGGCCGCTGCCATGCTGGCCATTATCCCGCCTGTGGTGATTGTACTTTTCTTCCAGAAATATATAGTAAAAGGTCTTTCTGCAGGGGCTATCAAATAGATTCTTAAGGATGGGTAATATTGCCCAAAACTGCTTTTCTGCAAGCTCCTGTTGCCTCAGGCACATTGCCGGTTTTACCTAAAATCCTGAAAAGACCCAGCACGGCAAAGGCCATTGCTTCTTTAAAATCGATATCAATACCAACTTCATTTCCTGAGAGAACCTCAGTCTGTTCCAGGTGGTTAGAGAGTGACTCCATTATAAGCGGGTTATGGGCTCCGCCTCCCGTTACAATTACCCTCTCCGGCAGGGAGGGCAGGAAGTTTCGATAGGCGTGAGCAATTGAAAGAGCGGTAAATTCCTCTGCCGTTCTTATAAGATCAGGATCAGGTTTCAGGTTCCCGGGGAGGTTTGAGAGGAAGATAGCGCCGAACTCCTCTCTGCCGGTGCTTTTGGGAGGTTTCAGTGCAAGGAATGGATGATTCATCCATTCATCCAGAAGGCCTTTTAAAATTTTTCCCTGCCTGCCTATTTTTCCATCTCTGTCAAAATGGTTACTTCCATTGGTATAGCTTGATACCAGCAGGTCAATAAGCATATTCCCAGGGCCGGTATCAAAGGCAAGGGGTTTCTTGTTGCCCTTTGGGATCCAGGTGACATTGCCGATTCCACCAATATTCTGAGCGGCCGTATCTTTACCATGGCCGCTGAACAGGATCAGGTCGAGTAATGGCACTAGCGGGGCGCCATTTCCTCCGGCAGCAATGTCTCCGGCGCGGAAATCAGAGACAACCGGTATACCGGTTGTCCGGGCAATTACGCATGGTTCGCCGATCTGTATGCTTCCCCGCACCTTTCGGCCGCAGCATTCTTCCGGTTGAGCAACATGGTGTACTGTCTGTCCGTGGGAACCGATAACCGTTACCTTCTCCGGATTAAGGTCTGCATCTTTAAGCAGCTTTTGTGTCGCTTCCGCAAAAAGCTCTCCAAGACGCATATTAAGCAGGGCCAGTTTATGCAGCGCACCGGGGCCGTCATCAAAGAGTTGGAAAATCCGACCCCTTATGCACCCGGGGATTGGATAGGAAATTCCTTTAATCAGATGAACATCGGTGCCGGAATCGGTAATATCCACTTTAACCGCGGCTCCATCAATAGAATCAACCGAGGTGCCGGACATTAATCCAATTGCAATGTAGCTTTTTTTATCCATAGTAGCATAATATATTGATATTGATTAAGGAAGGCAAAAAAATACAAAAGCATATAAAGAGGATTCGCTTATGAGCATAAATGATATCAGGACAGGAATAAGCTATTTCGGCAATAGAAATCCACAGCATTGCTTAACGGATGTTGAGAATATAAAAAAGCATAACTGCAACTTTATTGTTCATACCTTTTCTGAAAATGACATGAGCTTTTATAAAGAAACTCTCTCTGAGATTGTCCGCATTTCAAAAGAAGGAGGACTTGAGGTATATATTGATCCCTGGGGAGTCGGCAGGGTATTCGGGGGGGAAGCCGCAAGTGATTTTGCCCTAAATTACAGAGATACCTGCCAGCTTTTTTCTACAGGAGAACCGGCGCCTGCCTGCTGTATCAACAATCCTCGATTCAGAGATTTTATGACCACCTGGATTAGTGAGGCACAAGAAATCGGCGCGGATGTTGCTTTCTGGGATGAACCACACTTCTTCATTGAATGGGGAAAAGAAGAAGCTGAGCAGAGATGGACCTGCTGGTGCAGGTTCTGCCGGGAAAAATATCAGAAATCCTTTGGTTCTCCTATACCGGCAGGGCTGAACAAGGATATGATAAAATTCCGTGAAAATTCCGTTGTGGATTTCTTATTATTCCTGACCGATTATGCGCATGATAAGAATATGAGAAATGCACTTTGCCTGCTCCCGAACAGGGATCACCGGTTTGGAATATCAGACTGGTCCAGGGCGGCAGCTCTGCCCCATCTCGATATCATAGGGACTGATCCCTATTGGCTGTGGTTTGATAAGGATATTGATAATTTCTTTGGGCGGCACTGCACCGAGCTTGTCAACCTGGCAAAAAGACACGGAAAAGAAGCTCAGGTATGGATACAGAACTTCAAGATCCCGGCGGGACGGGAGAAGGAAATCAGCAAAGCTGTTGAGCTTGCCTATGGTAAAGGGATACGTAACTTTGCTGCGTGGAGCTACCTGGGCACTGCTTATATGTCCTATATAAAGAGTGACAATCCTGAGTTGGTGTGGGAAACCCTGGGAGAAAGCTATGGCAGAGTGCTCAGCAACAATATCTTAAGAAGCTGACAGGGAAATCCGGCCGGGCAGCTTTCCATCTACTTATGTCCTGTTTCTATAATGGCATCTCCGAGATAAAGTAAAAAATTTTTCCAAATGTATCGTTTTTTATAGAAAATTTTTTTGTATTGTATATCATAGAATTATGCTATTACCTTTAGAATCTTGTGCTTTCAGCGCAATAAATTATCAAGTCCAGCGCCCGAATATATTATTTGGTGCTTTTGCTTTTAGAATCTCGGTTGTGGCTGAAAGCTGCGCTGGGGATAACCTGGCGGAATTAGCAACCGAGCAGCCCAACCCGAACTCTTTTGAAATTGATAAAAAAAGTACTCTGGGAATCTTAAAAATTATCAATCATGATGATCATCTTGTGCCTGTTGCAGTGGCGGAAAAAATAGAGCAAATCGCTCAAGTTGTAGATATTGTTGTCAATTCTTTTAAAAAAGGGGGGAGACTCCTCTATGTGGGAGCCGGCACCTCAGGGCGGCTGGGAGTACTTGATGCGGCGGAATGCCCGCCAACCTTCGGGACTCCACCGGAACTGGTGCAGGGAATCATTGCCGGCGGCAAAGAAGCTCTTGTTCGCTCTGTAGAATGGGCGGAAGACAAGGAGATCGAGGGAAAAAGAGAAATCGATCAGAGAAGGGTATGTGAAAAAGATATTTTGATAGGCATTACGGCCAGCGGCCAGGCGCCTTTCGTGATTGGCGCCATGAAAAGGGCAAGGCAATTAGGGGCGCCGGTAGCGGCTTTAAGCTGCAATAAGAACTCACAAACCTTTGTTCACGCGGATTACCGGATCTACATCGATGTCGGACCGGAAATTATAACCGGCTCTACTAGAATGAAATCCGGAACAGCTCAGAAGCTGGTCTTGAATATGATTACTACTACCGCAATGATAAAAATGGGAAAGGTCTATAATAATCTTATGGTAGATCTCGTTCCTGTTAATAACAAGCTTGTTGAGAGGTCAAAGAGAATTATTACGCTGGCAACAGGGTGTGACAAGAATACAGCCCTTCAGGCCTTTGAAAATTCCGGTAGAAAACCCAAAATTGCTATCGTTATGGTACTCCTCGGTATTCAGGAGAAGGAAGCAGTAAGACTGCTTGAAGAAAACGATAGTCGAATTGGTCTGGCTGTTGAAGCATTTTATAGGAAAAAGAGCGATTACAGAGAAAGCCCACAGTAAAGTTATCTTACATTTTGCTCATTTTCAATGCTTTCATGGTACGGGAAAGGTATTTCAAGAATCTATTTGAGTACCGGGAAGCAATCACAGAGAACAAAATGTCTACCAGCACAAGTTGAGAAATGCGTGATGTCATTGCTCCTTCCCGAATCAGGGGCTCTGTGGAAGGAACAAATAGCTTTATATCACAAAGCGAGGCAACACTGTTTTTACCAAATCTGGTAATGCTGATTGTGTGGGCCCTCGATTTTCTTGCTTCCTGGATTGATTGTATAACTGCCCGGGTCTGGCCTGAGTAAGATATGGCAATGGCACAGTCCTTCGAGTCAAGGCCGCAGGCCGATGTAAGCTGAAGATGGTTGTCGGAATTGTAGGAGCATTTCATTCCGATTCGTAATAATTTTTGATATAAATCCGCCGCAACAATACCGGAAGCGCCCACACCATAGATATCCACCCGTTCCGCTTTTAATATCGTTCCGGCAGCCTGGTCCAGCGATGAAACATCAAGCATCTTCAGGACTGAATCCAGTACCTTTTCACTATTATAAACAACCGATCTGGCTATATTTTCAATGCTGAGACCAGGCTCTATGCGAAGGAATTTTTTTTCTTCCGGATTCTTGGAGATTTCCCAGGTCACTCGAAGTTTTAATTCTTTAAAACCATGCATACCCAGCCTCTTGCAGAGCCGTACCACTCCTGCAATACTTGAACCGCTCTCCCGGGCGAGCTGGGTGATATTGAGCAGTACTACTCTATAAGGATTCTTAAGGATAAATTGAGCAGCTTTTTTTTCAGCTGCAGGCAAATCCTCAACAATTTCTTCTAATAGAATTAATCCGCCTTGAAGGGTCATTTTTTACGATTCCATTTGATCAGTTGATTTTATCTTATTATACCGGCTAATATTAAAATTAGAAAGGGGATGTGGGAATGGTGTTTTTTAAGGAGGACCAGTGAAAACAGAGAAGCAGCTTTTGAGCACAAAGGTAAAAATAGGTTTTGGCATCTGTGATCTCGGCGGAAACCTATTTTTCACAATAATGGGCTTTTACCTGCTCTTTTTTCTAACAGATATTGTCAAACTGGCTGCGGGTCTTGCAGGCACGGCTTTAATGATAGGAAAAATCTGGGATGCGGTAACCGACCCGGCTGTTGGCTATCTCTCAGACAGAACCAGCTCTGCCATGGGAAGAAGAAGGCCCTATATGCTGGCGGGATCCATTCTGCTCTTTTTCTTCATGATCCTCATGTTTTATAATCCCCATATTTCCGGCCAGCGAAACCTTTTTATCTGGACTACTGTGGTTTTCTGTCTACTGAATACGGCATACACCCTGGTGAATATTCCTTACAGCGCGCTCACTCCTGAGCTGACTGCGGATTTTAATGAGCGGACCGTATTGAATGGCTACCGCATGAGCTTTGCTGTTGTGGGCACTTTAATAGGGGCGGGCCTGGCGCTTCCTATTACCGGATTATTTAAAAACCCTGACTATGGCTGGAGCTTCATGGGTGGGGCAATGGGCGGGGTAATGACCGCTACAGCGCTGATCACCTTCTTTACGGTTAAGGGAATGGATAGGGGAAAGCCGGTGGTGCATAAGAATATCCTGCGATCCTACATTGAAGTGGTTGGCCTTAAGCCCTTTATTCTGGCTCTCCTGCCCTGGGCTTTACACATAACCGGGATTACAGTTATCCAGGGCGCCCTGCTATATTATTTCCGTTATATCTATAAAGCGGAGAACTACTTCCAGTTTGCCCTTCTTGCCCTGCTTTTGAGCAGTCTTTTATTTATCCCCCTCTGGGTGCGGGTGTCAAAAAAAATCGGTAAAAAACTGAGCTATAATCTCGGTATGCTTCTTTTTTCAGCAGCGGTAATAGCCTTTTTCTTTTTCGGTCAGAGGTATGGCGTTAATTTTGCCATTGGAATTATGTTTATTGGCGGCATCGGTTTCTCTACCCAGTATGTAATGCCATGGGCCATTATACCTGATGTAGTTGAGTATGATGCTGTTAAAAACGGTACCCGAAGGGAGGGAGTATTCTACGGTTTATGGACCTTTGTCAGCAAATTCGGGCAGGCCTTTGCCCTGGCGCTCAATGGCTGGATTTTAAGTTTATTCGGTTACCTGCCCGATGTTGAACAGGGCAGGCTTTCAATACTGGGCATTAAACTGCTCTGCGGTCCCATACCGGCCATCTTCTTTCTCGCGGGGGTTATTATCCTCTCTTTTTATCCGATTAACCGGGCCTTCTACAACCGGATGATGTCTGAGGGGTTGAAATGAGCTCAATTACTATTCATAATCTGGACGAACGCCTTGATATACTTCTTAGAAAGAAGGCTAAGGAAGATGGAAAAAGCCTGAATAAAACAATTCAGGATCTTTTACGCCAGAGCTTTAATCTTGGAGTGGTTCCAAAATCAAAAAACGCTTTTGAAGAATTCTGCGGCCTCTGGTCTGAGAAAGAAATGCAGGAGTTTGAAAATGGTGTTTCCGACATGGAAACGATTAATGCGGGAGACTGGGAATGAAAAAGATCATTCTCGATACCAATGGCTATTCCATGCTGTTAGCCGGGGATACTTCTATAAGAGATAGCCTGTTTTTCTAAACAAACTTATGCGCACTTCAAGGAGATCGAGGGGCTCAGGCTCTGGAAAAAATCCAGCTGAAAAAATAGTCAGCTATTTTTATTGACAGCTAAAATCATTTATGAAAAAGGCGACCCTCTTTAAAACCTATGCAAGGCTTGACCGTGGAGTTTATGTACTCTTTTTAGCCCGGATAGTAAGCAGTATGGGAAACTTCGTATTCCCCTTTCTCACCATGTTCCTTACCAACAAGCTCCATTTTACTCCAGCCCGGGCAGGAAGCTATATTGTGATCGTGGGTCTGGCCATTGCTCTTTCTGCTCGGCATTATGGCAGCGGCAGCTTTATTCCTGCTCTATAGAATCGAAAAAACAATGATAAAGCGATTGGGTTGACATCAAAATTATATAGGCACGATTATTCCGGAGAGGGTACCTTTTCCAAAGTTTTTTTGAATACAGCCTTGTCGCGTGTCTGCCTGTAGGGAGAATTCATCTCTACCATGCCGACCGGAAAGCCGTATGTCTCCATAAGGGTAATAAAGGGCTCGGGAGGAAAATATTCAGGATTCTTAACCCCGGAGCCCTTCCATATACCTTTGGCCAGCAGCTCCATCATAATCACCGGATTAAAGGCGGTCTGAGCAACCACCGCCTGGCTTCCTACACGCTTCATGCACTCCTGGTTGTCCGCTACCTGGTAAATGTATACATTGAAAATGTAACTACCAGCTCTGCTGGTAGCCGGTAAAGGTTATACCACTTTTTAGTTAAAATCCCCCTGAACTAAAACATAGTTACAGGAGGATTTAAATGAGCAAAAACAAATTAGCACA
>JAUVWI010000054.1 GCA_030604195.1 Spirochaetales bacterium
CCACAGAACTTCGTGAAGCAGCTCATCTCCGCTGGCATGTTGAGAACAACGTGTTCAAGCGGATATCGCACCTCTCTGGAACCAAAAGGTTCTATTTCAAAGATTCATTGCCCTTCTTCAATCTGCTCAGGTTCTTCTTCGCTGCTATCGCAGCATACGATATCCTACTATATATTCTGAAACGAAATGAGAAGGAATTCAAGGCTCTATTGAATGGTATCAAGCCAACATGGAAAAATATTTTCTCTCAAATCGCCGAGACCTTTGAAGAAAACGTATTTGGAATTGAAAAAAGCGGCTGGTAACCGCGGGATTCTTTCTTGCCAGGGTTAGCTTAGTGTAATCTCAATATCAATAACTCCAGGGGTGAGGTTTACGCATCGACCTTGTTCACCACTGATAACCCCCATTTCCCAATTCGCCAGCCCCCCCGGCGTTCTTCATTCAGAGTCATGGGGAATTTCTAAGCGCTTCTATGCATATTTTTACCGGTATGAATTCCCATATCCTGCTCCCATAATAAAATGGATCGATAATAATTTCCAATCTGATAGAAAAATAAATACTAAAGCAAAGCACCATGGAAGATTCCTTGTTAATACTGGTAAAGAGTATTAATATTAAGGAGAAGGATATGAGTATGGCGTTGGATGAAACAGAGCTTGAAAAGATTGGTGAATATGTAAAAGAACACCTTGGACAGTGGATCTCTTCTCAGTCCATGGAATCTACTTTTAATATTTACGAGATAGAGATGCGGGATCGTATGGTAAGGGTAGAAGAGGGACTAAAGACCCAGCAGGAACTTATGCGTCAGGGTTTTGAGCAGATGGAGAAGCGTTTAGAGCAGATGCAGCACAATATGGATAAGCGCTTCGAGCAGGTGGATAGACGTTTAGAGCAGGTGGATAAGCGCTTCGAGCAGGTGGATAGACGTTTAGAATCCTTTGAGGGCAGGTTTAACCGTATTACAGCGATAATTACCGTTGGCTTTGCAGCGATAGCAGTACTAATGTCTGTTTATCAGTTTCTATCCTGATACAAAAACCATTATTACTACATGGAGCGAGGCAGGCTGGGAAAACCTATATTCTTCAAAATTTTGGTAAGGCACAGCTTCCCAACACACACTATTTCGATCTTGAAGAACAAAAAAACGATCTTTACCTGTACAGCGCCCGCCGCACAGCTTCCGCTATATCAGCCTTATTTACCGGCTTCATAATAAAAGCCCTTATGCCCATACTTTTTGCCTTTGCCTCTGTCATCCTCTCGCTGTACCCGGTACAGATTATGACCGGAACATCAGGCCTGATGGTGAGTATCTCTTTAGCAAGCTCATCGCCTGTCATCCGGGGCATGGTCATATCCGTAATCACCAGATCAAAACGGTCAGGCTCTTTGCGAAAAAGCTTCAATGCTTCGCTGCTGTCCGTTAAAGAAAAAACCTTATATCCAAGGCTTTCAAGCATTTTCTTGCCCAGCTCTGCCAGAGACTGCTCGTCATCAACAAAGAGAATACGTTCACTGCCGCGGGCAAGGCTCTCAACCTTTACCGCCTCGGTAACAGCCATTCGCTCTATAGCAGGCAAATACACGGTAAAAACAGAACCCTTTCCGGGCTCGCTGGAAACAGTAACAGCGCCTCTGCAGCTCTTGACAATTCCGTGAACCACGGCCAGACCTAATCCTGTGCCCTTACCCTTATCTCTAGTAGTGTAATAAGGCTCGAATATCCTTTCTATCACTCCGGGAGCCATACCTATGCCTGTATCCTTTACCTTCAAGATTATATAATCTCCGGGAGCCAGTTCCGTATGCATGGAAGTAAACTTAAGATCAAGCTTCTCCCGGCACAGGCAAACCTCCATCACACCTCCTTTTTCCTCCATGGCATGAGCTGCATTTGTACAGAGGTTCATCACTATCTGGTGAACCTGCGTCGAATCAGCGAGAATATTCCCTGTCTCTTGCTCGATCTTCTGCTCAATCACTACAGTGCTGGGCAGGGTCGACCTGAGCAGTTTGAGCGCCTCCTTTATCAGGGGGCTTACACTGACAGCCACTCTCTCCTCTGCATGACGGCGGCTGAAGGTAAGGATTTGCCTGACCAGCTCTTTGGCCCGGTTGCCCGCCTTTAACACCTCTTTAAGGTCAGAATAAAGCTCAGTATCTTCAGGAACCTCAGCCAGGGCCAATTGTGTGTAGCCAATTATTGCGGCAAGTATGTTGTTGAAGTCATGGGCTATTCCCCCGGCCAGGGTACCGATTGCTTCCATTTTATGCATCTGGCAAAGCTGTTCTTCCACTGTCTTCCGTTCTGTAATGTCCTGTCCCTGTACAACAGTGGCTACCAGTGTTTTTCCATCTTCATCATAGATATTGGCGGAGTTCCAGAGCCCAATGCGTGTCTCCCCGTTTTTATTAAGAACCGGTATCTCAATATTTTCCCAGAACTCTCCTTTCAGGGTTCTTTCGATCTTTTCAAGGGAACCAGCGCGGCTTTTTTCAGGAAAAAGCACATCAAAAGGCCGGCCTGTCATTTCCGCCTCGCTTCGTCCGGTCAGTTTCTCAAAAGCCTTATTAAAAATGGTTACCTGCTTTTCCGGGTTCCACACAATGATGGGTGCGTTGGCATATTTTATAAGTTTGCTCAAATAATCGCCCGTTACTCTGAGCTCCCCGGTTTTTCTTTCCATCTCCTTTTCCAGAAAATGAGACCAGCGATAAATGATTAATAAATATAAAAGCCCCCCGGTTATCAATATGACCAGGATAATGACCAGCGTAAGAATATAATAACGTCTGGTTATCCTGACAATCTGCTCCACCTCGCTGACCGGTGCGCATACAGCCACGGACCAGGTGTGGCTGTTGATATGAATAGGTGTATAAGCTACAAACTTCTCGACTTTCCTTCTCTTGCCCCGGTGCCAGCCTGAAATATAGCGATCTGTGCCCTCTTGCCCGGCCATCATCCGCCTCTGGATCTGCTCAATTGCCTCATAAGAAATATCCGGGTTTTTCTCCCTGCGCACAGTAAAGGCGTTTCGCCCGGTAAAGCCTTTCTCATAATGGGATAAAAAGATGCCTTCCTCGCTCAACATCCAGCCATAGCCCGTTTTACCTGACACTAATGGTTTGATAAAGTCCTGGGCTATTATGTACGGATCACACGAGCCAATCAGCACCCCTTGAAATTCAGCTCCTTTCTTCCCGCCCGGATCAATAGGCGTAATAATAATTCCGGCTGAATCCCCTATCCGTACAGTTTCATTTTTATTTGTTGAATAGACCTGAACTGCAATCCTGATTCGCTTATCGCCCTGTTCGTTTATTAAATGAGAAACGGCAACCTGCGTCTTTTCTTTAGCCTCTTGAAAGTAGGGCTCTTTACTGTAGTCCCTGCCAATCAGCTCTCCCCGCCAGCCGTCAAAGGGGTAGATAAAACGGAGTATGCCCTCTTTGTCCAGCAGTCGTAGTGATGTTCTTTGAGGAAAACCCCAGTATACATGCTGCATACACTGTAAACATTCGGGCCTTTTCTGCTCGACAGCGGGCACTTTAGCTAAAGACAAAAGGGCTTCTTTTATTTCTTTATAGTAGGCTTCAACACCCCTGGCAGCTGAACGGGCAAGTATCAACTGCTGCATGTTGAACTGCTCTGCGGCCATCCTCTCTACAGCAAGCCGGCCTCTCTCTACAACAAAGATCACCACGGCTGCGGCAGCAATGGTGACAAAGGCAACACCAACCAGCAGCCGGGTTGAGGGCTTTCTATGGTTCATGAACCACTCCTAATATTTACCTATTAACTGTATAATATTATCTATCATCTTGATTATAATTTCAAATATTTTCAATTTCGACAGGCCGGAGAAACTCGGAGCCCTATGATCCGGGATCGTATGATACCGTACCTGCATGATCCCTGCCCGATCAGTTATAGCGCCCCAGTATTACCCGGTCAAAGCTCCTGGAAACGGAAAAGAGGAAAATCCCGGCGGCCAGGGAGGCGCTTAGCCCCGCAGCCAGATAACTTGCCCCGAAAAAGGCCTGGCCCGGCGCCAGCAGAGTTAAGAGGCTGCCGCTCAAGTTTACCAGAAAATAGATGAAGGCGCTCAAAGCGGTATAACGGTAGAGCTCAAAGTAGAAGAGCAGGGTCATCAGAGTGAGAAAGAGCAGCTGGAAAAAGACGGCTGCCAGGGTAAGGCGCAGTATATGAGCATCCAGGGCGCCGCCAAATAAGGATTCAGAGATAACCGGGGCAATAATCAGGAACACAACAGTCATAACCCCCTGGAAAATCGACTGTTCCCGCACCCCCTGCTTCATCCTGGAAATCAGCTTATACTTTCTCTCCTGAATGGTTTTATAGATATCACGACCAAGGGAATTTAAAAAAGCCTTGAGATGGATATAGAAGTCAGTTTCAGCAACTACAACAAAGTAGATCAACCCCGGGATCATGGTCAGATTGGCCAGGTACACGGGAATATCGTAAAGGTCAAAGAGCCTGATAAAGCTTCCCGGCACTTTCTCTCCCACAGTGAGCCAGTATACAATTTTATCTATCCAGATTCCCCAGTAGTAAAAGAGACCACTCAAAAAAAGGTACCTGTACCTGGAAAAGTATTTGACCAGCTCCTTAGCCGGTTTTAAGGGATTGCCGGGCGGGTAATCTCTGAAAGAGAGAATAAAGAGCAGGATTACCGTTAAAAGCTGACCTGTTGCGAAGCCCAGCATGGCGCCGCCCAGGGCCAGAGAGCGGCCCAGCAGGGAGAGCCCGATTACTGAAACAATCATACCACTTAAAAAAACCACAAAGATGCTTTTAAAGCGCTTGAGCAGGGAGATGAATATCATAAGCAGCCATAGAACATTTATGACTACAAAGAAGGCCAGGGAAGAGATCTTGAATAAAAGAGGGTGGGAAAGCTCCGGTGCCCCTATATTGAGCACCCCGGCAAGGCCGACCAGGGCGGCCAGCAGGCTCACGGCCAGGGAAGCAAGAATAAGAGCAGCTGAGGCTTCTTTTTTTTTCTCCATGTAAATCAGGTCGGAAATAAGCCTGGTAAGAACATAGTGAGCGCCCCCGAATATGAAGAGCGAAAAAGCGTAGCTGTAGATTATAACCCCCATAAAGAGGCCCGCGCCCTCCTTGATGGCAAAAGCGGCAAAGCGGCTTATCAGAAAAATGGCGATTATGGAGAGCAGCCAGGGGCCGGCAACGATAATTATCCCGCTCAAAGCAACCTGTAAAAAGGAGGTCATATTCCCTTTCCGCAGAACACGCTGCAGCTCAAAACCTATTCCCGCCATATTCAGCTCACTCCATACTCGTAGTATATATTACGGTATGCCTGGTGAAGGCTCTTGCGCTCGTAAAATGAGAGCACCCTTTTCCGGTTTTTTTCGATCAAACCTTTCATTTCCGCCGGGTGCTCATAAATATACTTTACCCCTTCAGCCAGCTGCGCAGCATCCTTGGGAGGAGCAATAAAACGGTCATCAAAATCGAGCAGCTCAGGCACATTACCCACCCTGGTGGATACCACGGGCACACCGGCGCAATAGGCTTCCAGTATAACCAGGGGCTGGGCCTCGCGAACACTGGTCAGCAGCAGAACATCAAGAAAGGAATAATATTCAAGCACATTCTGCCTGCCGGTAAATTTGAACTTCTCCCCCAGTCTCAGACTCTTTACCAATATTTTACAATCCTCATAATAGGCTTCATCCTCATCAGTGGGCCCTATACAGTGAAAACAGGCTTCAGGAATATCATCAGAAATAATTTTGGCCATGGCAATAAAAGTCTTGATATCCTTTATGGGCACCACCCTGCCAACCAGCCCGATATGGAAACCTTCTCTCTTCTCCCTTTTCACCATGAAGCGGCCCGTGTCGATGCCATTGGGAATTACCCTGGTCTTCTGCTCAGGAGCGCCCAACTCCAGCTGCAGCCTGCGGTTGTGCTCAAAGAGGGCGATAATCAAATCCGCATAGCGGTAACACATCCTGCTTAGAGTATTATAGATATTTATCCACATATCGCGCTGATAGCCCCTGATAAAGGGGGTTTTTCTGATCTCCATTTCTCTTTCTTTGTGGTACAGACCATGCTCGGTTAATATGAAGGGTTTATCCAGCCGTATCCTGGCATTAACGGCAACCAGCCCCGCATAACCGGTTGAAACAGCATGATAAAGGTCCGCTTCCGGCAGTTCTGCCGCTAATATATTAAAGATCATATCGTGAGCCGATTTCCAGGCCCAGAAATAATTTGCAAAAGGATATGCCGGGTTTTTCAGCTGGCTGCGGGAGGTTATCATCTCCCAGCTCACAGGGCTGCCCATAGCTTCGGAGGATAGAGAATGGCCCTGGGGAATATCTTTAATCAGAGCGCTGATATCCGGCATTGAACCGGTAAAGAGGGAATCGTGCATACTCTTTATCTTTGCTACAAGCTTTTTATCAGGAGCGCCCTTTTTTGGACTGGTGGGCTGCACCAGCACCAGGTCATGGTGAGCAACCACATTGCCGGCGAGCTTATAGTTAACCGGCTGGTCGGCAGCCGGTGAAATGGTGAAGAGCACAAAATCAATATCCTCAAGCTCCCCGATAAGCTGGTGCACCCAGGAGGAGACCCCGCCGGTGATATGGGGATAAGAGCCCTCCAGTAGCAGGCAGACCTTTACCCTGCCCGCCATCTAGTCACCCAGCCAGTAGTCCAGAATACTCTTTGCCCCTTCATCGAGGGCATCCTCAAATTCAAAGAGTCTGGCGCATTGGTGAATTACCTGGTAGAAGTTCCTTTTTCTGAACTCCAGCTCCGCTTCCAGTATAATAAAAACAGCTTCCCCTCTTTCCTCGGTCTTCTCCAGAACAGCGGCCGCCCGATCATACTGCTTCAATTCCAGGAGCACCCTCAGGACCAGCGCTTTATCTTCCCTGCTAATTCTTTTTTTCCGGCTAATCCGGACTAAGCAGGAATAGCTTTCTTTAAGGTAGAAATTACTGATGGAGCCTGTATATATCCGGGAAAGCTCGTAGAATTGATTGGCCAGCCGGCTTAGAAAAGAAGGATCACCGTTTTTTTTAAAGCTGCTTTTCAGCTCTTCTATCCTGCGGTTATAACGGTTTTCTATTATATTGATACTCTCAGCAGCGAAGAGCGCTCTTTCCGGGTCTTTGTCTTTCACCAGCTTTTCCAGTATTTTTACCAGCAGCATATTGGTTTCCAGATCAAGATCATCACGAGATAAAATACGGTCAATCTCATCGAGATCCACCGGTTCATCATCCACCGGTTTGATTGAGACCCCCAGGTGAATATATGCCTCCTGCTCCACCAGTCCCCCCTCCAGAGCCCTCAGGGCGCCCATTGCCGTTTTAGGAAGGTAGCGCTCGTGAAAGGTGCGGAAATAATCAAACCCGGCCATATTCCCCTACACCTTCTGCATCTCTAATATATTTTCCGCAATCTGCATAATCTCCTCACCGCTCATTTCCTTTTCACCCAGCGCCGCATATCCCAGCACTACATCCAGGACCACCCCTTTATCATTGATCCGCCACTCCCTCTCATTGATAATTCCCAGGGTTTCCAGGCTTAAGAGTGAAGTGCCGTCAAAGTCAAGATTGGGACAGAGCAGCACAAGCTGATTTTCATCCTTATAATGAAAGATCGTAGCCTTATTGCGGGAGAGTTTTCTTAACTCTCCGGCCAGCTCAATCATCAGAGCAAAAACACTTTTCCGGTCGAAATCCGCCACTAAGGAATCAAAGTTTATTAATTCCATAATTATTACACTCAAGGTGCCCTGTTCTATAACGGCTCTTTCCATCATCTTCTCCAGCAGCGTAAAAAATTCCGTGTACTGGGGAAGTCCGGTGTAACTATTAACCTCTGCCTGTCTTGTTACCGCTTCATACTCTATGGCCCGTTCCAAAGCCGGAGCGGCCAGGGACCATGAGCGGAAAGAGCTTTTCCATAACCTGACCAGGGCCATACGCTGGGAATGGAACAGACGAGATTTTATAGCCGAATTGGAGCGGGCGTCTGAGAAAAAATTTAGCCTGGCCCGGTATATACTGGCCAGGATCGACCTGATCGAGGGCAGGCCTGAGAATGCTGAAAAATTATTCCGCGGTACAGATGAAACTGAAGCCGTAGTTCCATTCAGCTCTTACGGGGTTATCGAGTCTCTGCTCCGGCAGGGAAAAATCGAAGCAGCCCTGGCCATTATTGAAACCGCAGATCAGCAAACCAGTAAACTTTATCCCCAGCTTGAAAGTGTTGTCCAACTTGCCGCAGATCTTCAGCTCGTTGATCTCTCCGCCGCCGGCAGTGATCTTTACAGTGGTTTTGACCAGATAGAAAACCTGCTTAAGGAGCTTGGGGGGCTGGAAAAAGAGGCCGAAAAACAGCAGAAAATAGTTGAAAAAGATCTGCAGAGCCTGCATACCCTGCTAAATGAGAAAATGGTCAGATCGATCTACTATTTCCAGGAGGCCACCTTTAACCTGCGCAACGAGTTGAGAGATTTATATCTCCAGCAGCAGGAGTTTGAGTCAGCCATACGTCAATTCAGAGAGGTGCTGGCCATAGACCCCTGGGATATCAGCGCGGTTTCCCGCCTGGGCCAGGTATATGAATGGCACGGCAACTGGAGCCAGGCCCTTAAGAATTACAAAAGGGTTTACTATGCCGACCCTCTTTATGAAAATGTAACCCACCGCTATAATAACCTGGCCAGGAACTTTGCCGATTCTCATGCTTTCTCCGGATATGCACTGGCGGACACCAGCCGTCTGACCTACCACAGCGAGGCTTCTTTTGTTAACCTTTTAAACAGTATCTGGTCCTATAAGCTTAAACTTAAGACAGATACCGTGCGGATATTCAAACCAACGGCTCCCCTTGACCCCTCAACCCACCTGGTATCAGAGCTTTCCTTAAGTGTGCCCATTAACCTCTACTTCTGGAAACTGGAGGTGGCCCCATTGGCCGGCGCCTGCTTCCTGAATAATTTGTACAGTAAAGATACTACGGCCGCAATAAGCGGAGATGTCACAGTAGCCGACTTCTTCACCTTCAATCAGGTTGAACCCCACCTTGGTATGGAGGTGAAACTTAACCCCAACTCCTATCTCTTTTTTACCGGGGCCTACTCTTTTGAAAGACAACCGGAAACCATAGCCCCGCAGCGGCCGCGAATACTGAGCCATTCAGGCGAGCTCGATATTACCACCATGCTCGCCTTTATCAAATATCCCCTCTTTCGTGATTCATCGCTCCGCACCTACGCCCGGATTGAATCACTTACCGACAGCAACCTGTTGACTACATTTTCTCAAAGCTTTTATCTTGGTCTTCTCGACTTAGAAAAGCCGGCTGTAAACCTCAAACTGAGCGCCAATGTTCTCTACCAGGACTCAAGCTTTGACGAGGAGCTTTATTATTACTCTCCGCAGCAGGTTATCCTGACTACCGGCGGCCTTCTGCTGTCCAGCTATCATCCACTCAAGGAAGAAAATGCACTGGGTTTGAGCTTTCGGGCAGCCGGGGGCTCCTATATGGAAGAGCTCTCCTCAGCCACAGAGATCAGAAAGAGAATCCAGATGGATCTCGAGGCAAACATCAATTATTACAGGGGGGAGAGCGCTTATAATCTGGGCGCTGCATTCAGCGCCACCTACCGCTACTATCCGAAAAGCCTGCCGGAGAGTCAATGGGATTACTGGTCCCTGGTTATACGGGTTGGCTATTCCGCGAAAATGGCCAGGTTGCTGGCCCCGTAATTTATAGGAGAATTTATGAAAAATATCTTTATATTATCACTCCTGCTTCTGCCGGCCATTCAGGCCCTGCCGCTCAATTATGAGAACAGGGTTTTAGCCCTTTACAAATCATCTGAAAACCAGAGCGAGAAGGAAAATGAGATTTTCTTTTACCTGTCGCAGCCCCTGTCAAAAATGGGACTATCGGTAGAGTACTGGGATATTGACCGGGGCCTGCCTAACGCCAAAATTATGGCCAATATCAGGGCGGTTGTTACCTGGTTCCGGGGCCCGGCAATGCAAAGTCCGGAAGCCTACCTGCACTTCCTGGACAGCACCATAGAGTCGGGACGCAAGGTAATAATTATTGATAATTTCGGCGCTTACCAGGATCGTAAAAGCAGTCAGTACATCAATCAAGCACGGCTGAACCTCACCCTGGCAAAGCTGGGCATTCAATACTTCGGCGACTGGACGGACAATCCTGATTTGATAGATATAGCTTACAAGGACTCGACCATGGTCGAGTTCCAGGGAATCCAGGATCCTGCGGAATCCCGTCTTTTCTACCGCTATCTGCAGCATGATAATAATTTACGTATTTTCCTCTCCATCAGTAGAAAGGACCGCGATTATGACCCCAGCCCGGTTATTGTCGCCAACAAAAACGGCGGCTTTGCCTTTTCCAGGTATATCTACCGGGTAGAGCAGGGAAAGGTTCAACTACTGCTGAATGTCCAATCCTTTCTCAAAGAGGCTCTTTTCCCGCTGCCGTCAAGGGAAAATATAGCGCTCTTACTCGACGACTCAACAGCCACGGCAAAGAGGATTCTCGAATATACTTCAGGTGTGCTGCGGCGGGCAAAACTCCCCTTTGAAGTAATCCATAAAGAACAATTTTCCAGGCTGCTGCCCGGAGATCTCCGGGTATTTACCTCAGTCGGCCTGATACTTAAGGATGATGCCGGTTTGAAAGGTGCGGTTTTATAACATTACCTGCAGCAGGGCGGCGGTGTAGTCTCCCTCTACGGAGGAAACTTCCGCAATCTAAGCGCTCCCCTGGCCCTTGATGCGGCTCTTAATGAACCGGTCGGTAAAGATATATAAAAACCGGTTACAAGCTCCGCTATGGTTTTCTCCTGGGTGAGGGGCTTTCACTTGAGGAGGCAACCTTTGAGTGGCTGCCCGGAACCAATTCTCCGGCTAAAGGTGCGGAAGTGCTCGCTTCCAGCTACAGGGGTTCCTTCCCCCTGCTCTGGACTGCGGAACGGGGAAAGGGCAGGCTGCTCTTCTGGAACTGGGATGGTTTTGAAACCGGCGATTTTCAAGGATTTATTCTGGAATCCTTCCTTTTTGTACGCCCAGTTGGCATAGCAGCCACGGCCGGAATCGGTATAATGTTTATAGATGACTGGCCATTGCCAATGTATAATATTAAAAGAGAATCTCATAATATAACCGATACCGAATTCTATTACCGGGTTTTCTGGCCTGACATCAAATCCTTCTTTGCAGAGAGAAATATTCCCTTTGCCTCATTTTTAATCTTCAATTACAGCGGCACCACCACACCGCCCTTTACAGGGGGAGAGTTTTTTATGGCTGAAGAGCAGGCGAGCCTGAAAATAGCCAGGGAGATACTGGAGAGTCCCCAGGAACTGGCCCTTCACGGCTTTAATCATATGTCACTTACCGAAAAAAAGACAAAGATGAATCCCAACCACTGGCCCTCCAAGCCGGTAATGAAAGAGGGTCTGACGGCCGCCAGAAGAGAGTGGATCGATCTGTTCGGCGAATATTCCCTGCCCTTTGCCTATGTGGCGCCAAATAATATTATCTCCGACCCGGGAATGGAGGCCCTTAAAGAGGTATTCCCTTCAATTAAAGTAGTATCTACTTTAAGATCAGGAATGGGAGAAGAGACCCACACCGAATTCGCTCCTCATCATACCATTAAGGATCTCTACCTGATTCCCAGAAACTCATCCGGTTATCCCTTTACCCCGGAAAACCGCCAATTGATAGTATCGTCAATAACCGGTCCGGGCATCTTCAGCCACTTCTTTCACCTGGATGATGTTTTTGATGAACACCGCTCTCAGGGTATGACCTGGCAGGAGCTTAAAAAGGACTTTGCCAGGATGCTCGACTTTGTGAAACGCCATTACCCCTGGCTTGAGTATGTGTCTATCAGGGATGCTGAACAGATCTTAAGGGAAATGGATAGCTCAGGCACTGAATTCCAGTGGCAGGAGAACAGATTGACCATCCGCTCCCGGCCGGGAATGAAGCTGCGCATCAGGTTAAATAAGAAAAGCCTGAGCCGGCAGGAGGGGGTAAAGATAATCCACCGCTATAAAAAAGCTCCCGCCCTGGTAGTGGAAATGACCAGTCCGACGGCTCAGCTCTTTTTCGAGTAGCTCCGCTCCAGCATTTCCTGCAACCTTCTCCACAGTATTACAGTCGTAAATAGTAGATTCACCTGAAACATCCGGAAAAGGAATATTATTATGAGCAAAAAGATACTAATGGTCTATCCTGAGATACCTACCACCTACTGGGGTTTTAACCATGCCCTGCCATTTATCGGAAAAAAGGCATTATTGCCCCCACTCGGCCTGATCACGGTAGCCTCGTTATTACCTGAAGATTATGAGGTTAGCCTTATTGACTTGAATGTGGGTCAGTTGCAGCTAAGAGATATCGAAGAGGCTGATTTTGTCTTCATCTCGGCCATGATTGTACAGAAGGAATCATTTGAACAGATAGTGAGAATGTGCAATGAATGCGGCAAACCCGTAGTGGCGGGAGGGCCATATCCGATTTCTTCGTATGAGGATATCAAGGGAGTCGATTTTTTTGTTCTAGATGAGGCGGAGCTCACTTTGCCGAAATTCCTGAATGATCTGGAAAGGGGCTCTCCTAAGAAAATATACCGCAACCATGATAAGCCGGACATTACCAGGACTCCTCCCCCCCGCTTCGATCTTATTGATATTGAGGCATATGACAGTATGCCCCTTCAGTATTCCCGGGGCTGTCCCTACAATTGCGAGTTCTGTGATATTATTGAGATGTTCGGCCGGGTTCAGCGAACAAAAACCCCCTCACAATTTGTCCGCGAGATGGCTGCTGTGTACAGTACCGGTTTCCGCAGCCAGATATTCATCGTTGACGACAATTTTATCGGCAACAGAGGCAAGGTAAAAGCCCTGCTTAAGGAGATAATTGCATGGCAAAAGGAACACAATTCTCCCTTTTCTCTCTCTACCGAGGCGAGCATCGACCTGGCTCAGGATGATGAGCTGCTGGATTTAATGGTTGAAGCCGGCTTCAACATGGTATTCGTAGGCATTGAGACTCCGGATGAAAAAACCCTGGCCTTTACCCGCAAGGGGCAGAATCTGAAATCCGGCCTTATGGAGAGTATTATCAAGATCCAAAAGCGGGGTATGGAGGTGACCGGGGGGTTTATCCTGGGCTTCGATACCGATCCGCCGGATATTTTCGACCGGCAGATCGATTTTATCCAGCAGGCTGGAATTCCCACTGCTATGATCGGCCTGCTCAATGCCCTTCCCAACACCCAGCTTTACCGCCGTCTGAAAAAGGAGGGCCGTCTGCTGAAAGCTTCAACGGGAAACAATACCCATAACCTGACTCTTGATTTTAAACCGCTCATGCCCGCAGAAACTCTAATACAGGGCTATAAGCGAGTAATAGAGGCAGTCTACTCACCGAAGAGTTATTTCGAACGCTGCTCAACGCTGATCAGCCGGCTTCCGGTAAAGACCAAAGCTGTCAGATCACTCTCTTTGATCGAGATCAAGGCCCTTTTTCTTTCTATTGCCAAACAGGCTTTTTCCAGTTATGGGATACATTACTTGAGGTTCCTGACCGGTGTATTACTGACCCGGATACATCTATTCCCGGACGCCGCCTCCATGGCAATAAAAGGCTATCACTTTTTTAAGATAACCAATGATGTTGCCAGGGCTGAAGAGTTCTCCAAGTCGCTTGCAACTGCCCGGCAGTCTTTTCAGCCTCGTGTTGCAGAGATAATTAGAAAAGGCGAAATAGGCCTTGCGGTTAAGATGAAAAAGCAAATATACAAATTAGATTAACTGCTGATGCCGAAGAGGGCCTGGCATTCCTGAAACATGGGGTCTTTCTTCAGATCATCGATAAAATTATGCTGATAATAATCCAGATCACTCTCTTTAAGGGAGGTATGTCTGAACAGGGTTGCCAGCAGGTTCTGCCTGGCAGGACACTGCTTTTTCAAAACATGGATATCCACCAGCAGGGATGCCACCGAAACTATTATAATGAGAGCCTTATGCACTGAGGTTATATTCTCGCTTTCATTTTCCCGGGCTACATCAACATAGAGGTCAGGAAAGTTCCACCCTTTAAGGATTGAGGCGTCCAGCTCCTTATGGTCCATACCATAGGCCTCTTTTTCCAGCTTTTCCAGATCCACGCCGGTGCTTTCAGCTTCAGTCGCAATTGACTGATACTTCTCCTGATCTGAATTAAAAAAGGCCACCCGGCCAATGCTGTGGAGCATGGCGCCCAAAAAGACCTCTTCCGACTGCTCTTTTTTATTACAGCGCAGCGCAATATGTTTGGCAAAAAAAGCGGATAGAATGGAATGTTTCCAGAATGATTGATAAAAAGCGGTTTTTTTATACCTGGCAAAGGTATTGGAGGCCGTTACCAGCAATACCAGGCTCTTTATATTCTTGAAACCCAGCAGGGTAATGGCCATCTGCAGGCTCTTTATCTCCCGCTGCCGGGCATACAGGGCCGAATTGGCTATCCTCAAGATCTTTACGGTCAATCCCGGATCCACCTTGATGATCTCTTCCAGCTCCTTGAAAGAGATGTCCAGCTTATCTTCAGCAATCCTGAGTATCCTGGTTGCCACTTCAGGAATTACCGGAAGATTCTTCATATAAGCTTCATATTTATCCACCATCTCTCTACCCTCAACCTGAAATTCAAGATAAAAAAGGCGCCCGCCCGTTATAAAACTACAGCCAGCTTCCCCTTACGGTAACACCCTTTTCATTGGACTCATAAAAAGCCTTAATGATCTCCAAACAGGCCAAACCGGCCTGCCCGTCAACACCATAGAAAGGCTCTTCATTATTACGCACACAGTTGACAAAATATTCAAGCTCCTGCACATAACCAAGGTTATAGAACTCATCAACCGCGGGTTTGGTCCACCCCAGGTTATGGTCGGTTTTTTCAATTGAATAGGATATTCCCGGCCGCGAATAGCAGTCAATCGGCGAGCCTAAGGTAATATCAACCTTCAACACCCCTTCGGTGCCGTAAATCTCTACCCTGTCATCCATACCGCCCACGGTAATATAATTACCTTCAACAAAGGCAAATTCCCCATTCCCGAACCTCATCATGCCCATGCCGAAATCCTCCCCCCCGTTATCTTTGTGCACAAAGTTCAGCTCCCCACCACCGGTCATTTTACCGGTTACCTCGACTACAGGATTTTTCCCTTTGCCCAGCAGGTAGAGAATATAGCCGACAGGATGGACCCCCAGATGAATGAAGCAGCCGCCGCCGCAGCTCTCCTTATTCTTGGCAAAGGGAGAATGGGAGCCATTATGGACCTCCTTGGCCTTTACATAGAGGATTTTTCCTATTCCTCCCTCTTCAATCAGCTTATCGACCCGGTTCAATGCAGGTGAAAAACACCAGTCTTCAGCGTAGAACAACCTGGTGGAGTTTTTCTTGCACACATCGATCATATCCCGGGCATGCTCAACGGTTGTGGCCATGGGTTTCTCACAAACCACATGTTTGCCTGCATTTGCGGCAGCCACAACTATCTCATGGTGAAGAAAGTTGGGCACACAGGCAGAGACCAGATCAATGTCTTTCCTGTTGAGCATTTCACGATAATCCTCATAGGTGTCGGCAATATTCCATTTCCGTGAGATCTCCTCAAGATTATCCGGTGCGGCAACCGCAGCGATTTCCACATTCTCATTTCTGCTGTACGCATCGCAGTGAAAATCCGCGGCAAACCTGGAACCTATTATCCCCACTTTTATCTTATCCATCTATAACCCCTTTTCCTTAATAATATAGCTCAACCTTATTATTATATAACAGATTCAGCAGGGCAAGTACAATATATTTTTGCTCTACCATGCTGTTCTGTTCTTTACATTTAATCTACTCGAGGTTATTGTTCCTACATGGAAAAATACAGAGTAATAGTTACTGACGACCGTTTCGGCAGCTACCTGCAGGAAAATGAAGTGCTTCAGGCAATCGATACCCAGGTGGAGGTGTATAATCTTACCTCCGCCAGTGAAGCTATAGCAGCCCTTGCTGATGCGGATGGAGTGCTGGTGAATCTTCACCCCCTGCCCGCTGAGGTAATCAGAGAGATGAAGAAGTGCCGGGTTATTTCCAGGTATGGCGTGGGATATGATAATGTGGATGTAAAGGCGGCGACTGAACAGGGAATCTGGGTTGCCAGGGTACCTGACTATTCTTTAGAGGATGTATCGGACCAGGCCCTGGCCCTGCTTCTGGGCGCCATCAGGAAGATATCCTATAAAGATCGCAGGATCAGAGAGGGCGGCTGGAATTTAAAGGATGACCAGCCCTGTTACCGTATAAAGGGTAAAGTGCTGGGCTTGATCGGCTTCGGCGCTATAGCCCGCACCCTGCGCCGCAAGGTAAGCGGTTTGGGCCTGGCCAAAGTGCTGGTATACGATCCCTATGTAAAGGCCGAAGAGATCAGAGAACAGGGGGGAACACCGGAGAACCTGGAAACCCTGCTCCGCGAATCAGATTATATTTCCATTCATGCTCCTTTAACTGAAGAAACCAAAGGAATGATCGGTAAAAAGGAGATTTCCCTGGTAAAACCAAACCTCATTCTGATCAACACGTCGCGCGGTCCCCTGCTTCAGGAAAATGCGGTGGCCGCGGCTCTGGCTGAGGGCAGGATAGGCTATGCAGGCCTCGACGTATTTGAGAGCGAGCCTCTCTCCAAGAAAAGCCCTTTAAAAAAACTGGATAATGTAATCCTTTCCGATCACAGCGGCTGGTACAGCGAGGAATCGCTGGTGGAGCTTAAAACCAAAGCATCCAGGAATGTGCTTGCTGTTCTGCAGGGCGGAAAACCTGCTTACCCGGTTAACAATGTTTAAGGAGGTATAGATAAAATGGATAAAGTGCTGAAAAAAATCGGTGAATTGGGCCTGGTGCCGGTGGTGAAGATAGAAAAGGCTGAGCACGCTCTTCCCCTGGGCAAAGCCCTTCTTGAGGCTAATCTGCCGATTGCCGAGATAACCTTCAGAACCGAGGCGGCCGAGGAGTCTATTACTGTCCTGACCCGGGAACTGCCTGAATTACTGGTCGGCGCCGGTACCGTACTCACCATTGATCAGGTAAAAAAAGCAACAGGAGCAGGAGCCTCATTTATAGTTGCGCCCGGTTTTAACCCGGCAGTTGTTGACTATTGTATTGAAAAATCCATCCCCGTTACGCCGGGCATAAACAACCCGACACAGATCGAGATGGCCCTGGCAAGAAACCTTGAAGTGGTTAAGTTCTTTCCTGCCGAGGCATCCGGGGGTCTATCCATGCTCAAAGCCATGGCCGCTCCCTATGGCGGTATAAAGTTCATTCCCACGGGCGGCATAAATGGAGCAAACCTGAACAGCTATATATCCTTTAACCGCATCCTGGCCTGCGGCGGCAGCTGGATGGTAAAACCGGCGCTTATTTCCGCAGGCAACTTCGCTGAGATTACCAGGTTAACCAGGGAAGCCCTCTCCCTGATGCATGGTTTTGAACTGGCACACCTGGGCTTTAATGAGAATAACCGGGACCAGGCCCGTGAATCGGGAGAGCTCCTTGAGCGGCTCTTTAACTTTCCCATGATCGAAAAGGATCATAGGATTTCAGCGGGGGAAAGCTTTGAAATAACAGGCTCACCCTCCCTGGGTGAACGCGGACATATTGCCATAGCCGTCAATGATATTTACCGGGCTGTAGCCTTTTTGCAAAGAACAGGCGTGGCTGTACAACAGGATACGGCTGTTAAAAGAGACGGCCTGTTAAAGGAGATCTATATCCAGCCGCAGGTATCGGGGTTTGCGCTGCACCTGATACAGAAGGAGAAATGATCTATGATCGGGCCGGAGAATACCACTGTTGAGGTCAGAGAAAAGGCCGGAGAGCTCGCCATATTGGGAGTCGGCGCCTTTGAGCAGCATTCTTCCCACCTTCCCCTGGAAACGGATTTTTTCTTTGCGCGGGAGGTTAGCCGGCCGGTTGCCGAAAAACTGGATGCTGTACTGCTCAACCCCCTGCCCTATTCCACCTCTTTGGAGCACCGGGACTTTGCCGGTACGGTAACCTTGAGACCGGAAACCCTCAGGAGGATGATCTGCGAAATAGCTGAATCTGTTGGTTCCTGGTCCATAAAGTATCTCGCTTTGATAAACTTCCACGGCGGCAACTTTATCCTCAACCCGGCAGCCAGAGAGTGGAATATGGATAAGAAGCTTCCCCACATAATGGTGATCGATTATTACGCCAGCTTTCCCGATATGTTTCCCAACCTCCATGCAGGGGAGGTGGAGACATCGCTCATGCTCCACCTTGCCCCGCACAAGGTAAAAACCGACCTGCCGGAGGATTTTGTGCCGGAATGGATGCCGGATTGCCTTACCCACTTCGGCATGAGGGGGGTCAGTCCTACAGGTGTCTGGGGCTTTCCCGGCAAAGCAACTGCAGAGAAGGGTGAAAAATGGTTCAGGCAGAGCGTTGATTACTGTACCGGGCGGATCGAAAAGCTGATAAATCATTACAAATCTTTAGAATAGACATCCTTTAGAATAGACATCAGGTATTCCCTCCGGCATCTCTGCGCGGAATTTTATTCATAATTTCAAAAAATATGATAATAAGCACTTGCAATAACCGCGTAATACCTTATAATATTACTCAATATTAACATGGAGGGTTATAAAACATGAAAAAGCTAAGTATTCTATTGGTCCTTCTGCTGGCCGCTTCCTTTGTCTTTGCAGGCGGCTCCAAAGAAGGAAAAGAACTTCCCTGGAAACCTACTAAACCAATCCAGGTAATCGTTCCCTGGTCAGCGGGCGGTTCAACCGACCAGGTAACCAGGGTCTGTGCCGGAGTGCTCGAAGATCACCTTGGCCAGAAAATAGTCGTTGTGAACCAGCCCGGTGCTTCAGGTTCAGTAGGAACCAAGGGAGCCTGGGATGCTCCGCATGATGGTTATACATGGGCTGCCGGCGCTGCAGCGGATCTGGGTATATACAAACTCCTCGATTTTTTTGATACCACCTGGGATGACTGGGAATTATTCCTCAATGTAGCCAATGTTACCGTAGTATCTGTAAATCCCGATAGTCCCTATCAGACCTTTGACGATCTGCTCAAGGCATTTAAGGATAATCCCGGCAAAATTACTGTTGCAACTGCCGGGCAGGCATCAGCCGGAGAAAATGCCATGGAAGCCATCAAGAAATATACCGGGATCGATTATAAGCATGTTACCTATGACGGCGGCAATCCCGCGGTTATCGCCTGTGTAGCAGGTGAGACTGAAGTGGTCACTCAACTGGCCGTTGAAGAGGCGGATATGCTCCGGGGCGGCAAGCTGAGAGCCCTGGCTGTTTTAGCAGAAGCCGACCTGAAGATAGAGGGATATGATAAAGTCATCCCTTCAATCAACAACTGGATCAAGAAGCTTGTTTCTTCACCGAATTACTTCGGTATCTGGATTCCCAAAGATGCGCCCAAAGAGGTCATTGAGACCTTCGGCATTCTCTGGGATACGGTTATCAAGGACAATCCCGTTATCGCGGAATATGCTGCCAGCCGGGGTGCGGTATTTGATCCCTCCTGGGGCAAGGCAGCCAAGAAGAAGGCTTTCCCCTTTCTGCAGGAGTATGCCTGGATAAAATATGATGCCAAAAAAACAGTGATGTCACCGGAAGAGATCGGCATACCCAGGAAAAAATAAGGATCTTTCCAAAGTCAGTATTCAGACTTTCATTCAAGCAGGGTATCCTGTAAAAGGGATACCCTGCTATAATTTTAAAGCGGAGTTAATATATGAAAGAGAGCAATTTGCCCAGGGCTGATTTTGTTACCTCAATTTTCCTTACTTTGTTCGGCCTGTTCATATTTATAGTTTCCATTAAAATGCCCCGTTTCGAAGAACACAATGTCAACCCCTATTCTGTGCCGGGCATTTTGCCCGCCTTTCTTGGCGCCATAATCACCTTACTGGGTATAGTACTTCTTATACGTTCCATCAGACAGAGGGGTTACCTTCTTGGAATTGGCAAAAGCGAGGTGGTTGGTTTTTTCAGAGATGAATCCTCAAGGCGCATTTTTTTAACCCTGATAATCAGTCTAATTTACGGTCTGGTTTTTCTGGGTAGAATTCCCTTCTATTTGGCAACAGGCATCTTTGTCTTTGCCTTTGTAATGATATTTGAATACCAGTTTAAAGAAAGCTTTGCCAGCCAACGGAAAAAGGTCCTGATTGCCCTGATAATGGCTGTTTTAGTCTCCGCTATTGTAACCGCTGTTTTCAGGTATCTATTCCTGGTCAATCTGCCATAGCAGTATTGGAGGTATTTAATGTTTGAAGGCTTACAGATGTTCAGCGACGCCCTTATTGGCTTTCTAAACCCCAAAATCATCTTTGATGTTCTCTGGGCCACCCAGCTGGGAATAATCGTGGGCATGCTGCCCGGTCTTACCGCTACCATGGGTGTGGCCCTGATGACCACCCTTACCTTTAAAATGGCTACCAGTAATGCGGTTATTATACTGGTCTGCATGTATATCGGCGCCATATACGGAGGCAGCAGAAGCGCAATTCTGCTCAATATTCCCGGAACCCCGGCCAATGCGGCAACCGCGGTGGACGGCTACCCCCTGGCCAAGCTGGGACGGGCAGGTGAGGCAATAGGCATTAGCACTACCGGTTCTTTTTTAGGTTCAGTTATCGGCATGTTTATGCTTGCCCTCTTTACACCCCTTATCGGCAACTTCGCCCTGAAGTTCCAATCCTATGAATTTTTCTGGCTTTCCATATTCGGAATCGTGATCTGCGGCAACCTTACCGCACCCAAAGATCCTTTAAAGGGCTGGATTGCCGGTTTTTTGGGTCTCTTTGTATCAACTATAGGTATGGAGAATATGCACGCTTTTAAGCGCTTCTCCTTCGGCTGGCATGCCTTAACCGGCGGTATATCACTCCTGCCGGCCATGGTCGGAGCTTTCGGCTTTGCCGAGATTATTATGGTAATGAAATTCCCCAAATACGAGGTGGTAAAGACCAAGATCGAAAGGGTGGTGCCCCGTGTAAAGGATGTGCTCAAATACTGGAAAACAATCCTCCGCTCCGGCATTGTTGGCACCTTTATCGGCGCCGTTCCGGGAGTGGGTGAAGATATAGCCTCCTGGGTATCTTACGACATGGCGCGTCGATCCAGTAAAAAACCCGAAGAATACGGCAAGGGTTCTATTGAGGGGCTCATATCCGCTGAAACGGGTAACAACGCCTGTGTGGCAGGGGCAATGATCCCGGTACTCTCCCTGGCCATACCCGGTTCGGCCCCGGCTGCCGTGCTTCTGGCCGCCATGTTCATCCACGGGGTAAGACCGGGACCACTTATAATGATCGAGTTCCCATCCTTTATCTACCAGGTTGTAGCCATGGTTCTTCTGGCAACAACGGCCATGCTTATCCTCGGACTCTCCATGGTCAAATCCCTGGTAAAGGTGCTTACAATTCCCCGGCAGAAACTTATGCCTGTTGTCTTTGTGCTTTGTGTAGTAGGCTCTTTTGCCCTGCAGGCACGGCTCTTTGATGTGGGCGTAATGATTGTCTTCGGCATTATCGGTTACTACATGCGGGAGATGGAATATCCGGTAGCGCCCCTGGTCCTGGGCATTATTCTCGGTTCAATACTCGATCCGAATTTAAGAAGAGCGCTGATTATTTCCGACGGCGATCTTGCACCATTCTTTACCCGGCCGATTTCTTTTGTGGTCTTTCTTATTACCCTGCTTACTATTTTGAGCAAGATGAAATGGTTTCAGCGGCTTATTTCTTCTGCTGTTCAGGGGGTAAAATCAGTAATTAAAAGGTAGCCCTGTACCCTGTAAAGCGAACTGTAAAAAGCCTCAGCATGCTGAGGCTTTTTTTATTCTATTTATGACCCTGCTCTCCTGAATCTTATCAACAGGATAATCTGAGCGAGCAGCGCTGTTACGGTACATCCTGCACAAAAGTACAGCGTTACGCCAAAGCTGAAGTACTGGTACAGTATGCCCCCTGCAGTAGAACCGGCAATGTACCCACCTGCAAGGAGCGATTCATGAATGGCCATTCTACCGGCCCGTCGGGTACTGCCCACAACGCCGTGAAACAGGCTACCGGCAAAAACAGAGGCGCTGATCAACGACAGGAGGGTGAATAAAAGCATAAACAGGGGTACTGATTGGGCTTGAGTCATCACTCTAAGGAGTACCGCGAATAGACCCAGGCTGATAAGCTGGTATTTTCCCTTGAAATGCCAAAAGCTCAATCGTCCTAAAAAGAAGAATCCTACAGCTCTGGCGAACATCCGAACCGAGAGAATATTACCCACCATACTCTTACTGATGTTCAGGTTATCCTGGGCGAACTGGGGAAAGATTGTAACGATAACCCCGACCACAATGAAGCTGGTGAACAGACCGATCCAGGCAGTGAAACGAAGAGGTGTGCTCTGATCGGCTTTCTGAACTTCGGAGTTGTTTTGCTTTTCCCGATGGTTGTCTTTGCGGATTCCGGGCAGGGCCAGTGCCGCCCCTGTAATGAGCAGCAAACAGCAGCCCCACACCAGAACGGTTCCCAGGATAGGAAGCAATGGCGATCGTTCACTAAGCAGACCGGCCAGATTCTGGCTGACCACCAAACCCAGGCTCCAGGACAGGTTGAAGCCGGACATGGTTTTATTCAGCGCTTTCCCTTCAATGTTCTGTGAGAGCCAACCCATAGCGGGCGGCCAGAAAAAAGAGATGAATAATTTGTTTAAAGCCAAAAAGATGAAGGTCAGCTGAATCGACCGGAACAGATACAACAGCACCAGGGACAGAGCCATGCCTGCTGTGGCGCCAATCATAAGAAAGCGAGGACGTATTGAGTCGAACAGCGGGCGGAGAAAGAGACAGCTAAGCACATAGACCAGAGTGCCTGACCCCGCCAGCAAGCCAATCAGGATGGGGGTTGCTCCGTAAATCTCCCTCATAAAATATATGAGCCCCAGGCTGAGCATTCCCTCCCCAACAGCAACCAGGAAAGCCGAGGGGTAGATGACCGCTGTTTTACCTAATCCGGAGAGAACAACCTGAGCCCTGGTTCTGCGTTTATGTAAGTACTGCATGATTTCGCTACACTATAATGACCTTATATGAAGTCGGAATTTTCTTGTTCCGCAAAAGGATTCACCAATTTTATCCCGCGATACAATTGACCGGCATTCAAATCCTCTGAAAATACATACTTGCAGTTCGCCTTTTCAGCTGCAGCTATTATCAATGAATCCCAAAAAGATATTTGTGAAAGAACACTAATATCAATAGCTTGTTCTATCAATTCTAAGTCTATATTTACCAATTCCATATTATGAAAATTGTGAATGATATTTTTAACTACAACAGGATTAGCTTCCATCTTTGTGGTCGCAACAACATAAAACTCTTGGATGACTTGTGTTGATAGTACCGGTATATGCTCATCAACAAGTTTTTTTATAATTATTCTTGATATTTCTTGCTTCGCTTTATCTTTCCTGTCAATTGTGTAAACAAGCAAATTCGTATCAATAAATACTTTAGACACGATAGAGCTCGTCTCTCGTCCAGGATTTACCTTCTGAGGATACATTTAATTTATCCATAAGCGAAAAGGTATCATATAGCCATTTATCAGATGATGATTTCACTGTTTGTTCAATAAGTTGTCTTACCATAGCATTGAAGGAAATATTATGACGACGAGCATATTCACGTCCTATTTTCAATATATCATCATCGATCGATAGTGTAACATTTTTCATTTTGCACCCCTTTGCACAGTATATGTGTACACCGGATAAATGTCAAGAAAATCTTGATTTCATATAATGTTTAGCGGACAAAAGAAATTACCGAATTCAATTTGGGCAGAAATATTCTTCAATTCTGGAAGATATTAGTTCCGGAGCGTCTCCACCCAATGTGTCAGCGGACCTACGGGATTCTCCCTCTGGGAGAACGCTACCAGTGATCCGCTGAGTACACCTGCTCTCAACTTCAGTTCCAACCAGAGTATGCCCGGATTACCGCGAATCACATCGTCAGTACACAGGCTGCCCGGGAACCGCCCCCGGAGGAACGGGCCGCCGCCTGCATTAATGAACAGGGGGAAATCTTTTTGGTAACTGACCTGCTGGAGTGGAATACTCCCCTGCCCGTCAAGAGCAACCAGGACTTCAGCGGACACCTTAATCTCTATGACTATTGGAACGGGTTTCAGGTACGTATGCACAACTCCGCTCCACGAGCCGATAAACTCCTTATCCGGCAAGAACGACGCTTCATCTGCCGGGCTTTCACTCTGCGCAGCAAAACTCTTAACCTCTTCCGGCAGGAGCATCAAGGAACCTATTTTACATCTCATGTCATCACGCTTCCGATATCGCCCACTTATCATCCTGTAGTATTCCGCGAAGGGGTTTCGCCTAGAAAGCACACCGAAATATTTTATGCAGACAATCCCGCTTAATCAATATATACGGCCCCGGCCGCTTTGGGCGGCCTGCCTGGCACCATCAGCTATCCTGATGGCCAGGAGCCCGGCTTTTCCGGAGGTCAATACCGGCTTATTTTCTATTACACTATCTATAAAATGGTTCACTTCGTTTACGAGGGCGCCTGAAATTTGATTATTGATTCTTGGCCAGGTAACGCTGTCTGCAATAGAAAAGCCTTTATCTGAATGGATAGAAAGGGGTTGATGCATAAAGTCGATCTTCAGACTTCCTTTTTTACCCAGTACCTCAATACTGCGGTCCACACCATGCGGATAGGGGTCAGGATAGGCAAAGCTTTCCAATCGCAGATTACATCCGCAACCGAAGTTCTTAAGGCAGAAGTCCAACTCAATATATTCGGGCGCTGGACTTAAATATTTCTTGTTAAAATAACAAACTTTTGAGCTATCATAACATATAAGGCAGCAATTTTGTTATCAGGAAAACGAAAGGTCATTACTGCGCAATCAGTGAAATTCTGATTTTCCAGGACAAGCTGTCCCATTTCAGAATATACCCGTTCAGGGGCCGCATCCATGAGCCAGCAGACAGTACTGACGCATCAGTATTTTCAATAGGGCCGGGAGGAAGAATTGTGGAGCGATGGGATAGGTTTTATCGCAGTGCGGGCTGGATCAAACACTCAGTTGGCTTTTTATCCAGGTCTGCTAGGCG
>JAUVWI010000093.1 GCA_030604195.1 Spirochaetales bacterium
ATCCAAAACCCACACGAGATTTTTTAAAATGGCTTAACCATTCGCCCTGTAATTGTTTATATCACAATTGATTAGAGGACGCTATTTTGTTCTTCTCTGACCTGGCGGTTTGCTAAGACCTCTGAAACAGAGAAAAAGACTTTTCAATTGTTGATGAAGAAGATAAGCAGAGAATACTGAAAAAAGTGAAGGGACTGAATACCGGGAACTCCGGTAAAATCAGTGAACTCTCATCTGCAGTAACCAATATCAAGCAGGGTTTGACCAGTCCGGAACAAATTGAGGACAGCCGGCTTAAGGGTCTCTTCTTAGAATACTCTCTTGTTCTGAAAGAGGAAGACGCCGTGGACCTCGATGATCTTATCTGCCTGCCGGTGCAGGCTTTTAGGGAAAACCCACCCCTGCTGGAAGAATACCGCCGGCGGATTAAGTATCTTCTAATTGATGAATTTCAGGATATTAACCTTGCCCAGTATCAGCTAATCAGAATGCTCATGCCGGGAGCAAGAAGCAATATCTATGCTATCGGCGACCCCCACCAGGCAATCTACGGCTTCCGCGGGGCTGATGTCAGGCTGATGGATCAATTTATCAGGGACTATGCCCAAACTGTGCGCTACCGTCTTAATACAAGCTACCGCTGCTCTGACTATATTCTTAAAGCCTCAAGCCGGGTAATCGATAAATCAATAGAAAGGCCGCTGCTCAAAGCATTAGACCGGGGAGTTAAAATTACCATTACCGGCAGCAGCAGTGAAAAGAGCGAGGCTGAATTTATTGCCCGCACTATAGAGAAGATGATTGGCGGCTTAAGATTTTTCTCAATTGACAGTCAGATAACCCAGGGCATGGAGTATAGAGAGATAAGCAGCCTCTCCGATTTTGCCGTTCTGGTCAGAATAAGCAGGCAAATGGAGCCCCTGGAGAAGGCTTTCCGGGATCACTCGATCCCCTACCAGAGAGTGGGCGAGCTTCCCTTTTTCAAGGAAGAACCGGTGAAATCAATTCTCGCTCTGTTAAAAATGGTGCAGAACAGCAGGAATATCTTGCTAAAAGAAGAGCTGGCTTCCCGCTATAAGCTGGAAGAGGAAGATATCAGGGAATGCAGAGCCCTTATCAATAAGCCCAATCAGCAACTCCCGGTCACTATTATTCTAAACAGGATAATCGATACCTGGTTTATTGAAGAGAAGCTGCAAAACAAAGAGAAGCTGACAGAGTTAATAGAGTTAGCAGAAAGCTTTTCCGGTAATCTACAGGAGTTCATGAAATTCATTGCCCTGGGCGGGGAACTGGCCGGCTATAAAGCGGGAGCTGAAAAGGTCAGCCTGCTCACCCTGCATGCGGCTAAAGGCCTGGAATTTGAATGTGTTTTTCTGGCAGGCTGTGAGCAGGGGCTTCTGCCATACGCCATCTTCAAAAACAACCAACCGGACCCGGATGAAGAGAGGCGCCTCTTCTACGTAGGTATGACCAGGGCCCGCAGGTTTCTCTTTTTAACCCATGCCAGGAGGCGATTCATCTTCAACCATCTTTATCAGCTGGAAAAGAGTCCCTTTTTAGCAGCTATTGAAAAAGAGCTGGCAGAGTTTATTGATGTTGAATATAAAAAGAACAAACCCGGACATACCGGGCAGCTGGAACTTTTTACCTGAATCCAGCCAAAAAAATTGTGAATATAGGATTTCTTCACAAAATCTTCAAGAAAATCATCCATCGCAGTCTTCGACTGCAATGGACTCCGATTGTAGTTTTGCAAAAATCTTGTTAAAAAAACAAGATTTTTGTATGGTATTGCATAATAACTTCACTTAATCCGTTATAATGATATTGGCTGAATATTACAAAGGCTAAGGAGGCAGCTTATGGCTAAAAAGAAGAAATCAAATATCCGCCTGTTTATACAGATTTTCTTTTTCGTACTTGTAGCTTTGATTGCAGTAAACCATTCACTGGAAGAGGCGGGCCGGGCGCTGCCGCTGCTTTCCAGCGCTTCACTACACGCCCTCTGCCCTTTCGGCGGGGTGGTCTCCATTTACCAGCAGGTTACAACCGGCACTTTCGTGAAGAAGATCCATGAATCAGCCTTTATTCTTATGTATCTGGCTTTTCTTTTAGCGATTTTTTTCGGCCCGGTTTTCTGCGGCTGGGTCTGTCCTCTTGGCGCTATCCAGGAATGGTTCAGCAAGCTCGGCAAAAGAATCTTCAAAAAAAGGTTCAACCATTTTATACCCTACCGCTTTGATAAATACCTGAGGTTTCTGCGTTATATTGTTCTGGCCCGGGTGCTCTACCTGACTGCGGTAACCGGAATCCTTATCTTTATCAAAATGGATCCCTACTATGCTCTATTTAATTTCTGGACCGGCGAGGTAGCTGTTTCCGCCCTGATCATTCTAATACTTGTTCTGGTAGCCTCACTATTCGTCGAGCGCCCATTTTGTAAATACATCTGCCCATATGGCGCCGTATTGGGCATTTTCAACCTCTTCCGCATTTTCAAGATAAAACGCAATGCTGCGACCTGCACTGACTGCAAGCTATGTGATAGAAGCTGTCCCATGAATATTCAAGTGTCCACCAGCAGGGCAATCCTCAACCATCAGTGTATAAGCTGCCTGGAGTGTACATCCGATTATGCCTGTCCGGTGGCGGATACGGTAGAACTAACCACCGGCAAATTGGTTTCAACAGCAGGGGAGGAAGAATAATGAAAATCAAGTCATGGCCTCTGGCGATTATTGTACTGGTAGTATTTTTCGGGGGTATCGCTTTAAGCGCGGCATTTAACCTCTGGAAAACAGAATCAACTAAAACTCCGGCAAGGATAAAAAGCGGAGAGTTTACCGGGGAAAATGATCCCTCGGATATCCGCGGCTCCTATAGTTTTGCGGATATTGAAAAGGCCTTTAATATCCCGGTTGATGTTCTGGCAAAGGCATTTGGAGTCTCTTATGTAGAAGACCTGGCCGGTTTCAAAGCCAAAAACCTGGAAGAGCTCTACGGGGAATTGGAAGCTGAAAACAAAGAGATAGGCACCGATGCGGTAAAGCTTTTTGTCGCATTATACACCGGCCTGCCCCACACCCCGGAAGAAACAACAGCCCTGCCCAACCCGGCGGTTTCCATATTGAAACAGCTTGGCACCCTTACAGAAGAACAGCTTGGCTACCTGGAGAAGATCAAGGTCGACATCTCCCAATTTAAAGGAGAAATCACCCCGGAAAAGGCTGAAACCCATGAAGAAAGCGAAGACCATACCATCAAAGGCAAAACCACCTTCAACGATTTACTGGAATGGGGTTTAAGTAAAGAAGATATCGAGGCTGCCCTGGGTATGGAAATGGGAGAGCGAGCCCTTTCAATCAGGGATTTCTGCAAGGAAAAGGAGATTGAGTTTTCTTCAGTAAAAGCGGAACTGCAGATCAAAGTTGACGTATTAGAGTAGCTCTTGCTCTACTGACACCTCTTGAAAAGAATAACCGCATTCTGGCCGCCGAAACCGAAGGAGTTGGAAATAGCCACACTCATCGGTCCCTCAACTCCCTTATTGGCCAGATAGTTGAGATCGCATTCCGGGTCAGGATTATCAAGATTGCGGGTGCCCGGGTAGTACTGCTCATGTAAAGCCAGAGACACAACAATCGCCTCTACACCGCCGGTAGCCCCCAACAGGTGGCCGTGCATGGACTTTGTAGAAGAGATTTTCAGTTTCTTTGCATGTTCTCCAAAGACAATTTTAACTGCTTTTGTCTCCACCGGATCATTTACCGGAGTTGAGGTTCCATGGGCATTGATATAGTCAATATCCTCAGGCTTAAGCCCTGCATGTTCAATAGCCTTGCGCATGGCAGATACGGCTCCCCTGCCCTCCGGATGGGGTGCTGTAAGGTGATTGGCGTCACAGCTCTCTCCATAACCGCAGATCTCAGCATATATCTTAGCTCCCCGCTTACGCGCCTGCTCGAGCTCTTCCAGTATGAGAATTCCCGACCCCTCAGACATAATAAAACCATCCCGATCCTTGTCAAAGGGACGGCTGGCCTTTTCCGGAGCATCGTTAAAACGGGAGCTCACTGCCTGCAGGTTACAGAAGGCGCCCATTCCTAAGGGGGTTATGCTCGCCTCTGTGCCGCCCGTGATCACAGTGTCGCACATACCATATTTAATCAGCCGGTAGGATTGTCCAATGGCATCGGTAGCTGACGCACACGCGGTTACTACTGTATAATTGGGGCCTTGAGCGTTATACTTAATCGCCACATTACCGGCTGCAATATTAGTGATCATCGTGGCACCCAGCAGCGGGTGCATGGCCCTGGGGCCTTTTTCAAAGAGTTTTTTAAAACCATTCTCCATTGTTTCCAGGCCGCCGATACCATTGCCCAGGATAACTCCCAATTTTTCGGGATCAACATCACCATCCTTGATCCCCGCATCTTTCAGCGCCTCCCCTGCTGCCACAACCGCAAAAACAGCAAAGGAGTCCATGCGCCGCGCCTCTCTGCCATCCATATAATCCTTTGCTGAAAAATCCTTTACCTCGCCGGCCACCTGGCTGGAATGATCCACTGGATCAAAATGGCTGATCCGGGTTATGCCATTCTCCATGTTTTTGATTCCCTTCCAGAAATCGCCTACATTATGGGCCATTGGATTAACTGTACCCAGTCCGCTAACAATTACTCTTCTCTCCATTTATTTACTCCTTGTCTAAATAACCATTCCGCCGTCTACGCGGAGAACCTGGCCGGTTATATAATTAGAGCGGTCGGATGCCAGGAAGGTAACAGCCATAGCCACATCCCCGGGTTGACCGGCCCTGCCCAGGGGGATCTGGCTCAACATGGCCTCTTTGGCCTGTTCGGGTAGATCGCGGGTCATATCCGACTCGATATAGCCGGGCGCCACAGCGTTTACCCTTACCCCCCTGGAAGCCACTTCTTTGGCCACACTTTTAGTAAGGCCTATAAGCCCTGCTTTGGAGGCTGAGTAGTTTGCCTGTCCGGCATTGCCGCCGATTCCAACCACTGAAGCCATATTTATAATGCTTCCCATTCTTCTCTTTGCCATACTTCGCGCCACAATCCTGGAAATATAGAAAGCAGACGTCAGGTTGATCCTCAACACCTTTTCCCAGTTTTCACTGGACATGCGGAAGATCAAGCCGTCACGAGTTATTCCTGCGTTGTTTACCAGGATATCGATGCCCCCGCTCTCCTTTAATATATCTTCAACTACCTGAGTTATCTCTTCTTCCTGAGAAACGTCGCCCTTTTTCCAGGCAAAGGTTGAGCCGCCTGCCCGGGCTGCTTCCTTCATCTCTGAAACAAATTCACCCTCAGCCAGATCGATATAATATACCTCTGCTCCACTTCTCAGAAAATCAAGAACGATCTCTTTACCAATTCCCCGGGCGCCCCCGGTGACGATTGCCTTTTTACCTTCTAATAACATATAAATATCCTCATCTACGATTTTACACAATCTTTTCGATACTCTCAAGCGTGCCTGCCGGCTGGCATGGGAAATCACTGGTAAAACCCTTCCAGAGACCGCAGAGAACCATTCCCGGCCCCGCCTCGACAAAACGCTCATAACCGGCAGCTAAGAGATTTTCCTCAAGCTCGACCCAGAGCACGGTAGAAACCGCCTGGCGCAGGCACAATTCCTTTGCCTCCTCCCCGCTGGTTATTTTCCTGCCCGTTGCATTTGCATATACCGGTATTACCGGATCGGAGAAGGTATAATTTTCCAACACCTTTGCCAGGCCAATTTTCGCTTCCTCAAGAAGCGGCGAATGAAAGGGCGCTGACACCTTCAGCCTGATATAACGCCTGGCCCCCGCTTCTTTGAAAACCCCTTCCGCCTTATCCAGACCCGCCGCAGTACCGGCCAATACTATCTGCCGGGGGCTGGAGAAATTAGCCGCAAAAACCTCTTCGCCCGCCAGTTTTTCCATAACCTCTTTTGCCGTATCCAGAGTAAGGCCCACAACTGCGGCCATTCCGGCGCTGCCCCCTTTGGAATCGAGATTTCGGGCGGCCTGTTCCATCAATTCTCCCCGCGCTTTGACAATAGGGAAGATGTCCTGCAGGCGGATAACCCCTGCTTCGTGGAGCGCTGAATACTCACCAAGACTGAATCCGGCCGCTCCTTCAGGCTCTATACCCCGGCTTTTTAACATCATACTTGAAGCCACATTCACTAAAGTAACCGCTATTTGAGTCTTATCAGTTGCTTTAAGCTCTTCTTCACTGCCTTCAAAAAGCAGCTTCTCAACATCCATACCGGTTACCCCGGAAGCCAGGGTAAAGAGTTTTTTAACCTCTTCGCTTGCCTCCCAGAGGTCTTTTCCCATGCCCGGGTATTGGGCGCCCTGGCCGGGAAATAAAAAACAGGTCTTCATACTTTTCACCTCTTTAAATTAAGAGTATTTTGCGGAAATTACCATATACTTAAGTCAATGTCAAGATTGCTGCTGCCCTGACCGCCGCCCTGGAACCCCCTGGATCCACTCTCAATTTGAAGATAAGTCATGTTGACCGCCCCTTGCTTAATTATTAATATACTCCTAACTTATTTAAGGAGTAATTATGAAAGCATATATAAAATCTATAGGCGCCAGTATACCGGAAAGACGCATATCTAATGAAGAATTTGCCAGACGGGTTGATACCACCGACGAATGGATTGTCTCTCACACCGGAATCAGTTTCCGCCATGTAGTGGCCGACGGTCAGGCAACCTCTGATTTAGCCATAGCCGCCGCTAACATGGCGCTTGAACGGGCCGGGCTGACTTCTGAAGATATTGATATGATCCTGGTGGCCACTGCCACTCCTGATTTTGTCGGTTTCCCTGCCACCGCCTGCATCGTGCAGGATGAGCTCCGCGCTCCCCATACTGCGGCAATGGATATTGTGGCCGGCTGCACCGGTTTTATCTACGGGCTGGAAACGGCAAGAGGCTATATTTCTTCGAGCTTCGCCAGGAATGTACTGGTAATCGGTGCAGAATGTCTTACCAGGATAATGGACTGGGATGACCGCGACACCTGTGTGCTCTTCGGCGACGGCGCCGGAGCGGCAATAGTCTCGGCCGGCAGTGAAGAGAGCGACCGGGGAATTCTCTACTCCTTTATACGCTCGCAGGGCTCCGGCGCCCGCCTTTTAGAAAGAACAGCAGGCGGCAGCCGCTTCCCCTTTGAGCCTGATAAAATGACCGTTAAAGAGCTCTATCTGCGCATGGACGGCAGAAAGGTCTATAACTTTGCCGTCAGGGTGATCGTAGATTCCATCAAAAAAATCCTGGAAAAAAACAGTCTGGATATAGAGCAGATCAAATATATAGTTCCTCATCAGGCCAATATTCGTATAGTTGAAGCCGCTTCCAAGCGCTCTAAAATTCCCATGGGAAAATTCTACATGAATATAGATGAATATGCCAACACCTCTGCCGCCACAATACCGATAGCTCTGAATGAAATGTGGGAGAAAAAGCTGCTTAAAGAGGGTGATCTGATCATTACCGTGGGATTCGGCGCCGGTCTGACCTACGGCGGGAACCTGATCCGCTGGTAAGCGAACCTGTGATCAACAGAGAGTCCCTTATTCGCAGGCTGCAGCAGCTGAGCCAGCCTTTAATACCTATAGCTGCTTCTCTTAAAGGTGATTATCGCCATCTCTCAGGCATAAAAGCGCTGATCTTTGATATCTATGGCACTCTTTTTATCTCCGGCTCGGGGGATATAGGCACTCTGGAGACGCTATCAGGGTCCAGGGGAAAGGCCATGCAAGAGGCCCTATCTATCCTATCACCTCCGGCTCCGCACTCAGGAAGCCGGGGAGTAGAGCTCTTCCACAGTATAATCAGGCAGGAGCATTCCAGGCAAATTGAGCGGGGCATTCAATATCCAGAAGTGGAGATTCGAAAGGTGTGGAAAGAAGTCCTTGCCGCCCTGAATAATGAGGGGCTGTATGGGGGCGCAATTACCGCTGAATCAATAGAAAGAGTGGCGGTAGAATATGAGTGTCTGGTAAACCCGGTCTGGCCCATGCCCGGATTAAAGGATATTTTAGAAAAACTGGCAGAAGGGCTCCACTTGGGCATTGTATCCAACGCCCAGTTTTATACCCCGCTACTCTTTCCCGCCCTGCTGGGTGAAACACACACCAAATTAGGCTTTAAGGAGGAGCTCTGTTTCTGGTCCTACCGCCGCCTGCAAGCCAAACCCTCTGCCGTTCTTTTTATCGCACTAAAAAATGCTCTTGAGAAGAGCTACAATATTCTCCCGGCTGAGGCTCTATATGTGGGTAATGACCTGTTGAATGATATCCTGCCTGCGGCTGAACTGGGTTTCAAGACAGCGCTCTTTGCCGGGGACAGTCGCTCCTTACGTCTAAGGAAAGATGATCCCCGCACCAAAAATACTGAAGCAGATATTATTATCACCTCTCTGGATCAGCTCCAATCCGTTATTACAGGCAATTCATATGTCTGTAAATAGTTATCTGATTGATCTGAAGAAGAGGATGGAAGGTAATCTGACTTTCCACTGTGTCATGGGCAATGAAGCCTCAGACCTGGATTCCATGGCTTCATCGGTAGCATACGCATACTTTCTTTCCCGGACAAAGCAAAAACCGGGAGAACTCTATCTGCCCTTGATCAATATTCCCGGGGCTGACTTCAAACTCCGCACCGAGGCGGTTTATCTATTTGAAAAAACCGGTATAAATGTTGAAAACCTTATTTTTATCGATCACATATCTTTAGCAGATCTACGGGACCGGTGTTCATTGAAGCTTACCCTGATTGATCATAACAAACTTGCTTCATCCCAGGAAAAATTCCAGGATGGCGTTGAAGAGATAGTAGATCATCATAAAGATGAGGGCCTGTACTCACCGACGGAAGGAAGAACGATTGAGCCGGTGGGTTCTGCCGCCACGTTAGTTGCTGAAAAAATGATTAACCTGGACACCGCGCCTTTAGAGCCCGCAATCGCCGAGCTGCTCCTGGGCACAATCCTGCTTGATACGGTTAATCTTGATCCGCAGGCACAGAGAGTAACCCCAAAGGATGAAGCGGTTGCCATGCGGCTCTTTGAAATAACCGGCGCCGGCCAGAATGAGCTTTTTAATAAACTCCAGGCTGAGAAATTCAACACTTCAGCCCTGGACACGCCCGATCTGTTAAGAAAGGATTATAAGGAATGGCAGATGGGCGCTGTTAAACTCGGCATCAGTTCCGTATTGCTGCCGGTAAAAGAGTGGCTTAAGAAGGATCCGGGTATTGTAGAAAAATTCTCCAAATACGCTCAATCGAGAAAGCTCGATATCCTGCTGGCCATGAATGCCTATACTAATCCGGAGTTTAAAAGGGAACTGGTGGTCTTTTCTGCAGATGATCAATTGAAGGAAAAAACCGTTTCATTTCTACTGGACTCAAAGATTGGCTTAGAAACAATTGATACCGGAATGGTAAAGGGCGCGGGAAAAACCATAGCCTTTTTTTCTCAAGGCGATCTCTCCAAATCCCGCAAAAAACTGCAGCCCCTGCTCAATGAGTATTTCAGTTCCTGGTTTACAGCTGAACTGCCGGATGCTTGCTCAGGAGGAAATCCATAAAAAGTTTTAGAGCTGAGGAGAAAAGTTTCTCCTTATGCTATGATAGCTCAAAAGCTTGTTATTTTAACAAGAAATATTAAAGTCCAGCGCCCGAATATATTGAGTTGGACTTCTGCCTTGAGAACTTCGGTTGCGGATGTAATCTGCGATGGGATAGATAATATTAATCCTCCGGAACAGGTCTAAATCGGAGATCACCAGTGACTTACGCCAGCCGGCAGCGACTTCTTTCTTGACCGATGAAAAGGAGAGAATCGATATACCGAGATTCAATTCCACCATTCTTTTAATTACCTCGGTGCTGCCGATTTCAAAGGCCAGCATTAAAGGTATATCGAACTTTCTAAACTGCTTCTCAATAACCTGCCTGGTTATGGTACTCTTAAATGAAAGAATCAAAGGCTCTTCTTTCAACTCAGTAATTGTAATCTCGCTTCTGGTGCTCCAGGGGTGTTCTCTGCCCACTACAACAACTATGGGATCATTCAGCAGGGTCTGCTCCACCAGTTGTTCTTCCTGTCCCCCCATTTCAATAGAACCAACCAGTCCCATATCCAGCTCATTGTTTAAAACCATTTTGCGTATCTGATAGGCATAGTTTACCGATATCTGAAAATTGATCAGCGGAAAGAGCTTTCTGAACTCAGCCACAAATTCAGGCATCAGGTTTACTCCCGGCAGAGCGCTGGCCCCCAATTTAATGCTTCCCAGTTTTTTATCCCCGACACTATCCACGGCGAATTGAGATTCTTCAAAGCTTTTTAAAATCGATTCAGCATAGGGCAGCAAGGCTTTTCCCTCTTCCGTTAAGCGAATATTTCTGCCGATCCTCTCAAAGAGAGCAACATTATATTCATTCTCCAGCTCTTTGATCTGTGAACTTATTGCAGGCTGGGTAAAGAAGAGTTTTTCAGCCGCTCTGCTGAAGCTCCCCAGCATGACAACCGTATAGAAGGCTTTTAACTTTATAACATCCATAATAAAGAGTTGACCGGTTAATATTATCCTCTATGCATCCGCATATGGCAAGATAATTTATCGCACTTTGGCTTACGCACTTTGGCTTACGCACTTCGCCTGGATAAAACCAATTTATCCTGAAGATAAGGATTATTAATTAGACATAAATCTCCTTTTAGTCTATGCTGTCTCTCTAATTTCTAAGCCCTGAATAAGTGAGGAGAAAATACAATGAAACTGTTTCTATCTAAAACTAAAGAAGTTGAAGGAGAGATTGAGAAGTTTTTAGAGAATATCCAGAGAGCGGCACTCCTCTTTGAACAGGCTTTAAAAGATTATTTCAATGACCGGATGGAAAGATTCGAGGATAAATGCAAGGAAATCGATCAACTGGAACATGACTCCGATGAAGTGCGCCGGGACATAAAGCGTAAGCTCTATTCATATTTGCTGCTTCCCGACTCCAGGGGAGATGTGTTGGGGCTGATTGAAAATCTTGATAATGTGATTGATCTTTCTAAAAAGGTAGTGAGCCATTTTTCTATAGAAACTCCGATAATATATCCTTTCTTAAAAGATGATTTCATTGAGCTTGCCGAGACCTCGGTAAAGGCGGTTTGTGAATTGATCGGCGCCTCACGGGCTTTTTTCTGCGAGTTCAGCAAGGTCAACGATTACCTTATCAAGGTGTTTTTCTGGGAGCATGAGGCTGACAAGATCGAGGAACAGATAAAGAGAAAGGCCTTTCAATCTGATCAGATCAAGGCCTTCAGTAGAAAGGTTCATATTAGATACTTTGCTGAAAGGATTTCAGGCCTGGCTGATGAAGCGGAAGCTGTTGGTGAAAGGCTCTCTGTTTACGCTATAAAACGCGCCATATAATAAGGAATACCCTATGTTTACTATAATATTCTTTCTTTCCAGCGGCCTCTTTTTAGGCTGGTCCTTAGGGGCTAATGATGCGGCCAATGTCTGGGGTACAGCTGTCGGCACCAGAATGGTTCAATTCAAGAGAGCGGCCCTGTTCGGCAGTATCTTCGTCATCCTGGGCGCGGTAATCAGCGGCGGCGGCGGCGCCCATACACTGGGAAAGCTTGGCTCCATTACCACGATTGCCGGCGCCTTTACCGTAGCATTAGCCGCCGCCCTATCTGTATACTGGATGACTAAGCTGGCCCTGCCCGTATCCACTTCACAGGCCATAGTGGGCGCCATAATCGGCTGGAATATATTTGCCGGAACCGGCATTAACTTTACTTCACTGTACGAAATAATGGGGACCTGGGTCTTCTCTCCGGTCCTTACAGCGGTAATAGCCTTCTCATTATACTTCCTGGTAACCTTTTTCCTTAAAAAGACTAATATGCACCTGATCCGTCTGGATGGTCTTACCAGAACCGGGCTTATTATTGCCGGGGCCTTCGGTTCATACAGCCTGGGAGCCAATAATATAGCCAATGTAATGGGTGTCTTTACTCCCACCTCCCCTTTCAGCGATTTGAATATAGCCAGTTTATTTACCCTTTCAAGTATACAGCAATTGTTCCTGCTCGGCGGCCTGGCCATAGCTGCAGGTATTTTCACCTATTCTAAAAAAGTAATGATGACTGTAGGGGCGAGCATCTATAAGCTCTCGCCAATAACCGCCTTTATTGTGGTCCTCTCCAGCTCAATTGTGCTTTTTCTCTTTGCCTCTGAGGGATTGAAACTATTATTAGTCTCTCACGGCCTCCCCTCTTTTCCCCTGGTACCGGTGTCCAGCTCGCAGTCAATTGTGGGCGGGGTTATCGGAATCAGCCTGGCTAAAAAGGGCAGAAATGTGAATTACGCTATTTTAGGAAAAATTGCTTTAGGCTGGATAGCCACTCCCGTGATTGCTGCGGTAGTTTCCTACGTCTCTCTGTACTTCATGCAGAATGTTTTTATACAGCAGGTATTTTAGACCTCACTGAAGTCATTAAGGGCTCTCTACAAAAAAAGAATATCCGGCATACCGGCCCTATTAAGCAGCGGCCGGCTTATTTCCGGACAGATTGTTGAATATTTGTACTCACTGTATGGAGGCCGCCAGGTTTAAGAGTAATGGTGTTATTAACCGCATTGGCTGTTTCTATACAGACCATTTTTTCGAAACCATTATAATCAAAATCCGCTAACGCATTGCCTTTTTCAATCCAGGGATTCCATATAACAGTTGTTTTACTATTCTGTTTGCTGACACATATTACCCTGTTCAGGCCAGGGTCTGATATGAAACAATCATTTTCTGTGTTGATATAATCTCTATCCACTTCCCCTGAAATACGAAGCGGGCCTTTTTGTAATTTCTTCTTGTCATTATCAATACTGTCAATATATTCAGTATTTTCAATTCCCGTGATTTCAATATCATTTATATTGCTGATGTTGAAATATGAATGAAGAGCGTCAGAAATTGTCATGTCTTGAAAATCAATGTTAAAAGTGGTTAAAGAAACTGAAAGACTGCTGGAAGCCGTAACTGTCACTTCGAGACGAAATTTACAGGGCCAGTATTTTTTGCTCTCTTCATCTGATTGCAGATAGAATTTAATAAATGGCGCATCATTTTGATTAATACCGCTCTCACTTACCTGCCATTCTGAAATCCTGGCAAATCCATGAGCCGGCAGCGTGTTATCTGCCGCGCTAGGTCCGAACCATGGCCAGCAAATTGGAATGCCGCCCCTTATACCTAAAATCCCGCTATATTATAACTATGGCCGAGTTGGTTGAGGTATTTTGAAGCTTTGAAATAATTCACGCTGTTTCTTCGATACCTCTGTAACGATCGTCTTCTTAGCGCCCAGCCTGATAAG
>JAUVWI010000056.1 GCA_030604195.1 Spirochaetales bacterium
ATAGATGGAACTTTTCATCCAGGTCTCTCCTGGAAGTATAGGGAGAAAGGATTTCCACCACTAAATCAGGAGCTCCGAAACAACCTTTTTCCGTTAACTTCTTTAAATCGCAGATTACCGTCAGGTCCGGCTGCACTATGGTGCAGACATCGTCTTCCGGCTGGTCCGGATATTCGGGAAAGAAAACGTCGAAGGGAGCCGGATAAACCTGGCAGGTTTTCCCTTTAAGAAAATTAGCCATTTGTCGTCCCAGCTCCATTACCAGCCACTGGTGGCTCCTGGATGGAGCAGGGCTCATATTCCAGGCCACACCGTGGATCAACTCCCAACGCTCATCCTCGGGCCAGCTTTTATAATCTGCGTAACTATAATGGCGGTCCAATTTGCGTGCAGGTAGTCCCATTTTTTTCATACCTCCAGTATATATCTTCTTTTATTATAAATACAGGGAAAACCTGCCTGCTGCTTCAGGTATTTTTCAAGATATCTGGTGGTATGCGCCCTATTATTTAATATTGTTGACTCTCTGATCTTTCATGAGTATATTTTCCAGCATATCGCTGATTGACTGAACAGTCAGTCAGTAAAGAGGGAAATACAAACCATGGCAGATAAGAGTGAACTTATAATTCAAGCAGCGCTCAAGGTTTTCTACCAACGGGGTTACGGTTCCGTCTCTATTGACGAGATAGCCAGGGAAGCGCAGGTAGCCAAAGGCACTATCTACCTCTATTTCAAAGACAAGGATGAGCTTTTTTTCCGCTCCGTACTCTATGTAATCGAATTTATCGAGGCTACCACCAAAAAAGTGGCAGTGGACTCAAAAGATCCCTTTCAGGTACTGGGAAGGATCGCCTACGCCCAGCTGTACAGCATCCTGCAAAACAAGCACTTCTGCGGTCTCTTTTATATAATCTCCAACCCGGGTCTGGTCAGCAACAGGGAAAAACTCTTCAAAATCCTGCTTGAAAAGGAAAATTCCCTCTTAAGCTTTATTACGCGGATAATTGAACAGGGCAAAAGCGCCGGCTTTATTGAAAGCGCTCTGGATGCAAAAGAAGTGGCCTACCTTTTTCAGGGCATGCTCTCCAATACTCTAAAACGCATCCATCTTGAGCAACCTCAGAATACTATCGATATCGATAAAACAGTGACTTCTTTAATGGATGTGTTAAAAAATGGCATTCACAAGCGCGGCTGATATTAATAGAACGAACCCTCGGGAGGCAATATGCTATTACCTTTAAAATCTTGCGTGTTCAGCGCAAAAAATAATCAAGTCCAGCGCCCGAATATATTGGGTTGGACTTTTGCTTTAAAAACTTCGGTTGCGGCTGTAATCTACGCTGGGAAACCAAAAACCCTATCTTTCCTTATGATCCTCTTCCTGGCAGCTTCGCCGCTGCTAAAGGCAGAGAGCCTTAAACTTACCCTGGAACAGGCAGTGGCTTTAGGCTTGAAAAACAGCACCGCTATCCAGTCAAAGGTGCTGGGCATAGGCGCGGCTGAAGCGGATCTCGCCGCGGCAAAATCCGCATACTATCCCAACATCACCGCCGGCGCAACCTGGACCCACATGTTCGAGGAGATAGAACCCTTTTTTGGCTTATATACTGCGGGCAGCGATCCCCTATCTCTTTCACTATCTCTAAATCAGACCATCTATGCCGCAGGCCAGATAAAGAACTCGGTGTATCTGGCTGAAGAAGCTTTGAAGATCTCCCGTGAGGAGCTGCAGGAGGAAAAGCGCAACCTGATTATTTTGATCGAGCGGGCCTTCTACAGTTATATCCTGGCCTTAAAAGCGGTGGAAATAAACAAGGAAACCCAGCAGAACAAAATCGAGGCCATGGAGGTTACCCGGAAAAAGTATAAAGCGGGTATTGCCTCCGACTTTGAGGTGCTCCAGGCTGAAGCTGATGTAGAGTCATTCCGGCCCACCGTGATCGGTGCGAAAAACCAGGTTAAGTTCGTCCTGCTCTCGGTCAAAAACCTGCTGGGGCTGGAAGGGGAGGATGAGCTCGATATCGAACTGATCGGTTCATTAGAACCGGAACCTTTAACCCTGGATAAAGAAAGCCTGCTTGCCCTGGCCTTAAGCAACAAGTTTGACTTGAAAAGCCTGAAGAGCGCCGTAACCCTGGCGGAAATCCAGGCCGAGCTGGCCAAAAGCGCAAATAAGCCCGGCATTGCCGCTTTCTTAAGCTACACCGCCCAGAGCGGTGTGGATTCGGCAACAGGAGAGAACAGGTACTGGGGTGAAGACTCCTGGGATGGTACTTTAACCGGGGGCTTGAGCATACAGCTCCCGGTATCCGCCTGGCTCCCCTGGAGCGGGGAAAGGGCGGAGCGCCTTAAAAGCGGGGTCAATGTTGAGGATATAAAGCTCAATTACAGCTCTTTAGAAAGCGCTGTCAGGCTCAATATTGAAAACAGCCTCCTTAAGATCGAAGAAGAAAAACAGAAAATCGCTTCCGGAGAAAAGAGCGTAAACCTGGCCCACCGCTTATATGATTCCGCGGTTGAGCAATATGCCCGGGGCCTTATTTCCAGCCTGGAATTAAAGGACGCTCAGCTTGGCTCCAACAGCGCCCAGCTGGGTTATCTGCAGATGATCTTCAATTATAAGATGGCCTTTATAGATCTGAAAGAGGCGGTCGGGGTAAGCAGGTTTTAGGATAAAGCAGAAGGTAAAGGAGAAGATAATGAAAAAGGGAATAAAGAGAGCCTTAATAATAATATTGGTGCTGGCCGTGATTATCGGTCTTGGCGTTCTGGCCTATGCCCGCATCAAACAAATGGAGCGCAACAAAAAGACGGCGGAGGAAATTGACATTTCCACGCCTGTGGCTGTTACCAAAGCAGGGGTCGGTCAAATCAGGGAAACCCTGGCCCTCAATGGCAGCGTCAAGGCGGTCAAAGAGGTAAACATTTTTTCCACAGTTACCGGAAAGATCAAAGAGATTATGGTAAGAGAGGGAGAAAGGGTTCGCAAAGACCAGACCTTAGCCTTTGTAGAACGCGACCAGGCGGGTCTCAAATTTGCCGATGCCCCCATCGAATCCACGATCAATGGGCTTATTAAACAGGTAATGACAGAAATGGGAGCGAGTGTCACTCCGGCGGCCCCCCTATTCTCGGTAGTAGATATGGATTCAGTGGAAATAATCGTTAATATTCCCGAGAAGGATATCCCCAGAATACATACCGGTCAGAAATCTGAGGTAAGTCTGATAGCCTACCCTGGAAGCATTTTCACCGGCACTATCTATAAAATGAGCCCGGTTGTTGACCCGCTTTCCCGCACCCGGGAAGCCAGGATACTGGTAGCCAATCCCGGCCATATTCTAAAACCGGGTATGTTCGGATCAATTGAGATAATAATTCAAACCAGGGACCAGGCTCTTATTATTCCCTATTCAGCTCTTATTGACCGGGAAGAACGTCAGGTTGTTTTTATTGTAGAGAATGGCAAGGCACAGCAGGTGCAGCCGGAAATCGATATTATTGAGGGTGAATCCCTTTCCGTTTCTGCGGGCATAAAAGAGGGCGACCTGGTTATTGTTGTAGGACAGCACAACCTCAGCCAGGGTGACCAGGTAACAATTGTGGAGGAAATAGAATGAAAATTTCCGACCTCGCGGTTAAGAGACCGGTAACCACGATTGTCTTTTACCTGGGTATAATTGTACTCGGAGTCTTCTCCCTGGGTAAATTGGCCATCGATCTGATCCCCGATATCTCCTACCCGGTTATCGCTATTTTTTCCGAGTATCCCGGGGTTTCTCCTGAAGAAGTTGAAGAAAACCTGACCAAGATAATCGAAAACTCGGCAGCCGCCGTTAGCAATGTCGAAAAGGTCAGCTCAACTTCACAGGAGGGACAATCCATTGTAATAGTAGAGTTCCAGTGGGGAACCAACATGACTGAAGCCTCGGCAGACCTGCGTGAAAAACTGGACATGGTCAGGGATTTCCTGCCTGACGATGCCTCCCAGCCCATGATGTTTAAATTCGATCCCAGCCAGATCCCCATAATGGTGCTTACCATTGAGGGCAAACGAGATCTCAAGAGCCTGCGTTACTTCGCAGAGCATGAAATAAAGACCCACCTGGAACAGATTGACGGCGTGGCCAATGTTCAGATATGGGGGGGAGAGGAGCGGGAAATCCATGTTGACTTAGACCGAACCGCTCTGGCATCCTATGGAATTTCAGTTGACCAGGTTGTCAATATCCTGCGCCTTGAGAATCTGAACATTACCGGCGGCAGTGTGGAGGAGGGATCCCTCTTATTTTCACTGCGCACGGTCGGCAAATTTGAGAACCTGACTGATATAAAAAAGAGTATTATAGCCACTAAAAACAACATACCGGTCTACCTTGAAAACCTGGCTAATATCTATGACGGTTATAAAGAGGTAGATATCGAGATGCGGGTGGGCAGGAATCCGGCGATTATCGGCATCATCCAGAAACAATCGGGCACCAATACAGTGCAGGTTACAGGCAACGTAAAGAAAAAGATCAACAGCCTCTCATTATCTCTTCCTGAAGATGTCAACATCAAAGAGGTTTTTACTCCTTCGGATTTTATTGAGGATTCAATTGCCAATGTGGGCCAGGTGGCTCTTCTGGGCGGAATGCTGGCCATTTTTGTTCTCTTCATGTTCTTAAGAAACCTCTCCATAACCATGATCATCTCCGTATCCATCCCCCTTTCCATTATCACCACCTTTATTTTCATGTATTTTTTTGACCTGACCCTTAATATGATGTCACTCGGCGGCCTGGCCCTTGGGGTGGGTATGCTGGTGGATAATTCCATTGTGGTATTGGAGAATATCTTCCGCTACCGCGAGAATGGGGCTAAACCAAAAGAAGCGGCTATTCTCGGTTCCCAGGAAATGGCCACGCCCATTACCGCATCCACCCTGACAACTATAGCAGTATTTCTGCCCCTGGTTCTTTTTATTCACGGCCTGGCCAGCGAGCTATTCAAGGATCTGGCCTTTACCGTAACCTTCTCCCTGCTTTCATCGCTGGTAGTGGCATTGACCATTATTCCCATGCTCTCAGGCAGGGTCAGGAAGGTAAAGATCCGCCAAAAAATCGACTCCATGCGCAGTATAGAAAATGAGCTCAGAGCAAGGGGAAAGGTGTTGCGTTTTCTGGATCGCAGATATTCAGCCATTCTAAACCTGGCATTAAAACACCGGGTTATTACCATGATTTTCATTCTATCTGTTTTCGCTGTAAGTCTATTCCTGATCCCGGTGGTGGGGGTTGAGTTCATGCCCCAGGCGGATGAGGGTCAAATAGATATTACGGTGGATACCCCGGTAGGTTCCAATCTGGAACAGACACGCAAGGTAGTAAACACGATATATGACATCGTAGAAGAGCAGGTGCCTGAAAAGCGAAATGCTTTTGTGCAGATAGGAAGGCGCGGCGGCGGCATGGGCGGGGAAGCGGCAAATGTCGGCTCTGTGTGGCTCTTTCTGGAGGATATAGAAGATAGAGAGAGGGGAATTGAAGAGATAATCGATGATCTGCGCGGGCACACCACTGATATTCCGGGGGCCAGGATCCGCTTCAGCACCGAATCGGGCGGTGGCATGGGCGGCAGCTCAGGTTTGACCGTTTCCATTAAGGGATATGACCTGAAACAGGGTAAAGAGATCGCTGAAAAGATGAAAGCCATAATGGAGGATATAGAGATTATCACCGATGTGCGCATTTCCCGGGAAGAGGGCTTGCCTGAATACCGCATCCTTGTCGACCGCAAAAGGGCTGCCCAGTATGGCTTAACCGTGGCCCAGGTGGGCAATTCAATCAGGAGGGCCTTTGCCGGTGAATCGGTGGCTAATGTAATCCTGGGCGGGGAAGAGGTTGCCATTAATGTGCGCCTGAAAAAAGAAGACCGTATTACCCACCGTGATCTCAACCTGATAGCCATTGACACGCCAATAGGAGTTCAGGTTCCCCTTTCCAACCTGGTCAACATTGAAAAGGGTTATGGACCGGTAAAAATTGAACGGGAAGGGCAGCAGCGGGTTATCAATATCAATGCCAATGTCAGGGGGGACATGAAAAAAGCGGTCGGCCTGATCAAGAGGGCGGCGCGTAAAGTCACCCTGCCCCCGGGATTTAACATTATCTACGGCGGCTCCTGGGAGGATCTGCAGAAAACCTTAATTGACCTGGCCATGGTCATGATCCTGGCGCTGATCCTGGTCTACCTGATTATGGCCGCCCAGTTTGAGTCCTTTTTCGATCCCTTTCTGATCATGTTTACCGTGCCCATGACCGTTACCGGGGTAGTGTGGATGCATATACTCACCGGTTCTACCTTTAATGCCGTATCCGGGATCGGTGTGGTCATGCTCACCGGCATAGTGGTTAACAACGGCATAATCCTGGTCGATTACACCAACCTGCTGCGAAAGAGGGATTTTGATCTCCTTGAAGCGGTTAAGCTGGCCGGCAGGACCCGGTTGCGGCCCATATTGATGACCATGCTCACCACAGTGCTCGGCCTGATACCCATGGCTTTTGCAACGGGATCAGGAAGTGAAATGAGAACACCCATGGCCCAGACCGTAATCGGCGGATTACTGGTTTCCACGGTTTTCACCCTGGTATTGATACCAGTGCTCTATGCTTCCTTTCAAGTAGGGAAACAGAAACGGGCTTTAAAAAGGGAATCCAGAAAAGAAAAGAAGAGGGCAATGGCAGATGCAAGATAATAATAAGATCATGATACAGATTATCCATGACCGCTCCATTGATGAGGAGATCATGGAAATGTTGAAAAAACTCAACCTTAAAAACTATACCAAGTACCTGGATATCCAGGGAGTGGGCGAAAATGGCCCGCACCTGGGAGATCATATCTGGCCCGCACTCAATAATGTAACCATGGTGGTTGCGGGAGAAGAATTACTTGAGCCCCTTCTCCAGGGGGTCAAGGAGGTGCAGCAGGAATTCCCCTTTGTGGGCCTGCGCGCCATTGCCTGCCCGGTGATTGCCATGGTTTGAAGTTTTAAGGGCGTCCACGATCAGGGGTAACATAGATCAGGGGCACACTGACCAGGGTAACAGCATATTTGACCACCAGGTTAAATATAAAGATCTGCGCTACAACAGGCCAGGGCAGGACCCAGCCAAAGGCGCCCACAGAAAATAGCAGGTTGTCAACCGGTACGCTCACCGAGTTGCTCACCAATACCCTGGCCCACTGGTAACGGGTGGTAACCTTAGTCACGAACCAGTGATACATTTCAGTATCGATCAGCTCACTGATCACCTCAGCTACAATTGAAGCTATTACAATACGCCAGACCGGGGATAAAACCGCCCTGAATTCAGAGTCCAGGCCCCACTCCGGATCACCGGGCACCAGCGCGCTCCAGAGCAGGTAGGCAGCCATTACCAGGTTGATCAGCCCTGCCATAATAATCAGCACCCGGGTGTTGCGCTTTCCCAGGCTCTTGTGCACCACATCCCTCAAGGTAAAGGTAAAGGGATAGATAAAGGTGCCCATATCAACCGACAAGCCGGCAACCACGCCGATTTTCAGGCTGGCAATATCGGCCAGCATCTGAGCGCCAATATAAAGGGCCACCGCAATAACACCTGATGCCGGAATAGCGGCAGCAGGTGTTACAACATCTCTTCCACTGTGAGAAAACTGCATTTAGAAAAACTCCTTTTAAAAAGCCCCTATTTTATAAGCGGCTCACCGGGGCCTTGTCAATCCTGTCACTATAATATATTTTGATAGCATTATGGCAAAAATAGTAACCTATAAAGAAATCAAAGCTGCGGGAAGCTGCCGCTATGACGGCCTATCTCTGGGTGAGGTAATGCTGCGCCTGGATCCCCGTGATGTTCCCACTGCCCGGATGCGTGACTCTGTCCGCGTTTTTCAGGGAGGGGGCGAAACTAATGTGGCCTGCGGCCTGGCCTATACCTTCGGCCTGCAGACAGCAGTGCTCACCGCTTTAGTGGCTGATCCTGTTGGCGAGAATATCCGCAACCAGATACGCGGGGCGGGTGTTGATACGGGTAAAATTATCTGGTGGAATACCAAAAACGACGGCAGCGGCTATTCCACCGACAAGAAGGGCACCCTGCACAATGGGATTAACTTCACCTACAATGGAAGCGGTGTGCTGCCTTCCGACACCACCTATTACCGGGCTCATTCCCCTGCCACCCGTCTAAAACCCGGAGATTTCGATTTTGACCGGCTCTTCGCAGAGGAAGGTGTGCGAGTTTTCAACACCGGCGGTATCCTTACTCTGATCGGTCCCCGAACTGCAGAGCTGGCTATTGAAGGGGCACAGAAAGCGGCAGAGAACGGAACCTTTGTAGCCGCGGATCTTAATTACCGTTCCAAGGTGGAGCCGAACCGGAACCGGGCCAGGGAGATAAATCAGAAACTGGCGCCCTATCTTGGCTTCCTGGTGGGCAATGATTCGGATATTGCCGATGCCCTGGGCTATGAAACAAAAGCGGTAAAAGGTGCTTCTTTCACTGAGTGGCTGCCGGCTTATAAGGAAACCATCCTCCGGGTAGCCGCCGATTTTCCCAATCTTAGTCTTATCGGCACCCAGTGGCGCGGCGCCCATAACGCCGATCTGGTCAGTTGGGGAGCCGTGCTCTACGACACCACAGAAAAAGCCTGGCACATTGCCCCGGTTAGAGAGAATATTCCCATCCGTGACCGCACCGGCGGCGGCGACTCCTTCGCCTCCGGGGTTCTCGCAGCGCTGTTAAAGGGTAAGGACCCGGAAACTGCGGTAAACTGGGGGGCTGCTCACGGTATGCTGGTTCAGCAAGTGCCCGGTGATATTACCATGGTCAACCAGGCAGCAGTGGAAAGCGAAGTCAAAAGGGCTTTGGCCGGCGGCGGGGTAAAAGCGGTCCGTTAGCGGATAATTTTAAAGGATAATTTGATTCTCAACAATTATCATATCCACTCTCCGGTCATGTTCCGATACCGGGACACTGCTTACCAGCTGTTCACTGAAACTTAAAGCCACAGTAAAAATATCCCCGCCCCTGCTATTCCCGGCAGCTGCCAGGAAGCGGTCATAGTAGCCCCTGCCCCTGCCTAGGCGGTTTTTCTGCCTGTCAAAGGCCAGGCCCGGGACAATAACCAGGGTTTTACCGGCAACTCCACTGATCTGTTGCAGATCTATAACCGGCAGATTGCGCCCCGGCTCGCGTATTCCCCATTGGTTTTCCGCCAGGGAATGGAGCCTGTCGGATATCCTGTGGAAAATAAGGTGATCCCCGGTTATGCGCGGCGCACCAACTATCTTATTCTCTTTAAAAGCCCGGTCAATTATCCGCTTTGTCTCTACTTCACCATCAAAAGAAAGATAGCAGAGCACCATATCCGCCTCACGCCAGCAGCCGCTTTGAAATAAGGCTTCGGCAATCAGAAGGCTTTTACGCTCTATACTCTCCCTATCAAGCTGATCAAGCCGCGCCTGGATCTGCTTTCTTAAAGCGGTTTTAAACTCATTCATAATAAACTTTTAAAAATCAAGAAGCTCTACCTCAAAAACCAGAAATGAGTTGGGCGGAATAACCCCGGGATAACCGGCCTCGCCATAAGCCAGATCCGGCGGGATGATCAGAATGCGCTTTTCGCCCTTATTCATAGCCAGCAAAGCCTCATTCCAGCCGGGAATAACCTGGCCAATCTTGAAAACCGCTGCTTCCCCCCTTTTGACTGAACTGTCAAAAACAGTGCCGTCCAAAAACATGCCCGTATAGTGAACCTTGACTTCACCACCATATTTCGGAGAGGGCCCGCTGCCCTTTTTCAATACCACGTACTTGAGTCCGCTCCCGCTGCTCTGCGCATTTGGCCACCTTTTTTTTATAACATCCAGCACTTTTTCCCTCTCTTTTTCCAGCCGCTCCTGAGCGGCTTTCTGTGCATACCGGTTCAACCGATCAAATGTTTGCTGATCAGCCATAAATATTTTTGCTTTTGTGCCGATGCGCAGTATGCGCACCTCTTTGACAACATCCCCCTGTTTAATAGAATCGACCACCTGCTGGCCCCTTACTACATGGCCGAAAACAGTGTGACGGCCGTCAAGCCAGGGAGTGGCTTTATGGGTGATAAAAAACTGGCTGCCATTGGTAGCCGGTCCTGAATTGGCCATAGAGAGGGTTCCGGCGCGATCATGTTTCAGCTCCGGATGGAACTCATCACCAAAGGTATACCCGGGACCACCCCTGCCGGTTCCTTCAGGATCTCCTCCCTGGATCATAAAATCCTTGATTACCCGGTGAAAGGTCAGGCCGTTATAAAAGGGTTTGGTTCCGCGGTTCCCCAGCCTGCCCTCGGCCAGGCCCACAAAGTTCGTTACCGTAATAGGTGTTCTCTCGAACTCCAGGGTCAGGACAATCAGACCCCTGCTGGTTTCCATTTCCGCATATAAGCCATCAGGAAGATTGCCCGCAGCGCCGGCCACTTCCGCCAACATCAACATGCCAAACCCAAAATATACTATCCTTTTAAACATTCAATTCTCCCCTCATTGATTTAACTCCCCGCTACTATGCAATAGATAAAGGCTAAGATCAATAACCACAGGCCGGGATTTCGCTCCTTAAAATATTATATTATCTGAAGCGATAGAAGCAAGGATTACAAATTGCCCGTTATTATTGTTAGTACATTGTTTTATGTAACATCAATGTTATAATGAAGCAGGAGGCATGTTTTGCTGCAAAAAAAACAATTGCTGGACAAGATTAAACTCATCGATGGGGAACAAAACAGGAAAGAATTCAAGGATAATCTGATTCAAATCTTTCAGGGAATGAAAGATGTTGCCACAGGATTTTTAAAAATTGCTTATGCTGCGGAAAAAATCAAGGAAAAAAAGTACTACACGGAAATCGGCTACAGAACTTTCGACATATTCTGCAAAGATGTGTTGGGTCTCACTAGAAAAACAGTATATCTTTACCTCCGAATAGACGAACTACTTAGGAAGTACCCCAGGTTATTCGACGAATCTTTTATTACACGAATCGGTTCAGCAAAAATGGATAAACTTATTGTAGGCATAAACCGTATAGAAAACAGCACTTTATCTCCTGCAATACGAACTGCAAATATAGAGGAATTGGTATTCTCGGTCGATATCAAAATGTCGGTTGGTGAAATTGAAAACTTGGTGGTCAGGAAGACAAAATCATTGAGATAGTTTTGTAACATCGATGTTACACTTTGAGAACAGTCAGAATTGCGGACATATGTTTGGGGACAAGATACTGCCTTTTGGAGCAGACTTCCAGCCTGATACCGGTAACCATGGCTCTATACGGATAAACAGTCACTGGCATTTAATTCAGTGAAGCCATTCAAAAGGTTATATAGCAAGACGGCTAAAAAAAATATATGGAAAAAATCGAGTATTACTGGGAAAAAGCAGGTTTTACTCCCAATAAATCACAAAAAGAGGCAATTCTTCATATAAACGGTCCGTTATTCCTAACTGCCGGTCCTGGTTCAGGCAAAACGCGAGTTCTATTATGGCGGACTCTTAATCTCATTATTTTTCACAACATTGACCCTGCTGAAATATTCTTGAGCACCTTTACAGAAAAAGCTGCCAGGCAATTACAGGATGGTTTGCGAAGTCTTCTTGGAATCGTTACGAATGAAACAGGGAAACCCTATGATATCGCTTCGATGTCCATCGGGACTGTTCACTCTTTGTGTCAAAAACTACTCGTTGATCGTAGATTTAATCCGGATCCTGCCAGGCGTAGAGCCCCGGCATTAATTGATGAACTGGGACAGTATTTCAGAATCTATAATCGGAATTACTGGAAGTCGCTTTTATTAGCAGGCGGGTATGATGATGAAGAAGCAGGTCAAAGAACAATCAATGATTTTTTTAGCGGCAGGGATTCATATTCCCGCCATGTTGCAGCCCAGAACTGCATAAGCCTTTTTAATCGTTTTTCGGAAGAGAGTGTTGATCCTGACTCCGTACAAACAGAAGATAAGGTTCTGCAATCACTTTTGAGTATGTATAGCAAATACCGGAAAGATCTGAAAACAGATGGCAATCTTGAGTATGTTGATTTTTCAGTATTACAACAAAGTGCCTATAAATATTTTAATGGATGCCATGATTCCGGAAATGTGTTTAAACACATCATTATAGACGAGTATCAGGATACCAATTCAATACAGGAGAAAATTTTTTTCCAATTAGCCAGGGGAAGCCGGAACATTTACGTTGTTGGTGATGATGATCAATCCCTCTACAGGTTTCGCGGGGCTGCTGTAGAAAATCTTGTCCAGTTTGAAGAGCGGTGTAATCTGTTTCTAGGAAAAAAGCCGAAGAGAATTGACCTTTCAATAAATTACCGGTCAAGAAAGAAAATTGTAGATTTTTATACAGATTTTATCAGCCGAACAGATTGGTTAAACGAGAAAAAACCAGGTGAATATTACAGAATTCATGACAAGAAAATAACTGCGTATAGTACGGATGACAATCCTTCTGTAGTGACTACAAGCCATGCAAAAGCTGATATTGTTTATCATGAAGTGGCCCAATTTATCAAGCAATTAAAAAAGAACAAAGTCATCACTGATTACAATCAGGTGGCCTTTCTTTTTCCATCCATGAAAAGCTGGCGCGGAATGAACTCACGAGTTCATGGTTATATCAGGGCATTTCAGGAAGAGAATATTCCTTACTACGCTCCACGCGCCGGACGCTTTCTTGAAGTAGAAGAGGCTCAGGCAGTCTTCGGTCTCTTCCAATTCGTTTTCGGAAAGCCTCTTTACAGAGATAGAGAGGATGCAAGTCGAGGATATCGGGAATTTCAGAATTGGCTTGCAGGCTGCCAGGAAAAAGCAGATAAGCTGAGAAAAGACGATTCCCAACTCAATAACTATTTAAAAGACCGTGAAAAAGAATTTCAACAGGCAAAATCAGATTATGAATCTCTTTTGGAACAATGTGAAAAACAAAATATTGAGCTGAAGGATTCAGTTACTCCCGGATTAACAGCTATCCTCAGTAAATCTGCTGGTCTTTCTTTGCATGGTCAAAAGGCTTTACGAAGTCATTCAGTCAATCAATCGATTAAAAAGCGCTTTGATGAAGGAAATCCATATTCTATTAACTATCTTCTTAATCGGGTTACAGCGCTTGATTGGAGCATTCTGGATCTTTTTTATCAGCTCAATGGTTTTGACTATTTTCGTACAATTTACAGGCTATCGGAGACTGGTGAAGATGAAGGACCTATCTGCAATTTGGGGCTCATTACACAATATCTTGCCAGATATATGGAAGAGTATTCTCCTATTCTCACAGGACAATCGGTGATTGAAAACCGGTTTGTAAACAATTTTTTTGGCTCCTTTCTTTATGCTCTCTTCCGTTTAGGAGAATCAGAGTATGAAGATACGGAAGATCCCTTTCCAAAAGGTCGTGTTCCCTTTTTGACTGTTCATCAATCAAAGGGGCTTGAATTACCTGTTGTCGTATTAGGAAGTGTTTACAGGGAGGAACGTGACCCTTCTGTAATGGAGACTTCTGTTAGAGTACTACTGCAAAAAGAAGGTGAACCGCTTAGCCGAATTTCTAAATACGATTCTATGAGAATTTTTTATGTGGGATTATCAAGGGCTCAGAATCTCTTGATCCTTCCTCGGTATACTCATAACAAGGCGGCGAGTCCGGAGTTCAAAGAAATTTTTGAAGAAGAAAAGTTATCTGAATTGAAAGACCTGGAATTATCTTCCATACCAAAAGCGGAACGCAAATTTGAAGAGCTGGGAAAAAGTTACAACTATACAGGGGATTATCTTTTATATAAAAAATGTCCCCGGAATTACATGATTTACCGAAAATACGGTTTTGTGCCCTCCCGTGGTCAAACGATGTTTTTCGGTCGATTGATTCATGAAACAATTGAGGACCTCCACCACATCATTATGAAGCAGAAGGAGGTAAATAAATGAATATTGATATAAAGGCTGTTGAAAATCAGCTTCGTGACATCTTTGAAGAGAATTATGAGTTTATTAAAGCTGAAGGCAGACACTCTATAACCGATTTCATCAAGCAAGAAGCATTCAATCAGATCCTTTATTACTTCAGAAAAAATATTGAACTCATCAAAAAAATAACCGAAGCTAAGGTAAAGTTAACATTACCTGAGCGCATCTCGCCAATTCAGAATCTAAAATATACCATTGAGGGAATCATCGATATTGTCCGGGAAGGGGATGAGACCTGGATGTACGATTTAAAAACCCATGACCGCTTTTCCATCGAGAATAACAAGGATCTTTACCGTCAGCAGCTGAATGTCTATGCGTATATCTGGAAGAGATTGCGGAAGAACGATCTCGACAACACGGCTATTATCTCAACGTCTTTGCCAAATACCTTGAAAGGCGCAATTAGAAATGGAAATGCTGAATACATCAAATACGAAATGGAAGCCTGGAATCCGGTTATCCCTATGGGATATTCAGAGGATGAGATTGAATCAATAATTGAGCAGTTCGGAAAAACTGTTGAGGATATTGAGAATAACCGCTTTACAGCTCCGCCAACAGAGAAGCTTTTTGAAAAAGAAAAAGGTGAACGCAATATCTTTGCCGTACGGGTTTGCCGTAACTGTGATGCCCGTTTCTCGTGTGACTCATTTCGGGAGTATGTACGCCAGTCGGATCGGGGAAACCAGGGATTGCGAAAATATCTGGATGATTATGGTACTGACTTTTCAACTGAAGATTTTATTGAAGGAAATCTCTTAGAATAAAGTGTAGGATTATCACTAATGGTAGGAACGATGAATCAATACAATCCGGATTACGTAATACATCCGGGAGAATATCTGGAAGAGATACTGGAATCCAGGGGGATCAAAAAGAGGGATTTTACTGAAAGAATCGGTCTTTCTGTGAAAGCAGTGAGCCAGATCATCAATGAAAAAGCTCTCTATTCACCAGATGTCGCTCTCATGCTTGAGAAAACTCTGGATATAAGCGCGGAGATCTGGATGAATCTGGCGGATGCTTTTCAGCTATTTGAAGCAAGGGAGAAGGAATGAATTCACCTGGAAACAGAAAAAACAGAGGAGAAGTAAAAATATGCCCCACCAGCGATTAAAACCTGAAAACTTTCTGGACGAAGAACGGCTCGTAGCCCTGAAAAACATTATCCCCGAAGCCTGTGCAGACAACAAAATCAATTGGTCTACTCTCAAAGACGCATTGGGCGGTGAACTGGAAGACGAAGAAAAACCCGATGAACATTTCGGTCTCTTCTGGCCGGGGAAACGGGAAGCACGGAAACTCGCAAGCCGTCCGAGCAAGGGAACCCTTATTCCCGTGAAAGGGGAAGGGATCAAAGAAGAGACCACGCGGAATATCTTTATTGAAGGGGAAAATCTGGAAGTTTTAAAGATCCTGCGAAAAAGCTATACCGGCAGAATTAAAATGATCTACATCGATCCGCCCTACAATACTGGCAATGACTTTGTTTATGATGATGATTTCACCGAACCCTTAAACGACTACCTGAAACGCACCGGCCAGATCGACGGCGAAGGCAGGCCGCTAACGACAAACAAGAAGGCGGACGGTCGCTTTCATTCGAAGTGGCTCAGTATGATGTACCCGAGGCTTAGACTCGCACGGGAACTGTTGCGGGATGATGGGGTGATTTTTGTGAGTATCGATGACAACGAAGTGCATCATTTGCGGATGATGATGAATGAGGTGTTCGGGGAGGAGAATTTTGTTGCTGAATTAGTTTGGAAAAGCGGAAGGACCTCAGCTTCTCATTTCACCAATGAACATGAATATATAATAAGTTTTGCAAAATTTAAAGATTTTTTTCCATTATTTAATTTTCGTGGAGATGAGAATATCTCTGATAGAACAATTAAACGACCTTCAGCAAAAAACCCTATTTCTATCATAAATTTCCCTAAAGGTATTGATTTTGAGGTGGAAGATAAGATTTTTCCAAAGCAATTTGGAGAAAGTGAACCAGTTAAAATACTAAAAGGCAAATTGGAAGCGAAAGATCGTAAACTATCAAATGACGTAACTATAGAAGCAGCTTGGGCTATGAAAGATATGATCGAAAGCTGGTTGAATGGAGAAGAAATGATAGACCAGAAAGGACAAAAGGTAGTCAGATTTTTCTTTAAAAATAATGGGATTTTACAGTATGAGAAAGAAAAAGGAACTTTTCATCCAAAAACGATTATAGAGGGAATTACTACGAAAGCTGGTACAAAACAGATTAATATACTATTCGGGTTTAATTGTTTTGATTTTCCAAAACCTAGTAGGTTAATAGGGAAAATAATTGAATACGTCTGTGATAATGAAAATGACCTCATCCTCGACTTTTTCGCTGGCTCTGCCACCACCGCCCATGCGGTTCTCGACCTCAACAGGGAAGACGGTGGGAACCGTAAGTTCATCCTCGTCCAAATGCCGGAAGCAACCGACGAAAAATCCGAAGCTTTCAAAGCCGGTTACAAAAATATTGCCGAGATCGGTAAGGAACGTATCCGCCGGGTGATTAAAAAAATCGAATCTGAGCGGAAAGAGGAACTCCCCGGCCTTTCTGATGAAACCAGAGAACAGGACCTCGGCTTTAAAGTCTTCAAGCTCACCTCTTCTTACTACAAACCCTGGGAAAATTACCACGGCGAGAGCATCGAGAAAGTGCAAGAGCTCTTTGAAGAATACCAGGTCCCATTAGTTGATAAGTGGAAGGAAGTTGAAGACGGCCTATTCACGGAGATCCTGCTTCTTGAAGGATTCCCGCTGAATAGTATCGTTACTGGAATATCTGAATACACCAAAAACCAAATCCGGCAAGTTAAATGTTCCTTCCACGAAAACAGACTCCTTGTCTGCCTTGACTACAAGCTTGCTTCCGAGACAATCCAGAGCCTTGAACTGGCCGATGGAGACACTTTCGTCTGTCTCGATACGGCTATCGATGACCAGGCAAAGAGTCGATTGGCTGACAAGGGAATGATCAAGACGATATAGGGGGCCAATGGTAATGAGCAAGATAAAAATACATTTTGATCCCAATCAGGAACATCAGAACGAAGCAGTTGCCAGTATTGTTGAGCTCTTTGACGGGTTATTCCGGGCAGATACCAGTGCCTATGAACTGGGTGACGAAATCACTCCCAACATCCCTCCCTATTACCAGCTTGACCAGGGCTGGCTGCAGGATAATTTGCAGGAAATACAACGGAGAAATAATATAAAAGAAAGCCTCTCTGTCGATGTAGATAGCGGTTTTATGGTGGAAGGCGTCAGTGTCGACACATGGGAGTATCCTTCTTTTACCATCGATATGGAAACGGGTACCGGAAAGACCTATGTATATCTCAAGACAATCTATGAGCTTTTCAAACATTATGGTTTGCGTAAATACGTCATCATCGTTCCATCCATTGCAATCTATGAAGGAGGAATCAAAGCCTTCCAGATGACCCGTGAGCATTTTAAAGCTCTATATGGAAATGTGAATGCTTCACTTCTAAAATACGAAGGATCAAAGCCTAATCTCCTGAAAAATTTTGCTGTCGGAAAAGACATCGAAATCCTTGTAATGACGATTGATTCATTCAATAAGAGATCAAATACCATCTTCAAAAAAACAGACAAGCTGATGGGAGAACGATATCCTTTTCAATACGTTCAAGAGACCCGCCCGATTTTGATTCTCGATGAATCCCAGAACTACACAACAGAGAAATCGAAAGCTGCCCTTCGGACATTTAAGCCGTTATTCGCCATCAACTATAGTGCGACTCCGGGCAAGGAGGCCCCCAATACCGCTTACAAGCTGACGCCTTTTGAAGCCTTCCGGAGAAATCTGGTTAAAAAGATTGAAGTGCTTGGAATGATAGAAGCACAAAATAAGAGTCAGAATGAAAAATATATCAGACTTGCGGCTATCGAGAAGAAGGGGAAAAATATTATTGCCCGCTTCCAACTGATGGTGAATACAAGGGGAAGCCTTGAAGATACGGAAATTGAGGTGAGTGGAAAGGCCAATCTTGAGACTAAGACCAAAAATCCCGCTTATGCGGGGTGGATTGTCGATGAGATCAATCTAAAAGAGGAGTTTGTTAGTTTCAAGAATGGTGAACGGTTCAATCTTTCGGAAGAACGCTTGGTTTCCATTTCCCGTGAAGCTCTCTTTAAACGTCAGATTGAAGAAACAATTAAAATTCATCTGTCGAAGCAAAAAGAATTAAAACCCTACGGAATAAAAGTCTTGACACTATTCTTTATAGATAGAGTAGCAAACTATGTCGAAGATGATGGAGTTATAAAAAAGATTTTTGATGAAACCTTCAAACTCTTGAAAAATCGAAACTCTGACTTCTCCCAATTTAAGGCATCGGATGTCAGGGAAGGATACTTTGCTAAAAAGAAGGGGACAAAGAAAGAACCTGAGCGTTTCATAGATACAGCTTTTGAGAATGATTCAAAAACAGTAGCAGATAAGGAAGCCGAAAAGGCAGCCTATGAACTCATAATGAAGAAGAAGGAACAGCTTCTCTCCTTCGAGGAACCGGTATGCTTCATCTTTGCTCATTCCGCTCTCCGGGAAGGATGGGATAATCCGAATGTCTTTCAGATCTGTGCTTTACGGGAAATTAGCAGTGAAAAGCAAAGAAGACAGACAGTTGGTCGAGGGTTGCGGTTACCGGTAACCCAAAGCGGTTATCGGATGCTGGACCGCAGGCTGAACACACTGACAGTGATTTCTAATGAAAGCTATGCCAATTATGTTGACCGTTTGCAGAGAGAATACGCAGAAACAGGCGATCTTCTTCCTGCCAGGCCGGCCAATGCTTCAGAGAAAGAGACCGTAAATAGAAATGAGAGTATCTACAACTCAAGAGACTTCAAGAACTTCTGGAATAAGCTGATTCAGAAGACCGAGTATCAGATTAATATTGAAACTGAGGAGTTTATAAAGATAGTTGTTAGCAAGCTAAATACTACAGCATTCCCCGAACCTCATATTGTGATTACAAAAGGGAATTATATCATCACAAATTACCGCCTCGATCTTATTGATGTTCACGGTCAAGAGGCGAAGATAAAACTATCTAAAAGTGATTCTTTAGGACAGGAGGAGAGTTCGGTTCATTTTTATAAAGCTGGAAATGACCTGGTGAAACTTACAAAAAACCCAGTCTATAAGGGCTTTAAAATTGTGGAAATATCCGGCGAAGGAGAAACTGGAAGGGTCCTTTTTTCAGAAGCCGGTGAGTTGAATCGGGATAAGGCAATCCTGTTTTCTACAGAACAGGGCCAGTCATTCACTACCCGTCATGAATCATAAGTTGTTGAAAACCTTCCTAAATTTAATCTGATTGAAAGAACTGCCCGGGAGCTTTCCATGACCCGCGAAACAGTACTATCAATTTTCAAGAAACTGAACAAGGGAGTAAAAGAATCTTTTGTTAAAAATCCCGAAGGCTTTGCCGGAATATTTATTCCAATTCTGAAGGATCAGTTAGCAGATCATGTGGCTGAACGGATAGAATACACAATTACAGAAGAAATCATTGAACGGGATACGGAACAGATGTTTCCTGAAGATAAAACATTTCCCAAAAAAGAGTTGATTGCTGGAAATGAGACTTCATCAATCTATGACCTGGTTCAATGTGATTCAGAAAATGAGTTCGAATTCGTTGAAAGGCTTAATGATGATGAAAATGTTATTCTTTTTTTCAAGTTTCCTCCTGCTTTCAAGATACGAATACCCAGGATCATTGGTAACTATAATCCCGACTGGGGGATGCTCCGCTGGGATGATCAACACCGTTTAAAACTAGAGCTTGTTCGAGAGACAAAAGGGAATATCGATCTTGCTATGCTTCAGCACTCCAATGAAGGCAGAAAAATCAGATGCGCCGGAAAGCATTTTGCCAGCCTTGGGGTTTCGTACCGTCATGTTACAAGTGAGACAACTGATTGGTGGAAGGAAGAGGAAAGGAAGACTGAGGTTCTCATTAAATGAGATTATGAAAGACCAAATCGTAACTGAGATTGCCTTCTTCTTGCCATTTTAGAAAAGCGTGGGTAGGAGCAATATCAAAGGAGAATTGGCGTCACAAGAATGGGCAGTCGAATATATGGAAATGGAACTGAAAAAAATAGAAGCAAAGCTGCCTTAAAGAAAAAATGATCCGCCAAGGCGAGGTACCCTTTATGGGAAAAAGTCCTTGCAGAAAATGATAGATAATTAATAAAAGTCCTTGCAGAAAATACTATTTATGGGTAATTTATTCCTATGAAGCGCAGTATTAACCAAGCATTATTGCAATGGAAGAACAGCAGTAAGCGAAAACCTCTGATACTGCGAGGTGCCCGTCAGGTGGGTAAAACCTACAGCCTGTTGGATTTCGGAAAAACATCCTTTCCACATTATCACTATATCAACTTTGAGCAGGATGAAAGGGCCAGAACGATGTTCGAAAAAAATCTCGATCCGGCTCGCGTTCTTGAGGAACTGCAGTTCTACCTCGATACATCGATCGATAAGCAATCCGATCTGGTCATATTCGATGAAATCCAGCACTGCCCGAGAGCGTTAACCTCACTTAAATACTTCTGCGAACAAATACCGGAGCTGGCGCTTTGCACCGCAGGTTCGCTGTTGGGCGTATACCTGGCCGATGGATCGTTTCCGGTGGGCAAGGTCACCCTTCTGGACATGTATCCCATGAGTTTCGAAGAATTCCTTGAGGGCATGGGGAAGCAGCGCCTGGTTGAATTACTCCGTTCCCATGTTTTTTCCCATCGCCTGCCCCAAATGGCCCATGATCGATTATGGGACTTGTGGAAACGGTACCTAATTGTCGGCGGTTTGCCGGAAGTTGTTGCCCTTTACAGGGAAAAAATCGAAGACCAGTACAAAGCAATGAAGGATATCCGCGGAGTTCAACATGATCTTTTGGAAACATATATGGCGGATATCGCCAAACATTCGGGAAAAATCAATGCTCTACACATCGAGCGCCTTTGGCGCAACGTAACGCATCAGTTGGCGCGTTCTCAGGATGGCTCCGCACCAAAGTTCCGGTTTAAAGACGCTGTTCCCGGGATACGCGGCTATGAGCGGCTGGCCTCTCCCTTGAGCTGGCTGGAGAAAGCCTGTCTGATTCTACGTACGTCCCTGGTAGAGAGGGCGGAGACACCGCTCTCCGGTTTTTCGAAAGAAAATCGCTTCAAACAATACTTCTTCGATGTGGGTCTGCTGGGCGCTTTCAGTGGTATCGATCCGTCCCGTTTTCTGAAGTATGACTTTAAAACTTATAAAGGATATGTTGCCGAAAATTTTGTAGCACAGGAGTTGCGATCGTCAGGGGTCTCGGCATTGTACTGTTGGGTCGGACGAACTGCGGAAGTCGAGTTTCTACTTGAATCAGTCGATGGGATCATTCCTATTGAGGTCAAGGCCGGTAATATCACACAGTCAAAAAGCCTGAGAGTATATGAGGAGCGTTACAAGCCAGGAAAAAGCATCGTGTTCAGCGCAAGAAATATAGAAAGCCGAGGTCCACGATTACACGTACCGATCTACCTTGCCGGAAGGGTGAGAAAATACTTAACAAGAAAGGATCGATTACATTGAAGAAGCTAACTGACTTGCCCCCAGAAGAGAGACCCAGAGACCCTGTGAGGTGTTTTTCCCTTCAGCCTGCGAGGGCGCATGTCAGCTTAATGTTCGACGTATAAAGCATGAAAGAAAAAATCGTAACTGAGATTGAGCTATTCACAGCACAGTATCAGACAGAAAACCGTACGGCCACGGGGTGGGCCAAACCGATTGTCGGATTCGCTGATGCCGGGGACCCGATTTTCAAGATCCTGAGGCGTGCAGTCTCACCTGCGCATCTGCTTCCCCGGGAACTTCTTCCGGCGGCAAAGACCGTGATTGCCTTCTTCTTGCCATTTGAGAAACTCGTGGGCAGGAGCAACATCAAAGGAGAATTGGCGTCACAAGAATGGGCTGTCGCATGTGTAGAGACAAACAGACTGATAGAGGCACTCGGCGAGCACCTGAAGCAATTTTTCGCAGCAAGGAACTACTATGCGGTAACCACACCGGCTACGCACAATTTCGATAAAGAAAAACTGGTCAGCAACTGGTCCCACAGACATATTGCCTATGCCGCGGGTATAGGCAACTTCGGTCTTAACAATATGCTGATCACCGAGCGCGGATGTTGCGGAAGAATAGGTAGTTTCGTTACGGATCTGAGTGTCACCCCGGATGTGCCGATGAATGAGGAAGCCTGCCTGTATCGATATGCTATGATAGCTGAAAAGCTTGTTATTATAGCAAGAAATTTTAAGTCCATTGCAGTCGAAGACTGCTATGGGATTCATCATGCTCGCAATGCGTTGACCGATGTGTCAATACTGCCCTGTTCAAGGATCACTTCGATCGGCGGAACTGCTATGAGATGTGTCTGAAGAACGAGCACAGGTTCAAGCAGATCGGGAAGACGGACGTTTGTGGGAAGTGCCTTGTCGGATTGCCCTGTTCCTTCACCAATCCAGTCAATAGAAAGATCAGAAGTCACAATCCGGACGTTGATTAATATGCCAACAGCATATCAGTTTCTGTCTTGACAGCCGTAATGTGATTACATTATAACCTAAAATCCCGTCATATTATAACTATGGCCGAGTTGGTTGAGGTATTTTGAAGCTTTGAAATAATTCTCGCTGTTTCTTCGATCTTCATAATTACTTCTCTCTTTTTTTTCGCGGTGCGTGCAGAAATCAATCGAATATCTTCTCCGCGATAAGCATAAACGACAACAAGGATACGTTCAATGGCATCACTTCCTATAGTCACAAAGCGTTGTTCGCCTTCAGATTTTATATCCTCCCTGGTAAGGCGTTGGGATCATTAAAAACAATCTCAGCATCCGAAAAATGGACACCATGTTTTTGAAGATTTGTTTTTGCTAAATATTGGAATCAGGTGATATCTTCATCGTATTTTTCACTCTTAGCATCGATCCATCTTTGGTATTTCTCAGGTATCCTTCTCTTTTCCTCGCCTCTTGTGAAACTTTACTGCTTGGCCCATCCCCTCTTGCTACAGCAACAGCAACATCACTTCCTACCGTTTTGGCAATTTCAGCTACATCAGAATGGCTGAATCCAGGGCAAAGCAATATTGAGTCAATGTGTTTTCTTTTGACAAAATCAGCGCTTACCTCAACGGCTTCTTCTTGGCTTTTAACAACAACCGTAAAAAGATGATACATGCCCGTATCAATAACACTTCGGTGTCTTTCTTTGTCTGCGTCCGGTGCATGAGCAATAAAAAGAGTTCTGAATGCCATAGGCGCTCTCCTAATTTGTTATGTGTAGTATAATCAATTTATTATACTGCTGATAGCGCTTCCGGCGAAAGTACCCACACTGGGTGCACCTTTGTGGAAAACTAAAGATAATCAACTAAGCATGAATTCTTGCTGAGCTTCGCTTCTTCAATTTTTTCCAATATTCATTAGCTCTTTTATTAATGCCTTCAATTGACATAGATTTATGTTCTTCTGCTAATTGATGTCTAATTTCGTGGAGCTCCCATAGCATCTGATCATCTTCTTTTGTAAAATCATTTTTATAAGTTCCCATATTTAGCCCCTCCATAGATTTCTAATGATCCAATCTCAATAATTTGATATTTTTCTTTTGAGTTTATTTCGTGTATTTTCCTTATCGGATTAATACTCACTATATGCTTATAGTTCCAGGAAGCCAATGACCCAATTCTATTAACAGTGGCAACAGCAATATGTGCATATTCCGGTTCACTGGAAGGAATAGCCCCTTTTTTCATGTAAAGATTAGCCAATTCTTGAGCTTCTTTTGTTAGCTGAAGCATATTTACCTTATGCTTGTATAGTAAATCTTCAATTGTTTCTCTTTTTTCTTGGTTCGATAATTTACTTAATTCTTCAAATACAAGATTTGATATGTAAAGCTCATAACATTAAGCTTCATTTTCAAACTCATCTTCGCTCACTAGAACAGCGGAGCTTTCCTTCCCTGTTATGGTAATAGGCTTATGCGATTCCCCAATCTCTTTAATGAGTTTGTAAAGGTTCTTTCTGGCGTTTGTAGCATTAATAGCACCCATAGCATTCTCCGTACGATATAACGTACGTATAAGATACCTCATTTTTGTATTTGTCGTAAAGCAAGATTCCAGGAACCAGTAACGGGCGAAAGTGGCCTAATGTTGTTTTCTTTTGCGGAAAATATGCTCAGCAAGCTATCATTTCAATGTCCCGCAAGTTACAACAATAGGTTAAGGTGGTGCTGTATTACCCTTTTTGGGCTTTTGCCATGGCCTCAAAATTTTCAAATAGTCCAGGGTACCCTACCTCATCCCTCACTCCAAGGGCAAACCCCTTAAGCCTCTCCCACATAAGGTCTACCGCCAGCCAATCAAACAGCAGTTCCTCGTTAATCAGTTTGTGTTTATAAAGGGTACCAAGAGTTTCCATCCAGCTACAGACTTTAGAGGCATTGCCGTTCCCTTCACTACCTCGCGGGTATTTCTTGATAAACTCGGAATAATCTGGGATAAACTCATCGCTCCACAGCCAGTTCTTTGCGCCATCCATTCCTGGACTTGCACCCCATTGAGCCATTTTAAGAATAAGGGTTGCATCCTGATAGGTCGGTTTAGCCATTTGTCTTACTCCTTTTTTTATTTATTGAGAGGTACCCTCGAATGGTGAAGTGCTAAGTCTAAATAGGGCTCCCTCATATAAACGCCTTGTTCATGGTACTACAAATAATTATAAAGCATCAGTTTTGAATTCGCAAATTTAGTCTAATCAACAAAAATCGCAATGAGCAGATTATTAAGATTAAGACAATCGGCATTGTTCGATGATATAAACTCTGCCGAGTCCTACCAATCAAAATCTGGAAAATCTACTTCTACCTCCAATTCCTTATAAGGATAGGGGATCTCTAATCCCCTATTTTTAATTCCATATTC